>CAUJJC010000185.1 GCA_963204975.1 Verrucomicrobiota bacterium | reverse complement strand
CACCAACTCGTGCGTGTCCTCGCGACCGAAGCCGGTGAGGACCACACGCCATTGCTCCGGCTTGTCGTCGTGATCGGCGTCTCGGAAGTGAATGAGGTGTGGCTGCTGGCCCACGTAGATGCCGTCGTCACCGCAGATGATCGCGCTGGCGAGATCGAGGCCTTCGACGAAGACGGTGCGCTTGTCGGCGACGCCGTCGTTGTCGGTGTCTTCGAGAATCACCACGCGGTCGCGTGGGATTTGAGATTTGAAATTTGAGATTTCAGATGGGGCGATGCACTGCGGTGGGATGGTATGATACTGGTCGTCCTTGGCTTCACCGCCGAAGGGGCGCTTCTCGACCGGCAGCTCCGTGCCGTTCGGATACTCGTAGGCCTCCACCACCCAGAGGCGGCCACGCGTGTCCCACGTCATCGCGACGGGATTCTGCACCATCGGTTCGTGCGCGAAGCACTCGACACGGTAGCCCTCGGGCACGGTCATCTTGGCGCGGGCTTCTTCCGGCGAAGGACAAGTGGTGTCCGCAGGGAGGTAGGTGCCGGTGAGTTCCTTGCCAGCCCCATGAACGACGGTGGCGAAGGCAAGGGCGAGGAGGCTGAGCGACGTGGCTTTCATGCGGATGGAATCGCTGAAGCTACGAAAACGCGCGCTGGTTTAACAGAACATGTTTTTGGCTGAACGAGTCATTCCTTGGGGAGGGTGAGTGTAAATCACAGCCTCTCGGTCGTTCCTTTCCTTTTCGTCATTCCGAAGGACGAAAAGGATCGAAACGACAAAAGGGCACTCCCGAAAACCCGGTTTTGGATGCCGCTGGACCTTCCGGCTCCACACCTCTCCGGCCTCACAGAGGACCGGCTTCAACCCAGGCGGCGCGACCCGTTGAAGCCGGGGTCTGTGACCCCGGAGAGGTGTGCTAGGGCTTCGCCCTTCCAGCTTCTTTTTTGGATGAGCCTTCAAATCAACCCCAGCGAACTCGGATGGAGGCCGAGATTTCATTTCCCACGGAGCGAATCTTCCTCACCTTCGCGCACCCATGAACATGCGACCCAGCCGACTGCTGCAAGAACTCCGCTCCGGTGCGAGCGCTCCCGTGCTCAAACTCAATCTGATGGACCCGCGCGTGGTGGAGCTGGCGGGCCTCGCCGGAGCCAGTGCGGTGTGGCTTTGCAACGAGCATGTGCCGAATGACTGGCTGAATCTGGAGCACCAGGTGCGCGCGGCAAAGCTCTACAACATGGACACCATCATCCGCGTCGCGAAGGGCAGCTACAGCGACTACGTGAAGCCCTTCGAGATGGACGCGACCGGCATCATGGTGCCGCATGTGGGCAGCGCTGATGAGGCGCGCGAGATCGTGAAGATGTGCCGCTTCGGTCCGCTGGGCCGACGCCCGATCGACGGCGGCAACATGGATGGCCTGTTCTGCCAAATCGGCACCGCCGACTACTGCGCGCAGTCGAATCGCGAGAAGTTCATCATCCTGCAAATCGAGAGCCCGGAAGCTCTCGAAAACGTGGAGGAAATCGCGGCGGTCCAGGGCTTCGACATCCTGCTCTTCGGTCCCGGCGACTTCAGCCATCTCATCGGCAAGCCCGGCCAGGTGAACGACCCGCAAGTCGTCGCCGCCCGCAAGCGTGTCGCCGCCGCCGCCGTGAAGCATGGCAAGTTCGCCATGATGCCCGCGATGCTCGACACGCGTGCAAATCTTGAAGAAGAAGGCTGGCGTGCCTTCACCGTCGCCGCCGACGTGATCACCCTCGGCTTTGGCTTCAAAGAGAAGGTGGAAGCCTTCAACAAAGCCGAGACCAGCGTGAGCAAGCGCCTCTACGAATAAGCGGGGCGCTGTTCAAGTCCTGAAAGGACGAGACATCACAGCCCAGGGTGAACGAGGCACGAGTGCAACCCTGGGTTTGCAGCACGAAACGTTTGGAGCGCTAAAAGCGCGAGACAGCCTTACTGCGTGTGTCCCGCCCTTTCAGGGCTCAATACCGAAAACACAAAACCCAGGGTTTCGCCCTGGGCTTTGTTATCTCGTCCTTTCAGGACTTTAAATTTTGTGCGGCCTAGAGGTCGAACACTTCGCCGTCTTTGAAGAAGCGCTTCAGCTCGACGGCAGCGGCTTCAGGAGAATCGGAGGCGTGGCAGATGTTGGTCATCTTGTCCTCGCCGTAGTCGCCACGAATGGTGCCCTTCGGTGCGGCCTTCGAGTCGGTGGGTCCGAGCAGATCGCGCACCTTGGCGATCACATTGTCACCCGCGAGGGCGAGGGCGATCACGGGCTTGCTCTTCATGAAGTCGGCCACGGAAGGGAAGAAAGGCTTGTCGGCGATGTGCGAGTAGTGATCCTTCAGCAGCTCATCAGTGAGCTGGATCATCTTGATGCCACGAATGCGGAAGCCCTGGGCCAGCAGGCGATGCAGGACCTCACCGGAGAGGTTCTTGGCGATGCAGTCGGGCTTGAGCAGGAGGAGGGATGTTTCGTCGGCCATAGGTTTTTTGGGGGTTGGAAAGGGGCCGCGACAGTGCCGCTTCGTCCTTGATCCGTCAAGGACGGCATCGTTTTGATGCGTGCGCCCTACAGCCCTCGTTTGTAGCCATCGCAGCGACTGCTCCACCCGGCCAGCCAGCGTGATTCCTTGCGCTCAGGCGGTGAGTTTTTCACGCGCTTGGCGAGCACTCGCTTGGCGCTTTCGGCAAAGCCGGAAGTCGTGGGCGAGGTCATGCCGCCGAGCACCTGGGCGAGCCCCCAGCCCTGGCCGTTGTAGCGTTCCTTCGGGTTCACTCCATCGCCTTTGAAATTGATGTAATCGATCATGGCGAACATCCCTTCCGGCGATTGCGCGAGCGCGGCATGGCTTTGGGCCACGTTGCGTCCGCCCGCAGCGATGAGCGTGGGCACGGCACCATTCAGGCGCGCCATGATGAACTCGGTTTGCTCACGCACAGTCGCCGCGAGCAGGGCGCGGAGTTCCTTCTGCCGGGTTGACTGCGCATCGGCCACGAAGGCACGACGACTGGTCCAGGGACAATCGGGAGTCTGCATCAGCCAGCCGGGCACGACGGCTCCACGTTGCTGCAAGTAGCGAACCAGTGGCGGGAAACTCTCCTCGAAGGGGCCTTCGTAGTTTTTGGGATACCAGATGAAGTGCCCGATCCCGAGGGAAGCAAACTCTTCGCCCTCATTCCAGCTCGTGAGTCCGGCCACGGTGCCAGCGCATTCGTTCTGCCAGATGCGTTGGCCGATGCGCTGGATTTGTGCTGGTGAAAGGCTGGTCGCGGGTGCCGTAACGGTCGGCGCTGCGGTGATGCAGCTGGAGAGAAGGATGCTGAGAGCTGCCAGAGCTGTTCTCCCACTAGAAAAGAAATGAAGTGTCATAGGCCTTGGTCGAAGTCGTTCACAGTGAGTGCGGCAGTTGCTAACAATCGCAATCATCTCACTGGGCGACTGAACAAACCTTCATAAAGTTTGATTCAAAGTCCTTCCAGCCGTATTTTCAAGGCCGCGCTTCCCTCCTTGGCACATGCCTTATCTGGCCTTCAACCTTAATGACGGTAATGAGTTCGTCTTCGATCTCCTCGACGAGCGACTTTCCATAGGTCGAGATTCGAAGAACGACATCGTGATCGACAACAGCTTCATCTCCGGCTTTCACGCCGAGTTTTTGAAGCAGCCCGATGGTGCCTACGAGGTCGTGGATTTGAAGTCGTCGAACGGCACCTTCCTCAATGGCAAGCGCGTCGAGCGCTCACGGCTCAAGGGTGGTGATCGTGTGCAGTTCGGCCAGCTCGAAGCCCGCTTCCGCGAGCGAGCGCCCAAAGGTCTCGCACCCGCCGATACAGCGAAGGCAGCGTCGTCCACCGCAGCCGCCACAGGCAAGGGCATGCCCGCGCGTCCCGATGGCCGCCGTGGTGACACCGAGAGCGTGCCCACGGTCTCGCCCAAGGTGCCCGCGCCTCCAGCTCACATCACCAAGCCCGTGGCTCCAGCCGAAGGCCCTGCGGAAAAAACGAGCGACATCACCCTGCCCTCGCGAATGCTGCCGACTCCGGCCGCACCGATGCCCCCCCCCACGGTGAAGATGACGCCCGCGCCGGCCGCACCCGTGCGCGATGAGACTCCGACGCTGAAGCAGGAACTCGAAAAGCTCCGCGACCAAATCGCTGCCGAAACAAGACGCCGCGATGAACTCGTCGCCGTTTCGAGCCAGCTCGAAGCGCGGAAAAAAGACCTCGCCACCGCCGATGCGGAACTGGAGGCCAAGCGCAAGCAAGCCGAGACCTTCGTCAAGACCCAGGCCGATCTCAGTATCGTGCAGGCCGACCTTGCCAAGGCCCGGGCTGAACTCGCCACCGCTGAGCAGCAGAGCAAAGATCAAAAGGCAGCCGCTACGCAACTCGCGACGCTGAAGAAGGAAATCGACGCCACGCAGGTGCGCCTGGGCAGCCTCCAGCGCGATGCCGATGAGAAGTCCTCCCTGGTCAAGAAGCACAGCACCGAGGAAAAGCAGGCCGCAGACAAGCTCGCCCTGCTTCGCGATCAGATCGCCACAGCAGAGGGCAAGCTGAACGAGGTCTCGAAGCAACGCTCCGAGGCAGCCTCGGCTCTGGTTCAGAAACAGGAAGCCGAACAACAGTCTGCATCCGAAAAACTTGCTCGCGTCATGGCCGAGGTGGCCGCTGCGGAAGCTAAACTCGCCAGCGCCCATGATCAGGCCAAGACGCTGACCGTTGACAATGATCAGCTCTCCGGGCTTCAGAAGGAAATCGAGAGCGCTCAGGCCCGGCTGGCTTCCGTGCAGAAGGACTCCGAAACTCAGGCCGCTGCGCTTGCGAAGCAGTTGGCGGAGAAGCAGGCCGAGGTCGCGAGCACCGAGACCGCGCTCGTTGCTGCGCGACAACTGCTGGAGACCACGCGCGACAAGGCGGCGAAGGGTGCCAACGACCAGTTGGTTGCGATCCAGAAGGAAATCTCAGCCGCCGAGAAACGCCTGTCCCAGCTCAAGAAAGACAGCGACGTCAAGACGCAAGCCCTGGAGCACCAGACCAGCGCCGAGAAATCAGCGACCGAAAGACTGACGAAGGTTCAAAAGGAACTCACCGCCGTCGAGGCCTCGCTCGCCACCACTCGTCAGCAATTGGAGGCTGACCGAGAAAAAGCAGCCAAGCTGGCGAACGAGCAACTGGCCGCGCTCAACCAGGAAATTGCCACAGCGGAGCAGCGGCTCGCTGTCGTGCAGAAGGATCACGATGCGAAGGCCACAGCGCTGGCACAGCAGGCGACGACCGAGAAGCAAACGGCGGACAAGCTCGCCAAGCTCCAGTCCGAACTGGCCACTGCCGAGGCGGCATTGACGACGGCTCGCCAGCAGCTCGACGCGGATCGCGAAAAGGCTGCCAACACTGCCGCCGAACAACAAGCCGCGCTCAACAAGGAGATCGCCGCCGCCGAGCAACGGCTCGCCGCCTTGCTGAAGGATGGCGAGGCAAAGGCCGCATCGCTTCAGCAGCAAACCGCAGCCGAAAAGGCCACGAGTGAGAAGCTCGCCAAGCTCCAGAAGGAAGTGGCCAGCACCGAGTCCGCTCTGGCCAAAGCCATCGAGACACAAGCCGCCACCGAAAAGGAGGCAGCGGACAAACTTGCCAAGCTGGAACAGAATCTCGCGACCACGGAGACCACGCTCAAGGCGACGCGCAAACAACTCGAAGCCGACAAGGCCGAGACGGCGCGCATCGTCGGTGCCAAGGCGGGTGCCGTCGAGACCAGCGAGGCCATCGCCGCACTGGTGGAGCAGCGTGTGGCCCTGGATGCGGAGCTTGCCGGTCTGCGCGATCAGATCGAGGCCAGTCAGGAGCGTTTGCTGGACCTGGAGAAGCAGGGTGCCAAGTCGATTGCCACAGCCAAAGCCGCCACCGAGGCAGAGTCCGCGCGGTTGCAGACCTTGCATTCCGAGGTCGCCGCCGTCGAGGCTTCGCTCGCGGCGAAGCGGGCGGAGTTTGAGCAGGCTTCCGCTGACCACGCCAGACAGTTGGCCGATCTCGGTGGGCGTGTGCAATCGCTTCAGCAGCACGAGTCCACCTTGGGCGAGAAGCTCCTGGCATTGGCCGGTGGTGCGGGTGCCTTTGCCAGCGTCACCCATGCGATCCAGGCACTCGACGATCATCACTCGACGATCAGCGCCCAGAAGGATGAACTGGCTGCGGCCATTCAAGCGCTGCGCGCCGAGCAGGCAGCCATCAATGAGGAGCTGGCCAATGATCGCGAGGTGGGCGCGGCGCAGCGTTCCCTGGTGCGGACCTTGACGCGTCAACGCGAAGAAGCGGAAGCGCTCGCAAAGCAGGCCGAGGCTCGTCATGAGCAAGCTCGCGAATCGCTCGCGGCGACGCAAAAGGAACTCGCGGACACCCAGGCCTCGGTGAAGGCGGAGCAGGCCACGCTGGATCGCCTGAGCGATCAGACCATTGCTGCTCGCACGGAGTTGCAAACCGTCGCAGATGATCTGACGGCAGCGACAGCGAAGCTCAAGGCAACGCAAGCCGAGCTGGCAACGGCGCAGTCGCAGTTGAGTGCGGTGGTGACGCAAAGTTCGGAGAAACATATCGAGCTGGCCGATCTGGAAGCTCAGCTTGCGCAGCGCGCTGAGGATCACGATCAACTCACTGCCAAGCACAGCGCTCTCGATGCCGCCTTGCTCGCGCTCACGGCCCAGCACACGGATCATTCGAATCGTTTGTCTCACACGCAGGCCTCTTTCGCCGCTGCCGAGCAATCGCTGGCCGCTAAGCAGGCCGAAGTGGCTGCTGCTGAGAAAACTCTCGCCGGCCTCCAGCAGCAGAATCAGGTGCTCGACACCCGGCTTGCCGAGCTTGCGGACACGGAGCAAAAGCTGGCAGCGGCCAAAGCATCACTCGATCAGGCTAACAAGGAAGTGGTGGCACAACGCACGATCTTCCAGAAGCTGCAATCCGAGTCCTCCACTGCGCAGCAATCGCTCACGATGACATCGGGCGATCTTGAGACCGCGAAGTCGATGCTCGCCCGCACCATCGAGCAGCAGAAGCAGGTGGAAGCCGCTGTGCAGCAGGCCGAGGCGGCTCGCAAAGAAGCCGAACATGCGACCGCTGCGCTCCGCACGGAGTCGGCCAGCCTTGAGAGGTTGATGAAGGACAAGCGGGCAACGTTTGAGGCCGATTCTGCCACCAAGCAAAAGGAACTCGAAGGCACGGAAGCACGTCTTGCGACGTCTGCCGAGAGACTGGCGGCTGCCGAGAAACGCCTTGCCGAGCTGTCCGATCTCGAAGCCCGTGTGGCCAATGCAACGAAGGCGCTCGCCGATGCGGAGAAGCTGCGTTTGCTCGAAGAGAAAACTTTGGCGGATCTGGCCAAGCAGCAAGACAAGGCGCGCAAAGAACTGACGGCGCTCGATGCTGAGGCTTCTTCCACCCGCGCCGCCGCAGACGAACACGCTCGCCGCGCGCAGGCCGAGGAGACTCGTGCTGCTGATGCCGATAGAAGATTCAAGGCCACTGAACTGATGCTGACCGCAGCGGAGACGAAAGCAGCAGAGGCTCATGCGATGCTGCAAGCAACGCTCGCCGAGCAAGATCGCGTGAGGGCTGGCATCCCGCAGCTTTCCGCTGAAGTGACCACTCTCACAGCGGCCATCGCCAGCCTCGTTGCCCAGCGCGATGATCATTCCCGCCAGCTCCATCAGATGGCGGCCAGCGCGGACCATGAGGTCAAAACGAAGGCCCAGCAGGTCACCGTCTTGCAAAGCGAGGAAGCTCGTCTCACGCAGTCACTGGCAGCGAAGAAGGAGCAGGTGCGCGTGCTCGATGTGGATCTCAATGCCAAGCTGGACAAGCTGCAATCCGCTGAGCGAACCCTGCAAGAGATGGTGGGCACCAAGGCTTTGTCTTTGGCCGAAGCCGTGCGTGAACTGGAGAATCGCCAGCGCGATGCCACGAGAACGCTGCGTGAAGCCGGCCAGCAGGAACTGGCCCTTCAGGCGAAGATCAGCTCGTTGCAGGAGGCAGTGAGCCGCGAGACGCAACGCGTGGAGAAGCTCAAGCGCGATGGCACTTACGCCGAGGAGAAAACCAAGATGGCGCTGGCTGATGTGGAAGGCCGCATTGCGGAATTCAATCGCATGGAGCAGGAAGCGATCACCCGGGCCGAGACGGCTCGTCGCGAGATCGCACGCCTGGAGCCCCGCCATCAGGAACTCGCCGCCATCGACACCCAGGTGCGCCAGCTTCAGGAGATCGACCGCCGTCTGCGCGGGCAACTGGAAGAACTCGAAGAGAAGCACGAGTCCCTGCGCCGTGGCCTCGCCAGCGATGAAGCGACGGTGATGATGTTCGCCAATGATCTCATCAAGCGCATCGACTTGATCGACATGCTGATCCAACGCTACGCCGGTCAGAATGGCGGTGTGGACCAGCAGCTCCGCACGCTGCGCGCCGCCTTCGAAGACATCCTGCACCAGCACAGCGTGGTCGAATTTGATGTGCCTCCGAACACGGAGATCGACATCGCTTTGCGCCAGCGCATCGCCGTGATCGAAAGCGAATCCGGCGACGCCAAGCCCCGCGTGGTAGCGAGTTTCCGACCTGGCTTTGTTTATGCGCCAGCAGAAGGGCGCGAAGTTGTTTTGAGGAAGGTTGAAGTAAAAACCTCCAGTCGCTAGATTTTCTGCTAAAGTCCCTCCACTCCCTCCCTCCTTTTTATGGCTGAATTTGTTGGCATCGACCTTGGCACCACGCTCTCCGGGCTGGCCTACCTCAAAGCAGACGGCAACCCTGAAATCGTCCCGAATGCTGACGGTGAGCGCCTCACGCCCTCCGTGGTTTATTTTGATTCGCATGAAGATGTGAAGCTCGTGGGCACCGCCGCTCGCGATGGCGGCGATCCTGATCGCACGATCTTCCAGGTGAAGCGCTACATGGATGACCCCGAGCACATCATCAAGATGGATGGCAAGGACTGGACTCCGTCCGAGATCTCCGCGCTCATTCTCTCGAAGCTCAAACGCGACTGCTCCAAGATCGTGGGCGACATCAATGAAGTGGTGATCACGGTGCCCGCGAACTTCAATGAACTCGCCCGCAAGAGCACCATCGCAGCGGCTGAGATGGCCGGGCTGAAGGTGCGGCGTCTGGTGAACGAGCCGACGGCTGCCGCTGTTTACTACGCCCACAGCCAGGGTGTGCAGGGCCGCGTGCTGGTCTTTGATTTGGGTGGCGGAACGCTGGACACGACCATCCTCGAAGTGGTGGGTGACAACATCCGCATCCTCACCTCTGAAGGTGCGCGCCATCTCGGCGGTAGCAACTTTGATGAGATTCTGCTCGAGGCTTACGATGAGCAGTATCGCAAGCAGGTCAGTGCGGCGCTCTTCAATGATGAGCGCCAGCGTCGCCGCTCCCTACACGCCGCTGAGGATGCGAAAAAGATGCTGTCCAAACTCCAGCGCGTGTCAGACACCATCGGCAACGACACCTCTGGCCTCGCTCGCATTGATCTGACTCGCGAGACGTTTGAAAAACTGATCCGCAACATGATCACCCGCGCTCTGATGCTCGTGGAGCAGGCGCTGGACTCTGCCAAGCTGAAACCGAGCGACATCGACCACGTCGTGCTCGTGGGTGGATCGTCACGCATTCCGAAGGTGAAGCAGATGCTCGAAAAGCACTTTGGCAAGTCACCCAAATCCTGTGGCAACGTGGACGAATGCGTGGCCCTCGGCGCTGCCTTGTTCGCCAAGAAATCCGCCCGCATCCAGGAAGTGTGCAATCAGAGTTACGGCACGCTGGCCATGATTTACAACGCGGCCACCGGCGAGGAGAAGGTGCAGAATTCCATCGTTATTCCCAAGAACTCCTCCATTCCGTGCAGCCGCACGCAGATGTATGTGACTAGCGAGGACAACGAGCGCGTGATCGAAGTCGATATCACCCAGGGTGAGGACGAAGATCCGAAGTATGTCGATGTCATTGGCCGCATCACGCTGGAAGTGCCGCCGAATCGTCCGAAGGGTTGCGAGGTCGCCGTGACCTTCAGCTACGACGAGAACCAGCGCGTGCGCGCTCTCGTGGTGGACAAACAATCTGGCCGCAGTCGCGAAGTCGCAGTGTCTTACAAAGGTGCGGGTGTGCTCTCCGACGAAGAGCTGAAACGCCGCAGCAGTTTCCTGCGCCAGATGCGCATCGAGTAACCTCACACCCTCCCGATCCCCATGTTCAAGAAGGTTCTCCAGTCCATTTCCAAGTCGCTTCAGCGCCAGACCGCTCCTGCCAAACCTGTCGCACCTGAGGTCAAGCCCGCTCCGGCAGCCGAAGTGAAGCCAGCGGCCAAAGCCGAGAAGGCTCCCGCTGAATCTACGCTCAAAAAAATCGCGGCACCGCCAGCACCTGCTCCAGAGCCTGAAAAGACGCCCGAGCAGCTCTGCGGCATTGAGCCCAAGATGAACAAGGATCAGATTCGTGATCGCTTGAAGCTGCTCTATCGTCGCTACAATCGAGCCGCCTCCAGCCTGGATGGAAAGACGCGTGCAGAGGCGGACAAGATGCTGACCGCCATCGTCAAGGTGCGCGAAAAGACTTTTGGTGAGATCTAGGGCGGGCGTGGTGTCCAGGTGCTGTGCTCGGAGAGCGGATGATCGCTGAAGGGTGCGGCAGCCTGCCGACGGAGAAGTTCAGTCACCTCCCAATGACTGGGTCTCGAAAAAGTCGGCCATGCCGCCGCACGCGGCAGCGATCATCGTTGAGTTACCAGTAGATGTAAGTTCGGAGCAGACGCAGTTCGCGGGGTTTGAGAGCATTCATGTCAGGGATGAGGTAGCGGTTGTTCAGCGCATCGAGCAGCACCCTCCCCGAGGTGCCCCAGTCTTCCGCGCGGTCTTGTCGCCAAGGTGTGACAAACTCCTCTTCGCCACGTTGAGTTCGCACCTTGAAAAAGAGCTGCCCGTAGCGCTGCTGGATGCTCACGATGCTCACGATTTTCTGCTCGTGGTAATGCCGGGCGAGGCTTTCGCGAATGAGTTGCTGGGTATCTTCGGGAAAGGCGCGCAGGTCCTCAATGATGCCGATCTCGCGGTCCTTGTCCGTCGCATCCGTGAAGCGTAGCGAGACCCATTCGTCAGGGCGTGAGATGGGGAACAGCAGCAGGGCACACACACCACGATATGGCAATGCATCGCCTGAGATCGTGCAGGTCAGCATCGCATGAGAGTCGCGAGTCAGCGTGATGGTGTCCGCGTGCAGGCGGCGGACCGTCACGCTCGATGTGGGAGCGTGGAAAGGGATGATGTTCGACTTCATAGCGGGGGTGAATTAGGCGGCTTCGAGACGGCTGAGTTCAGTCTGGATCTTCACCAGCTTCGCGTAGATGCCGTTGCTCTCGACTAGCGCATCGTGCGTGCCGTGCTCGGCGATTCGACCATCATCGACGACATAGATCACATCGGCGTTCTTCAAGGTGCTGAGCCGGTGCGCGATGGCGATGGTGGTGCGTCCTTTGCAAACGTGCGCGAGGGCTTCCTGAATCTGCTGCTCGCTCTCCGTGTCCACGGATGAAGTGGCTTCATCCAGGATTAGCACCCGCGGATCAGTGAGCAGCGCACGCGCGATGCTGAGGCGCTGCTTCTCGCCACCTGACAAGCCTGCGCCGTTCTCTCCCAAACGTGTGTCGTAAGCTGCCACCTTCTTCGCAATGAAGTCGTGCGCACTCGCAGCGCGCGCGGCATGGACGATGCTGATCGGATCGGCTTCGGGCCGACCGTAGGCGATATTCTCCGCGATGGTGGCGCGGAAGAGAAACGGCTCTTGCAGCACCAGTGCCACATCTTTGCGCAGGTCGTTCTCTGCGAGGTCGCGCACGTTTACGCCGTCGATAAGCACCTGACCTTCCTGCGGATCGTAGAAGCGGCACACGAGGTTCACGAGCGTGGACTTGCCACTGCCGCTCTTGCCTACGATGCCGACGAATTGGCCGGGCTCGATGGTGAGGTTCACGTTCTTCAGAATCGGCGCATACGGATCGTAGCCAAAGGTGACGTTCCTTAGCTCGATACGTCCCTGCATCCGCTTGATGGTCTTGGGTTGCTCGGGTTGTTCGAGTTGGTTATTGGACTCCAGCACCTCAAACACTCGCTGCCCGGCGGCGATGAAGCCTGTGACCCAGCTTGAGAAATTGCTCAGCGATTGCACTGGCGAATAGAATCTGCCGAGCAGTCCGAAGTAGGCCATCAGCGTGCCCAGGGTGATGTGACCATCGAGCACGTCGCGACCACCCGCGTTCCAGACGATCAGCCCACCGAGCCCGAACACGAAACCCATCATCGGATTGAACGTGGCAGCACTCATCTCCAGCGAACGCTTCGATGCCTGCACGTAGGCTGCGCTCTTGGCGAAGCGCTCCTGCTCACGTTCCTCCTGGCCGAAGGCCTTTACCAGACGAATGCCTTGCAGCAGACCATGGAGGGATTGCGACATCTTCGACTGGCTGTCCCACACACGGTAGTAGCGCGGATACACGACCTTCCAGTAAATCATCGTGCCCAGCAGCACGAAGGGGATCGGCACCATCACCCAGAGCGCCAGCTTCCAGTTCATCACGAACAAGGTGGTGCCGATGCCAAGCACGAGCAGCACATTGAGCAGAAAGCCCTGCGCCACCTGGCTGACGAACGACTGAAAGTATTCTACATCGCCCATCACGCGACTCATCAGCGAGCCTGCACTGTTGCGGTTGTAGTAATCGACGCTGAGGCCGAGCAACTTCGTCTGCACGCGTTCACGCAGTTCCTTCGTGATGCGAGTGCCCACGAAACTCGTGGTGCGGCCGATGAGCACATTGAGAGCCGTGCTGAACAATGCTGCCGCGACCAACCCGCCGAGAATCCACGGCAGCCAGTGCAGGTTCGCCTTTGGCGTGATCACATCATCCACGAGGTAGCGGGTCAGGATTGGTGGCACCAAATCGAGCGCCACGCCCACGATCATCGCTCCGAGCAGCATCAGAATGCTGCTCCAGTAGGGTCGCATCAATCCGAGCGTGCGCGTGAAGATGCCGCCCTTTCGCGTGCATCGCGGGCAGGGTGCCTTTGCTGCGGGCAAGGCCATGCCGCAGTCCGAGCAGATGGTCTCACTCTTGCTCGTGAGAGCTTCATCTTGAAAAGCATCACCAGCGAGCAGTCGCTTGATCTGCGTCACACCACGCCCGTGCATTTCGCGAAGGCCATTGCTGAAACGAGCGACGTTCACATACACGCCATCAATGCGAAGCTGTAGAAACGCACTGCCTACCGTTTGCAGCAGTCGTGCCTTGTCCGCATGATCGAGGTGAAACGGACCCGACTGCACCATGACGGCATCTGCTTGCATGGCAGCGACGGCGCACGTTGTCTCACTCACCATCAGCCACGCACTCGTTGTCTCGCCATTCAACGTGAGATCGACAGGCAGGCAGAAGAGCACGTCTTCAAACTCACAGTGCAAGGCATCAAAGCCCGCAGGCAATTGACGCAGCAGGGGCGAAGGGGAGGAGGCGGGAGCGTTCACGGATGCCTTCTGACAGGCTCCCGGCGCACACGTTGTCAGGTTCCACAAATCGTGGGGCCGTGTAATCGTGGGGGCTTATGTCCGCGAGGTTGGCAGAGGCCCTGGATCGTTGCCTTCGTGAATCATCTCAATGCGTTCCTGGATCAGATTGCGTGGGTAATGCAGCTCAATGAGGATCAGGAAATAGATGTCTGAAATCTGGCCCAGCATCTCGGCAGGAATACGATTGGCTCCTGATTGGTTTGAGAAAATCAGGAACGCCGTGCGGGCGATGCGTTCCGCTTCATTGAGCTTCTCCTGGACTCGAAGATTGACGGCCAGTTCGATCATCGTCCTGGCCGTGGTGTTGTGATTGTCACCCAGCGCTTTCTTGTGGATGGCCAGGGCACGACGCAGAATCTTTTCCTGATCTGTGTGCTTCTTCTCCTGCTGAAGAATCGCGGCGTAAGTCATGAGCACATCGCCGATGAAATGGTGTTCCTTCCCGAAGCTCTTCTCGAACAGCGTGATGACCTTGTCGATCTCCTCGCGTGCATCCTTCCAGCGCTTTTGCAGCATCAAACAATCAGCCAGGGCGAAGATGTCGTAACCAACACGAGGCGAATCCTTGCCAAACGCCTTCTCATCAATTTTGACCACCCGACGGAGCATTGATTCGGGGTTCTTGTTGTCGCCTCTGGCTTGCACCAGCTTGGCCAGATTGAAGAGACTGAGCGCTACATCAGCGTGGTCCTTGCCAAGGGCAACCTCGCGAATCTTCATCGCCTCCCAGAAGGATTGCTCAGCTTCGATGGCCCGCCCGAGACGAACGAGCAGGTTGCCACGCGTGTGCATGACGGAGGCCACGAGCGCATGATCTTCGCCAAAGGTTTCTTTGGCTTCCGTCAGTGTTTTCTCACAGAGCGTTTCGGCTTCCTTGTATCGGCCGAGTCCCATGATGGAACCAATGAGATTGATCTTGGTGTGAATGCGAGTTGGGCTCTTCTTGGGCAGGCGGTCTTCCATCTGCACCGCGCGCATCAGCAAAGCCTCTGCCTCGGTGAAGCTGAACCGGCGTTGCAGCACGCTTGCAATGTTGCTCAGAGCGATGGCAACACGCGGGTGATTGGATCCGAAGGTCTTCTCAGCCACCCGCATGTATTCGCGAAACATGGCCTCTGCCTTCTCAAGGCGTTCCTTGTCATCCTGGATGTCTGCCACTTGGGTAATCGAGTTGGCCAGATTGTTGACGGACGTTGTGCTGCGGATGTCGTCCTTGCCGTAGTGCTTCACGTCGATCGCATAGGCCTTCTGATAAGCCGCTTCCGCCTCAGCCCAGCGGCGCAATCCCATCAATGAGGTGCCGAGTGCATTGTAGGCAGCGCTGGCTGCCTCGGTATCGGCTTTGTCATTGGACTCGAAAAACTCGACAGATTCACGCGCCAGCTTTTCACACTCGTCGTGCTTCTCTTCCTCGTGAAGGCCATGAGAGGCTTTGGCAAGGGCGAGTGCCAGTTCCTGAGACGGGCGTCCGTGCTTTTTCTCGACGAGGTCCAGATACCGGCCCCGGAGTTCCTCGGCGTCCTTCCACTTGGCTTGATGGATGGCCACACCTTCCAACTGCTGCAAAGTGAAGACCATGTCCGGGCCGCCTGGATCCTTCTTTTCGATGATCGGCAGCGCCTGTTTCAAAAGCGTTTCCGCCTTCTCGGATCGCTGATCAGTTACCAGAAGCATGCCCCACTTCACCAACACCACGGCGTGGGCATAAGAGTCCTTGCCATCGGTGATCGTGACGCTCTCGGACCATTGCGAGTAGGTGCGGTCAGCTTCGTCGATGTCATTGACGAACTCCAGGTTGGCCGCCAACTGAGCCAGCATGTTGTGCAGCAGCGGGCTGGGTTTTTCCTTCGTTAGCACCTCAACGATTTGCTTCAGCAATGGCACCGCTTTTTCCGGGGCCATCTTGCCATCCCACGCCTGTGCGATGTTCACCAGTTCCTGAGGAGTTTGCGCAATGGACGGAAGGCCCGACATCGCAAGGCAGCCAACAGTAACGAGGACAATACGGATGAGGTGGGCGAGATGCATGGCAGCCAGGATGGCTGGCAGATTGCCAGTTCCTGACCGTCCGTTCAAGCCTTTGCTTAGACGGCTTCGATGTTTGAACTCAGGAAATCCGAGCGAACTTTTCTTCGATGCGCTCGCACACCATCGCTTCCACCTCGGCATGGCCGATGCGGGTGACGGTGTCTTCGATGAAGCCGAGCACGATGAGCTTGCGTGCCTCGCCGTCGGAGATGCCGCGGGCTTTGAGGTAGAAGAGTTCATCCTCGCTTACCGGAGCGCTGGTCGCGCCATGGCTGCACTTCACTTGGTCCGCGTTGATCTCAAGGCCGGGCATTGAATTCGCCTCGGCTTCCTTGCTGTTGAGCAGGTTGCGATTGGTTTGGTAAGCGTCGGTGTAGTGCGCACCTTCGTCCACGATGATGAGGCCACTGAAGATCGTGCGCGTCTGGTCATAGAGCGCGTTCTTGTAAAGCAGGTCGCTGGTCGCGTGCGCGGCCTTGTGCTTCTGCAGCGTGCGTTGATCGACGACTTGATCACCGAGTGGCATCGAGACGCTCAGCATGTCGCTGCGTGCGCCAGCGCCGACGAGATCGCTCACACTTTCGCTACGGCTGAAGTCGGCACCGAGCTGGAGCTGGAAGTTCTTCATCTGCGCGTCCTTGCCCGCGCTGGTCGAGGACAAATGCATCGCCTGCGCGTGGTCGCTCATCTCCTGACAAGCCACATACGTGACATGACTGCCGGGACCACCGATCAAGTCGGCGACTGCGCAGCTCAGGCCCGGAGTGTCATCGAGCGAGCGATAGTGATCCACGACCACGACTTCGGCATGATCACCTGTGACAATCAGCGTGTGTGGGAAGATCGCGACATTCGCACCCGCTGCCCAATGGAAGACCTCAATCGGTGCCTCCAGCTTCACTCCCTTCGGCACAATCACCACCACACCCGAGCGCACTGACGCCAGATGCAGCGCGGCAAACTTCGCCGAGCCCAGCTCCATCTCGCGCTGCATGAAGTGCTGCTGCAAGACCTCGCCGTGCGACTTGAGGGCTTCCTCGAAGGAAACGCACACCACACCCGCAGGCGCATTGCTGCTCGACTCGACCAGCATCTCATTCACAAACACAAACCGTGCTGCCGTGTTCGCCAGTCCTTTCGATCCTTCGATGGCGCGCTGCACATCCGTTGCGGACGCTGGTGTCGCATTGATCAGCGTGTCGAGCGCGATGCGCTTCGCATTCGAGTAGCGCCAGTGCTCGTCCTTGATGCCGGGCACAGGTAGCGATTGAAACTCAGACCATGCGGATGTGGCGCGGCTTTGGAACCAAGAAGGGGAAGCAGAAAGGGAGACGGGGGACAAAGACATGAATGAATCGGACAGAGCTTGCGATGCGAGGGGTGTGTTTCGAGCGGGCTAGCCCACGCTGCCTTCCATCTCCAGATCGATGAGGCGCTTCAGCTCGACGCTGTATTCCATCGGGAATTCCTTCGCGAGGTCGTTGATGAAGCCGTTCACGCTGAGGCTCATGGCTTCGGCTTCGCTGAGGCCGCGCTGCATGAGGTAGAAGATCTGCTCGGCGCTGACTTGGCTGACGCTGGCTTCATGCTGCGTGGCGTGGTCGTTGCCGCGCACGCTGATGGCGGGGTAGGTGTCGGTGCGGCTGTTGCTGTTGATCAGCAAGGCATCGCACTCGGTGTTGTTCTTGCAGCCCTTGAGATGCTTCGGGATGTGCACGAGACCGCGATAAGTGCTGCGGCCTTTGCCAATGGAGATGGACTTGGAGATGACGTTGCTGGTCGTCTCGTCAGCCGCGTGAACCATCTTGGCACCGGTGTCCTGGTGCTGGCCGTTGTTGGCCAAGGCGATGCTGATGACTTCGCCACGAGCGCGCTTGCCCTTCATGACGACGCCAGGATACTTCATCGTGAGACGGCTGCCGATGTTGCAGTCGATCCACTTCACCACAGCGTCTTCCATCGCGATGCCACGCTTGGTGACGAGGTTGAAGACGTTGCTGCTCCAGTTCTGCACGGTTACGTATTGAATCTTCGCGCCCTTGAGCGCGACGAGTTCCACCACGGCGCTGTGCAGCGTGGCGGTGTCGAATTTCGGAGCGGTGCAGCCTTCCATATATATCACCTCGGAGCCCTCGTCGGCGATGATGAGCGTGCGCTCGAACTGGCCGAACTGTTCGGAGTTGATGCGGAAGTAAGCTTGCAGCGGGTGCTTCACCTTCACGCCTGGAGGCACGTAGATGAACGAGCCGCCGGAAAACACAGCGCTGTTGAGTGCGCTGAACTTGTTGTCGCCCGTGGGGATGACCTTGCCGAACCACTTCTTGAAGATCTCAGGGTGCTCTTTGAGGCCTTCGGTGCTGTTGACGAAGATCACGCCCTGCTCGGAGACGGCGGCCTTGATGTTCGAGTAAGCGGCTTCGCTGTCGTATTGTGCTTCGACGCCGGCGAGGAACTTGCGCTCCTGCTCAGGAATGCCGAGACGATCAAAGGTCTTTTTCACGTCCTCGGGCACGTCGTCCCAGGACTTCTTCGGCTTCTGACCGTCGGACAAGTAGTAGCGGAACTCGTCGAAGTGGATGTTCTCCAGGTCCTTCGTCGCCCAATGCGTGGGCATGGGCTTCTCGTTGAAGACCTTAAGCGCCTTCTTGCGGAACTCGCGAATCCAGTCGGGATCGCCTTTGACGTCGCAGATGTAGTCGATGGTCTTCTCTGACAAGCCGAAGCCAGCGTCATACTTGTTGCGCTCCGGGAAGGTGAAGTCGCCGACACTGTCGATCTTGATGTCGGCAATCGAAGCGGCTTCGTCGAGGTGTTCTTGGCGGTCAGACATGGTGGAAAGGGGTGAAGGGTGAAATCGGAAGGATAGGGATGTCAGGCAGTGGCCAGCTCAGGGTTAACGGGCGTGCCGTTAAGCCAAAGTTCGGACTCAGCGAGATCAATTTCGTCGCTCCATGAAATGCCGTAGCCCCCAGCATCGACTTTGACGGTGCGGAAAAAAGCCTCGTCCTGGAGCAATCGAAAGGCGGGCTCAGTCAGCTTCGGCTTGAAGTCGTAGTGCTTCCGTTCGCCGTTGCGGAACAACACAAGCAATCGGTAATCAGGCTCGGCGATTACCTCGCTGATTTTGGGATATGAAGTCCAGGTGCTCATGATCAGTCGATGCCAGGGAGTTGAACGAACTCTTTGGTGTTCCACATTTGCTGAAGAGCCGATTGATGCTGCTCCGCCCAGTCCCGCACAAGACGCTGAGCGCGTGCTGGTAGATCGCCCTCGATCATCTCGAGGTTAGAGATCACGAAGACGCCGACAAACTCGCCATACACGGCATGAAAATGCGGCACACCATGTTCACTGAAGAACATCTTGATGACGATACCGTAGAATCTGGCGATGGCGGGCATGGGAAATGGCTCAGGCAGCTGCGGCCAAGGCTTCGGGTTGAATCCAGTCGTAGCCCTTGGCTTCGAGTTCGAGGGCTAGCTCGGGGCCGCCGGTCTTGACGATGCGACCTTCCATCATGACGTGCACGATGTCGGGTTTGATGTAGTCGAGCAGGCGCTGGTAGTGGGTGATGACGAGGAAGCCGCGATCCTCGCTGCGCATGGCATTGACGCCGCGGGCGCAGATCTTGAGGGCATCGATGTCGAGGCCGGAGTCGGTCTCGTCGAGAACGGCATACTTGGGCTCCAGCATCATGAGCTGAAGGATTTCGTTGCGCTTCTTTTCGCCGCCGGAGAAGCCTTCATTCACGCTGCGGCTGGTGAAGCTGCGGTCCATCTCGAGTTGGTCCATGCGAGCGTAGAGTTGGCGGTAGAAGGCGATGGCGTCGATGTCTTCGCCCTCGGGCAGACGGGCTTTCTTGGCTGCGCGGATGAAGTTCGCGTTGGTCACGCCGGGGATTTCGTGCGGATACTGGAAGGCAAGGAAGAGACCGGCACGGCTGCGTGCATCGACAGACAGCTCGAGCAAGTTTTGGCCTTCCATCATCACCTCGCCGCTCGTGACCTCATAGTCCTCGTGACCGCACAGCACCTTGGAGAGCGTGCTCTTGCCGGAGCCGTTCGGGCCCATGATGGCGTGGACTTTACCGGGCTCGATGGTGAGCGTGAGGCCCTTGAGGATTTCGCGGTCGGGGATCTTGGCGTGGAGGTCGGTGATGACGAGGGACATAGAAAATGAAGAATTCAGAGGGACGAACTGCTTGCGGCGCACTTGGGGCACAGCCCACGGAGGGTGACGTCGAGGCGGTTGATTTTGGAGCCAGTGGGAAGGTGCCAGTGCTGAGGAGGGTCGATGCTTTCCGTCACATCGGCGTCCATGACGCAGCCGCAGGCATCGCAATGGAAGTGAACGTGCTCGTGCTGGTTGGCGCAGAAGCGCGAGGGCATGCGCTCCAGGTTCACCTGCTTGATCAGCCCGCTGTGCGTGAGGGCTTCCAGGTTGTTGTAAACCGTGGCCAGCGAGATGCCGGGGATGCGCGGCTTGACCCGGAGGAAGACGTCGGTCGCGGTCGGATGATCGCGGGACTCGGCCAGCACGTCGTAGATTTGCTTCCGGGCCGCCGTCATGCGCACATCCGAGCCTGCCGCGTTGGCGGCTTCGGCTAGCGTGAGAGAGGTCGTGGTTGCGGGGGGCATGGAGGGCGCTCAGTGAGACTTAGAATCATTCTAATTCAAATGGAAAACGAAGGACATGCTGCGATGGACGCCTGTTTTTTCATCAGCAGCCCGTGGAGCATGGTCGAGCCCGTGATTGGCCCTTGTCGCCGACCCCTTGAGTGCTTCAACTCCAAATGAAAAGCCGCAGGCCCGTTGAGGCCTGCGGCTTTGATCGGTGCTTCATTCGCCCGGCTTACGGAGTGAGCGGGAGATTGGCCGAGACTCGGAAGAAGAGGTGGGTGCTGACGGGAGGTGGTAAGGTCATGCCGAGGGTGCTGCCGGTGAGGGGATCGCCGACGGGGCTCCAGGTAACGAGGTCGCTGCTGCAAAGGACCGTGTAGGCGCGGCGGTTGGAGCCCGTCCAGTCGAGGTCGATGTCGCCCGTGGTGGGATTGACCGAGAAGCTGGTGACCTTGAGCTTCTCGTTGGCCACGAAGGGGTTGGTATCGGCGATGTATTCGTCGTGATCGCTGATGCCGTCACCGTCGTAGTCCGAAGTGGGCGTGCTGCCGAGGAGGTTGAGATTGTTGCCGAGGAAGCCGGCGGCCAGGGCGCGCTCGCGTTCCCAGGTGTCAGCAATGCCATCGCCGCTGCCACCGCCAGCGATGGGCTCGGAGTCGGTGCCGGTGGAGATGCGCGTCTTGATGCTGCCGAGGTGAATCCATCCGCAGTTGGCCGAGTAGGCGTAGCCGCTGAAGGCTCCGGTGATGAGGTCCACTCGCGGCGGATCGGCGATGGTGGGATCGAAGTAGATCCAGCCGATGTTGGCACCGTAGGCATAGCCCGTGAGGCCGCCCGCGCCATCGTGATTGACGCCAATGTCGCCGCCGGTCTGCGTGTAGCTGCCTGTGGTGCCCGAGGGTGTGCCGTCACCGAGGTCGATCCAGCCGACATTGGCCGAATAGACTTTCCCGTGCAGCATGGTGGTCTCGATCACCGGGGCATCGACAGCGAGGGGGCGTGTGCGCCAATTTAACCAGCCGAAGTTCGCTGCGTAGGTGTAGCGGGCAGAGGGCGTGATGGTGCTGGTGGAAGGGGCGGCAAGGATGAGTGTCGCCTCAACTTCCATGGAAACCGAGGTGGCGCTCATGCCTGCCAAGGCACCCGTCATGTCCACGGCCACGGGGGTGGTGCGATCCGTGGTGGTGCCGTCGCCGAGTTGTCCTTTCGAGTTGTGTCCCCAAGCGAAGAGTTCGCTATCGGAGGTAATGACCATGCAACTATAGAGGCCCGCAGCGATGCTGGTGACCACCTTGCCCGCGAGCGCGCCAGTCATGTCCACGGCGACTGGCGAGAAAGTGGAACTGTCCACAGGACTGCCATCGCCCAGCGAACCATGGTGGTTCCACCCGGTGACGAAGACTTGCCCATCGGAGGTGAGAAACAGCGTGTTGTAATAGTTCACGCATGCGGCTGTGATGGTCTTGCCCGACAACACCCCGGTCATATCCACGGCCACGGGGGTGAGACGCGCGGTGTCCGTCCCGTCGCCGATGGCGCCCCGGGGGTTGGGTCCCCATCCGAAGGCGAGGCCGTCCGAGGAGACAGCGACGAAACGTGTGTTGCCACCATCCAACTGGGTCACGACTTTGCCTGAGAGCGCTCCGCTTGTATCGACGGCGACGGGCAAGTGGCGGTCTGTCGTGGTGCCATCGCCCAGACGCCCGTCGGAGTTGTAGCCCCAGGTGAAGACTAGGCCATCGGAGGTGACGGCACCAGCCGCCGCCGCCGCCGCCGCGATGTCGATGACGACCTTGCCCGACAACACCCCGGAGGTGTCCACTTCGACCGGGGTGTAGCGCGAGTAATTGGTTCCATCGCCGAGATTGCCAAAGGTGTTCCCTCCCCATGAGTAAACACGACCATCGGAAGTCAGCGCGAGGCTGAACTCAAAGCCTGCTTCTACAGCGATCACGGTCTTTCCCAAGAGAGCACCGGTCATGTCCACGGCCACGGGAGTGGAACGATTCGTCGTGGTGCCATCGCCAAGTTCGCCTCGGTTATTGCTGCCCCAGGCATAGACTTTTCCATCGGTTGTAACGGCGAGGGTGTGATAGCCGCTGGTGGAGATCTGGCTGATCGACTTGCCGGCGAGAACCCCCGAGACGTCCACCGCAATGGGCGTGACCTGATCAGAGGTGGAGCCATTGCCGAGAGCTTCCGCTAGCCCCCAGCCACTGCCGAATGGGACCGTATCGGCTCCGAGCGCCACTGTGCCATGCAGCAGTGCAGCGAGGAGCATGATTTTTGGTTTCATGATCTTCGTTGGTGAGGATTACAGACCGAAATTGGCGAACGGATTGGTGGCACCAAAAGCTGATTGCAGCGGAGCGATGCCATTCGCTGGGGCGGGCTGTAGAGGTGCCAGAGTATTGCCGCGCAAGGTGTTGCGCGTGACGATGTTCTGATCGCTGGCCACTTCCACGCCATGACGCGCATTGCCCGTGGCAGAGCATTGATCAATGGTGTTGCCATTGTTGCCGAAGAAGCCGGACAACTGGTTGTTGGAGGCGATGCACTGGGTCAGGCGGCAGTGATCGCTGAAATGGAATCCCTTGCCCTGGGTGGAAACGCCCACGGCTCCATTGTCATCGGCAGTGCAATCGGTGAAGAGGCAGTTGTGGGACACATGGAAGCCATCACCATCGTTGCCCTGAGCGGTGCAGTGGGTGAAGTTGGTCGCATTCCGGTTGTAGTCCTGATTCATCACCGTCCAGGACTCGGAGAGGAAGCCGTGGTCCTGATTGTCCCGGCTGGTCACATTCGCCAGCGTGCAGCCGTTGCGCACATGCACGCCCGAGTCATTGCACTCAGACACCGCACTGTTGTGCAAGGTGCTGCCCATGCCGAGATCGAATCCGGTGGAGCCGCACAAACGAACGGCACAGCCGCCCACGCTGCAATGGTGATTGGTCACGATGCCGCAACCAGCCACTGACTGCACGGTGCAATCCACGACGCGACCGCATTGATTGACCTGAATGCCGATGCCGCCAATGCCGGTCGCACTGCACTGTGAAACGACGGTGGCGTCATCGCCATAGATGCCGCTGTGTGGTCCAGGAATGCCTGGGTTCTGCTGCGACCATGGACCTTTAACCCGTGAGTCGGCCACCTGGCTGTTCTTGCCCACCTTGATGCAGTAGCCAGGAACCTCTGAGACATCCACGCCGCTGACCACGCTGTCGTCGCCGAGCACGACCCCTTGAGCCCAATTGCCACGCACGCGGCCGTTGATCACCTTGGTGCGCACCACTGTGCCAGCCACGCCGCTCTGGGCCTCGATCCCGATGGGGCCTGTGCCTGCTCCGGTGTAGCGCACCTCGAAGCCGCCGAGGTCCAGAGTTACATTGTCCGCCGTAATGAGGATTCGTTTGCTGAGGTTCTCTGTTAGGTAGTAGCGGCCCGGCGCATTGAGATTGTAGTAGCCGATGGAACCATCGAGGTTCGTCTTGCTCGGATCGCGACTGGGAATGTGCTCGCCAGCGTCGATGTGCATGAGCGTCTTCATGCTCGGGATCGGAATGAGGGAAGTATTGAGCGCACGCTCGCTGGGATAGCTGAAGGCGGGTCCTGGAGGCGTGAGCTGTCCCTGGCCAAAGGCGAAGACAGGAAGCACGAGCGAAGCCGCAAGCATTGTGCGGCGGAGGAGGGATGAGGTTTTCATGGTCATGGAGGGAGGCAGGTTGATGGGATTCATCCTCTCTCTTCACGACTGGCGGAGATGAGTTACAAACAATCGCGTGATGACTGTCATGTTGCCTTCAGATGGTTCCTGCTCGTGTCGAACACCAGGTTGTGTTCGGTTCGACTGCGGCTTTTGTGAATGCATGAAGACACGTCGCGATCTCTTAAAGCTCTCTCTTGGCAGCACCCTCGCAACCGCTGCAACGCCCGTTCCTGCGGCTGCGCAGCTCGCCTCGCGAGTCATCGACACGCACACCCATTTCTATGATCCCACGCGTCCGCAAGGGGTGCCGTGGCCGTCGCAAGGCTCGCCTTTGTATCGCCCGGTGTATCCGAAGGACTGGCTCGCCCAGGCCGGGAAGCATGGAATTCGCGAGACCGTTGTGGTGGAGGCGAGCAAGCTGCTGGAAGACAACGACTGGATCCTCAACCTCGCCGCCAAGGAGAAAAGCATCGTCGGATTCGTCGGCAACTTGCAGCCCACGGGCACTGACTTCGTTCCCCAGCTCAAACGCCTGGCGGCCAATCCGCTCTTCCGTGGCATTCGCATGGGTGGTGCGGTGCTGAAGGACAACATCGACAGTGTCGAGTTTGCTGCCGGAATGAAACTCATGGCGGACTTGAACCTCTCGGTCGATGTCAATGGGCTCAAAGCCTTCGAGCCAGTCGTTTCTCTTGCCCGGAAGGTGTCCGGCCTGCGCATCGTGATCAATCACTGCGGAAACTGTGGTGACGCACAAAAAATCACCACGCTGTGGAAAGAGGGTATGGCAGCCTCGGCCAAGCACAGCAACGTCTCGTGCAAAATCTCCGCGCTGATGGAAATGACCGCCACGCCGCCGGGGCAGGCTCCGACGGACACGGCCTACTATCAGCCGGTGCTCGACCATCTGTGGCAGCACTTTGGTCCCGAGCGACTCATGTATGCGAGCAACTGGCCCGTGTCTGACAAGGGCACGGCCTACGATGTGATTGTCAAAGTGGCTGGCGAATTCGCCTCATCAAAGGATGACGGGTTTGCGGAGAAGTTCTTCTGGAAGAACTCGCTCGCGATCTACCAATGGATCGAACGGAAGTGACGTGATCACGCGTGGCGTTTGATGCTCAAGGCAATCCGCTCACGTCGCGGCAATCCATCGCTGCCAGAGGCGGAGGAGGGGAGGGAGACAACACAATAGGGCGGCCGAAAGTGGCGAGACGGATGAAATCATCATCGCGTCCATCAAGGGAATGCCAGCCAAGAGGCATCCAACAGCCCCTCCGATCCCACTGGGACCTAGCCGGAGTTTATGTGAGGCAAAGCGGAGCCAAATCACGAAGCATGCGATGGGCAGCCAGAGCGATACTTGGTGCGGATGGTAGCATTTGTAGGAGGTAAAAAAGATCATGATGGACCACACAATTGGCATCACCCAAAAAGCCAGAGCCGCATAGCGCGCGATCTTGCCCACCACACCCTTCATCTCGGACCGAGCTACGAGCGACAGGCTAACAATGTAGAGGCCGAGGAGCACACCCGGAACTGCTAGAAAGCCCCACGAGGGGCCATTGACCCACTGAAAGAGATTGGGATCGTCAGCCTGTAGCTGCGCACTCCCCGCCGCCAAATACAGCAACGTCCGGCACGCGCCCATGACGATGACACTTCCGGCCCAGGGTTTGTGATAGGCATTGTAGGCCACGATGGCGGCCAGCAGGAGAAGCGTCATCAGCCAGCTTGCGCCGCCGAGGAGGATCATGATCGCCGCGCCACCGAGGAGCCAGATGAGGCCGATGGCCCACACGGTTGTCAGGCTGATCCGACCACTGGGAATCGGGCGCTCGGGGCGATGATCGCGATCCCAGGCGGCGTCGCAGGCGTCATTGAGGATCATTCCGGCGCTGTAGATCAAGGAGGCTCCGAGCAGCAGCCAGCCGAGCGCCGAGGTCCAGCGCCAGTCCGGCCCGCTGGCGATGATCCAGGCGGCCAGGACGTTGGTCCAGACGGTCGGTAGATTGGACACGCGGCTGAGTTCGAGGAGGGCGCGGAGCATGGGACCATTTGTGACTGGTAATCCCCTTTGTCTCAAGCTGCGATCTGTCGGGTTGGACAAAGATTAGACAAAAACATGTTTACTTTAGACAAAGATGGCACAATCATAACCCTGTCCTGGGAACGCCGGGAATAATCCCTGTGCCGTTCGTTCTTAACCTCCTCAACGCCATGAAGCCGAACCTCTCCTCCACTCAAGTCTCCGACGCCCCCGACACGACGGAGCGGGACGCCTCGCTGCTGCGCCGCATCGCCATGAAGGATGCCGCCGCCTTCGCTGAATTGCACAAACTTTACACCCCCCTGCTCATCCATACCGTGAACCGCGTGCTTGATGATTATCAGGACACCCAGGACATCGTGCAGGAGGTCTTCGTCGCCCTCTGGCAGAAGGCTCACCTTTATGAGCCAAGCAAGGGCAAGCCCGTGACCTGGATGACCACGCTCGCACGCAATCGCTCGATCGACCTCGTGCGCTCCCGCCAGCGCCGCAGCGAGTTGAACAACCGCTTCGAGAACCAGCAGAAGGTCGAGCTTCCCGAGATGGACGAGCGTTCCGCTGATGAGAATCTCCAGATGAGCGAGCGCGCAGCCATCGTTCGTCGCGCCGTTCAGCGCCTCTCACCTTCTCAACGCGAAGCCATCGAGCAGGCCTTCTTCGCTGGCAAGGCCCGCAAGGACATGGCCAGCAGCACGGGTGAGCCTTTGGGCACCGTGAAAGCCCGTGTCCGCCGTGGTATCAAGGCGCTCGGAGCGATCATCGAGCGCGAGCTGTAAAGATACCTAACATCCTAATTCATACCAAGCCCCAGGCCGGTAGCAGACGCTACCGGCCTTTTGCTTTGGTGCCTTTGTTCAGGGTGTCCTGTGATAGTCAAAGTGTAACCCAATGGGCGCAACTGCCGATCTTATCAGCGGGACCGCAGCGTCCCCAGAAAGCAGTTTCACATCCTCAGCCGCAACTCGTATGCCCAGCGTCAAAGACTACCTCAAAAACAAAATCGCCGAAGCTGCCCGCCCGAAGCTCGACCTCAACAACGTGAGCCCCGAACGGCAGGAGCAATTCGCAAAGCTGCGCGAGTCCTACGAAGATCTAAAGGTCAAGATGTCAAACGCGAGCGCCAAGTATGAGGTCCTGGGCGACAAATCGAAAAAGCCCGAGATCGCGCAAATGCGCAACGAGAGCGCTGAGCTTCGGCGTCAAATGCGTGACATGAAGCGAGCCGATCCCGAGCTGGCCAAGATGGAGCCACCCTCGGTCAATCGAATGCTGAGCAATCTGAAGGCAAGCGGTGCCCGGCTGGTCAAGAGCGCTCTGGGTATCAAATCGAACGCTGAAAATGCCGCTGCCGCTGACGACATGATCAATTTCATGGCCCGCAAAAATGAAAGAGCCGGGAAAATGATTTCTGATCTCCAAGAGGAAAGGAACAAACTGACCGCGAAGATCGAAGACCTGACGAAAGAGATGGTGAACGCTCCCTCGGATAATGAGCGCAACGCTGCCATGCATGAGATCGGTAGGCGCAAGGCAGATGTGGACGTGATTGATGCCAAAATCGCCGGCCATGAGGCGAACATCAAGATGGCGAACGATGAAATCGTCCACTTTGAGGTGGAGAAATCTGTCGCTCTAGGCAAGGCGGTGGGAGGGCTGGACTACGCCATGGATGTGAACAGGACGATGACGCAGACGGACGAAAGCCAGCTCCGAAAACTGAATGCTGAAAAGCAGCAGCTCGAAACTGAAATGGCCGAGTTTCAGACCGCACTGGAAGTGGCACCCGAAGGAGAAAAGAAGCACCTGCAAAACCGCATCGATCTTCGGAAGGAGGACATCGGGAAACTGGACGACAAGATCAAAGTGCAGGAGAAGAACATCACGGACAACAAAGCCATGCTCAAAGACCTGGAGCACGAACGTGAGCGCAAACTGGAAGTCCCCAAGGCCGGTCTCAAGCATTAGCACTCGCGCTCAGCGCAGGCGGCATGGATGATCGGCCCAAGCGGCAATGACTTCCGTGACGCCGGAACGAACCTGTGCGAAGATTGCGATCCTGTGTGCCGTATTGGGCGCAAACCTTAACCCTGCTCTCATCTTATGTTCCGCCTGCCTGGAGTTCCTGGAAAAGATCTTTGCGACACTCACCTCGGAGTTTCGCGCCGTGATGTGCTGCGTGTTGGGGGAGCTTCGATGCTCGGCCTCACGCTCAACAACGTGTTCCGCGCGCAAGCCGCCAGCAATGGAGCAGGCGCAGGGCGTGCCGGATGGGGCAAGGCGAAGAGCGTGCTCATGATCTACCTTCAGGGCGGTCCCTCGCATCTCGACCTCTGGGACCCGAAGGAAAATGTGCCGGACAACGTCCGCTCCGCCTTCAAGAACATCCCCACGAAGGTGGCGGGTAAGCAGTTTACCGAGATCCTGCCCAAGCTCGCGCAGGTGAACGACAAGTTCACCATGATCAACTCCATGAGCTACACGCCCAATGGATTGTTCAACCACACCGCCGCGATCTACCAGATCATGACCGGCTACACGACGGACAAGGTGAGCCCGTCCGGCCAGCTCGAACCACCGAACGCCAAGGACTATCCGAACTTCGGCTCCAACATCATCCGCCTCAAGCCGATGGACGAGCCCATGCTCCCCTTCGTCATGCTGCCGCGTCCTTTGCAGGAGTCCAATGTGATCGGCAAAGGCGGCACTGCGGGCTTCCTCGGTAAGGCTTACGATCCCTACACGCTCTACCCCGATGGAGATGACCTCGACATGGACAAGATGAGCAAGATCAAGATCGACGATCTCCAGCTCCGCCCCGATCTCTTCAGCCTCCGCCTTCAGCGCCGCGCCAAGCTGCGCGAAGCGATCAACGGCCAGATGCCCGACATCGAGAAAGCCGTGTCCAACATGAGCCTCGATCAGTATTACAATCAGGCTCTCAATCTCATCGCCAGCGGCCGTGCCCGCGATGCCTTCGCCCTTGATCGGGAAACCGACGCCATGCGTGATCGCTACGGTCGCAACACCTTCGGCCAGAGCTGTTTGCTTGCTCGTCGCTTGCTGGAGGCCGGCACCCGCGTGGTCGAAGTCATCTGGCCCAAGGTCGCCAACTCCGACAACCACTCGTGGGACCACCACGTCGGCCTCACCGAGCGCATGAAGAACAAGTCCGGTCCCATGCTCGACCAAGGGCTGGCCGCCCTCTTTGCCGATCTTGATTCCACAGGCTTGCTTGATGAGACCATCGTCGTCGCTCTCGGTGAGTTCGGCCGCAGTCCTGAAAAAGGCGTGTCCACTTCCGGCAACGGCAACAGTGCCGACGGTCGCGACCACTGGCCGTATTGCTACACCGCCGTTGTCGGCGGCGCAGGCATCAAGCGCGGTTACATCCACGGCAAGTCCGACAAGACCGGCTCCGCTCCCGCCGAGAGCCCCGTGCATCCCACCGAACTGCTCGCCACGATTTACCACGCCATGGGCATCGATCCCGAGACAGTGGTTTACAACCACCTCAACCAGCCTCGCGAACTCGTGAAGGCCAAACCAGTGACGCAGTTGTTTGCGTAGTTGGTCAAGGATTCCATTCCAGCGGCACTCGGGGCGACCTGAGTGTCGCTTTTCGTTTCGGGTGTTGGCGAAACTCTCTGGCTGCCAGAAGATTCAGGTCGGGGGGATCGGCTTCATGCCGAGCATTGCAGCGGAATCGTGAACGGACGGCAAGCCTGGAGCATGGAAGCAGGATTCACCTTTTCATTGGGCCTGATCTCTGATTTGATCCCGGCACGATGAATCGACTCCTTTCCTGTCTCGCCTTGACTGTCACCGCCCTGTCGCTCGCTGGATGCGCCGCGCTTACGGGAAAAGAGAAGCACAAGTTCCTGATCACGTTCCATGTGCAGGGATCGGACATGGATTCGCCGCGAAGCATCTTCCGCCAGGTGATCCCAGGAAAGCAGTATCCGGTGGTGTTCAAGGTGGTGCCTGAATTCTCGCAGAGCAGCATCGCTGCCATGCATGCCTTCCCCGCAGAGAGCGGCAATGGCTATGGCGTGACGCTGAGGCTCGATTTCCGGGGCGGCAACGCTTTGGATCTCGTCACACGCACTCGCACGGGAGAAATCATGCTGGCGATGGTGAACGGGAACGCTGTGGACTTCGTGACGATCGACCGTCCGGTGTCGGATGGGATCATTACCATCTGGGAAGGCGTGCCGCAGGAAGTGGTCACCGAGATGGAAAAGAAGTATCCGCCGCTGAGCAAGCTGCGCTCCATGTCCAACGCCCAGGAAATGTTACCAACGACGAGGGCGGAGAAGAAGCGGTCCAAGCGGGAGGCTGAGCAGATGCTCAAGGCGGAAGGGGAGAAGAGCAAGGGCACGGCAGCAGAGCCCAAGACTCCTGCTCCCACGCCTGGAGCGCCGTCTGGCAATGGACTGCCGACGGCTCCCACGACGAACAAGATCCCGCTAGAGGGAGGTTTGCTTCAGCAGCCGCCGCTCATGATCAAGCCTTGATCGCAGGCGATGAGCAGCTTGTTAGTCTTCGGTCCCCGAGGTCTGTCGTGGAAATGAAAGAAGGCAACCCTCGCGGGTTGCCTTCTGAATTTGGAAACGGATTCGAATCGTTCTTTCGAATCACGGGCGCCAGGAAGCGACGTCGTCCTTGGTATTGGGTTTCTTGTCTTCGCCATGGCTGTAAGCGAGAACGCCAATGGGGAGATTGGCTGGAGCATCAGCCGAGATGTTTTGATCCTCGTTAAGACTGTCGGGATTCGCGATCTTGTTATCGTAGTTGGCATCCATGATCACCTGGAAGGGTTCACCCCAGGAGTCCATGAGGCCGTAGCTGCCCTCGCTGCCAACAAGCCCACCAGAGCCGTTTTTGCCCATGGGGGGTTCGATGTAAACGATCTGGCGTGGGTTGAGCTTTTGTTCGTTCTCGCCCAGCAGAATTTTGAGAAGGGTAGCACCTTCATCCAGTGCGATCGGATTCTCTGAGGTCATGCCTGGCTTGAGCGGGTAGCGGTTGTATTCAGCCTGATAGTTTTTGATGCCCAACTGCACGTCCTTGAGCGCAGCGGAGGTTTTCACTTTCTTGGCTTTCTTCATGACGCCGGTGGCGGCGGGCACGGCGAGGCTGGCAAGGATGCCGATGATGCCGATCACGACGAGCATTTCGATCAGCGTAAAGCCCGAGCGGGCGGAGAGACGGAAGGGTATTTTCATGAGTGCGGTGGTGGAGCGATAGGGGGAGAGGGCCGCAACGGATTCGACATCGGGAGTGGATGCGATAGGCAGCGACTGCGGAGTCTAGGCAGAATGCGCTCCAGGCGTCAATCACGGAGTTCGTGGCTTGTGGACGACGGTGCTTGCGCTACGGCCTGGAGTGCTTACCACTCGCCGCACATGAAACTCAGCACCTGGAACGTGAATGGCATTCGCTCGGCGATGGACAAAGGACTTCGCGACTACCTGAAAAGCAGCGAAGCCGATGTGGTGTGCCTGCAAGAAACCAAGGCGCAACCGGATCAATGCGATCTGAGCTGGCTGGAGGGATACACGGCGATCTGGAATAGCGCGGAAAAGAAGGGGTATTCTGGCACCCTCGTGCTTACCCGCGTGCCGATTTTGGGCCAGTCTGCGGGGCTTGGGATTGCTGAGCATGACAGGGAGGGGCGTGTCATCACGGTCGAGTTTCCCGAGTTCCATTTGGTCAATGTATATACCCCGAACTCCCAGGCAGAACTGGCCCGGCTGTCCTATCGCATGAACTGGGATGAGGCCTTTCGCCAGCATCTAAAGGCACTGGAGGAAACGAAGCCCGTTCTCGTTTGCGGCGATCTGAATTGTGCGCACAAGGAGATCGATCTGGCCAACCCGAAGTCCAATCGTAAGAACCCAGGCTTCAGTGACGAGGAGCGCGCCAGCTTTGATCGCTACATGGAAAATGGGATGGTGGATGTGTTCCGGGAGTTTGATCCCAATCCGGGCCGTTACACTTGGTGGACGATGCGCACCGGAGGGGCCGCACGAGAGAAAAACATCGGATGGCGGCTGGACTACTGGCTGGCGTCCCAGGCCCTGAGGCCACGCTTGGCATCATGCACCATCCGCTCGGATGTGTATGGTTCAGACCACTGTCCTGTAGAGACGGAGTTCGTGTGAGTTTTGCTGTTTACTCATCAGGTCAATCCTGATAGGAACGAGATTCTGCATATCATTTCCCGATCATTTATTATGAAGCCCAGCAGTCTCCGCCTAGCCATTGCCTCCGCCCTCAGCCTCATCGCTCTGCCTCACGCCTCCATGGCTGATGTGGTCGTGATGAAAGACGGTAAGAAATACGAAAGCGCCACGGTGCTGTCCGAAACAGCCGATTCAGTGACGTTTAAATACATGCTGACTCCGCGAATTCCCGACACACGCACGGAGCCCAAGGCCAACATCGCCCAGATCATCAAACAGCGCCCGGAAGAGCTGGCGATCCTTCCTCTACGCAAGCTGGTGCCTACGGAGGACCTGCTGTCTGCCGACAAATACGAAGGCATCATTCAGGACCAGTTGCGCCCATTTGTCAGCCAATTCCCAGGCACGGCCGAGGCCAAGGAAGTCGAAGCCATGATCGCCACCTACGAGGCTGAAAAAGCCAAGGTCACAGGAGGCCAGCTCAAGATGGACGGGCAGTGGCTCACTCCTGAAGTGGTGAAGCGTGAAACTCGCAATATCGAAGCCTATCGCCATCGCATGGCCATGAATGCCGCAGCGGCCAAGAATGAGTGGGTGGCGGCGCTCACCGAGTGGGACAAGCTCAATGATCGCGAAGAAGGTTTTGTGGACACTGAGCAGTATGTGCAGGCTGCCCCCGAGGCCCAGAAAATCCTGGAAGGCTACAAGCAACTGCTGGAGCGCATGCTGGCCGAGCAACCTCAGCTTCAATCCCGCCGCGACAAGGCGGTCGTTGGTCTGGTCGAGCCCGACCTCAGCCGAACCAAGAAGGCGATTGCTGACGAAGTTGCGAAATTCAAGAACATCAATGACTTGGAAAAGAAGACCCGGGTTCATTGGATGACTATCTACAAGTATGATGCCAAGGGCATTCAGGCCGCTGCCAAGACTGTGGTCGATGAACTTGCCAAAATCGCCACCCTCGATTTGACCAAGCTGAAGGCTACTAACGAGGCTATCACCGCTGCCCGTCGCTACTTAGCAGACCAGAACATCGAGCTTGCGGAGGCAGCTGTAGCCAAGGCAGCGGAAGCCGCTGGCCGTTCATCGAATGTCTCCACCGCGATCACCAAGCTCAAGAGTGAGATTACCAAAGTGAAGAGCGAACTGGGCAAGAAACGTGCGACGCAACGCCTCTATGGCAACTCGGGAGCACTGACCGGCGAGACCACCGAGACCAGTGATCGTGTGGCCAAGGCGATGGAGGATTCCGCGAAAGACAAAGCCGACAAAAAAGCGGCCAAGGAAGAGGAGAAAGATGCTCCCGTCGCCAAGGCCACCGGAGGGCTTTCAGCCGGCTCCAAGGGTGCGAGTTCGACCTCCACCCGATCCAGCTCCTCGTCCTCCTCGTCCTCCTCGTCCTCATCGGACGAAGCAGCCGAGTCTGATGGCGGGTTGCAGAAGTATCTGATCATTGGTGGTGCAGCGCTCCTGGCCATCCTTTTGGGGGCGATGTTCATCCAGAAGAAGAAATAACCTCTCCTGATTTCAATTCTGTGGCGGCGATGGGCATCCATCGCCGCCTTTTTTGTGCCCGGATTCCTGATTGATCCACTCCATGCATCGTCGATAGTCTTCGCCTTCATGAGCCAGACACGAATCTCAACCATCCATCGCACAACAGCGGAGACGGACATCCGCATGGAACTCAAGGTAGATGGCACCGGCAAGAGCACCATTCGCACAGGAGTTGCCTTCCTCGACCACATGCTCACCTTGTTTTCAAAGCATGGCCTTTTTGATCTGATGATTGAGGCCAAAGGCGACATCGAAGTCGATTTTCATCACACCGTTGAGGACGTTGGGATTGTGCTCGGCCAGGCATTTCGCGAGGCCTTGGGCAAGAAGGAGGGCATTCGCCGTTATGGATGGTGCCTCCTGCCTATGGATGAGACGCTGGCCAGTCTGGCGATCGACTTGAGCGGGCGTCCGCTGCTGGTTTACACCGTGCCAGACCGCGTGGATACGATTGGCGTCGGATTCCATTTTCAATTGGTGGAGGAGTTTATGCGCGGCTTTGCCACATCGGCGCTGGCCAATCTGCATATCGAAATCGTTCGCGGCAAAGATGCCCACCACATGGCAGAGGCGATCTTCAAAGGGCTGGCCAAGATCATGGATCAGGCGACTCAGGTGGATGCACGAATCACGGGTGTGCTGAGCACCAAGGACATGCTCTAGATTTGCCATGAAGCTCGGCGTTCTTGACTATGGGGCTGGCAATTTGCGCAGCGTGCTCAATGCATTCATCGCCATCGAGCGGCCTGCGAAACTAATCTCGAGTCCGGCGGACTTCGACGGTGTCGATACGCTCGTGTTTCCTGGGCAGGGAGCCTTTGGTGACAGCGTTCGCATTTTGAAACAGAACGATCTCTGGTCGCCACTGCGCGAATGGCTGGCTGCGGGCAGACCTTACCTTGGCATTTGTCTCGGCTACCAGTTGCTCTTTGATTCGAGCGAGGAATCGCCAGGGGTGACAGGCCTTGGGATTGCTCCAGGGCGTGTGCGGAAGTTTTCGCCGGAGCATGGTCTCAAAGTGCCGCACATGGGCTGGAATCAGGCGCAGTGGACGTCGCGTGCTGCCGCTCTCCATACTGGTGGTGCAAGTTCCGAGCACTTCTACTTTGTCCACAGTTACTATCCTGATGTGGAAGACGAGAGTCTCATTGCCTGCACCACGTCATACGGTGCAGAGTTTGCCAGCGGTATTATCAAGCCCAACCTCGTAGCCGTGCAGTTTCACCCTGAGAAGAGTCAGAGTGCCGGCCTTGGTCTGCTGAAAAACAGCCTGGCGTTCTTCGAATCAGGGAGCTGCTGAGGTTCCTGGACAGGTGCTAGCCTCGCCAGCCGCCATTGATCTCAATGGTTTGGCCCGTGACGTAGGAAGCGAGGGGCGAGCATAGGAACAGAACCACATGGGCCACTTCCTCCACGGAACCGAAGCGAGCCAGAGGCACGTTTTTCAGCATTTCCGCTCGGACGGATTCGGGAATGGTTGCCGCCATGGAGGTATTGATCACTCCTGGGGCCACTGCATTGGCGCGGATCTGTTTCCTTGCGGCCTCACGGCTGAGCACTCGCATCATGGCCTGCACCCCTGCTTTTGCCGATGCATAATTTGCCTGACCAAAGAACCCCTGGATGGCTGCGATGCTGCCAAAGCTGACGATGGCACCCTGATCCCGCATGATCTCCAGCGCATACTTGCAGCAATAGAAAACACCCGAGAGGTTCACGTCGATGACCGCATCCCATTCGTCGAGATCCATTTTGGAAATGGTTCGATCCTTGATAATCGCGGCGTTGTTGATGAGAAAGTCGAGCCCCCCCGCCTTCGATTTGACCTCCTGCATCATCGTCTGGACTTCTTCTGGCTTGGAGACATCGGCCTTGATCACGAGGGCACTGTTCGGGCGCTGCGCATTTAACTCAGCAGCAATCACATGCGCATCGTTGCCAGTCGTGCCGATGCCTGGATGGTTCAGCACCACAGTCGCCCCGGCGCTGTGAAAGGTGCGGGCGATCTGCGCTCCAATGCCTTGGGAAGCACCTGTGATGAGAGCTACTTTGCTGGAAAGGTCGATCAGAATGGACATGGGAAATCAGAACGGATGGAAGAGCGGCGAATGGAAAATGCCGATGCGCAATGGGGCTATGCACGATGTATTGCATCACCCGCAAAGGTCCATCTCAGGGTCACCTGACGGCCTTGGCAGCAGCTAACCGAGCCTAAACGGCTTACGGTTCCACTATCTATCCTCTAACCAGGCTAGGTGCAGATTCTCTTCTTGAAATCAACAAATCCGTCGCCAAAGCGTTGCATCGGTGCTAGACTCCAGGTCTATGGCTACCACACGTAAAACTCGTTTTTCTCGTCGCGTTCCTGATCATGTCACTGACGAATTGGTGAATGTTCTTTCCAGAGGCAAGACTCATGAGTTCAACGAGTTGTTCGGGTTGGTTTATGAGAACCTCAAACTGAAGAATGCCGTCAGCGGTGGAGAAGAAATGCTCCGTCTTCGTTCCTATGAGAAGCTTCAGGGCCTTGTGAGCCGTGGCTTGGTCGCCAAGGCTGGCCGCACCTATCGTGGCCTTGCTGGTATCGAGCAGGCTTCAAGCGCCGCTGCTGCCGCTCGTGCCGCCGCTGCTGCTGCCGCCGCTTCCGCTGCGGGCTAGTAGTTGAACTTATAGTTTTCATTTCGAAGGCCGTCTGAGCGAGAATGCTCGGGCGGCCTTTTTCATTGCCTAGAGGATGACGTCGCGGCGGATTTCGCAGTTTGACGCCTTGCTGCCCCACGGCTAAACATGGGCAGGTCATGCTCGAAAACTACCTCCCCGTCCTTTTGCAAATCGTCATCGCTGGCGGATTCGCTGGCGTCACGCTTCTGATCAGTGTGCTGCTGGGCAAGTCTGCCCGCAGCAATGAGATGAAGGACAGCGCCTATGAATGCGGGATGCTGCCGATTGGTGAAGCCCAGCCGCGCTTCAGCGTGAAGTTTTACATCGTCGCGATGCTTTTTGTGCTGTTCGATATCGAGGTGGTGTTTTTGTATCCTTGGTCCGTCATCTACAAAGACTATCTGGCAACTCATGGAGGTGCCATTCTGGGCTCGATGCTCGGCTTTGTGGGTATCCTGACCGTCGCTTTTGCCTATGCCTGGAAGAAGGGTGCGCTGAGCTGGAATAAATAATCTCATGATCGCCCACATCAGCCTGTTCAAGCTGAAGCCCGAGGTGACTGAGGAGCGCCTGGAGGAGATGATGTCTCTTACCCGCGTCCATCTGCTGCGAGTGCCTGAGGTGCTGGTGGTGAGAACCGGGAAGCGCACCAAGGAATCTGATCCCTGGCAATGGTTCGTGGCCATTGAGGTCGAGAGTCTCGACAAGCTGGCTATCTGCCATGACGATCCCCATTACTTCAAGTTCCGTGAAGAAGTGCTCAAGCCCGCCGTCGCTGAAGAGTGCGTGCAGGCTTATGAGATGGAGCCGAGGAAAAACGTGAAATACTCCTGAGTGGCAAAAGAAGATCAGGAGCTGCTGGCGGCAGAGGGCTCTTTGGCTCCGTGAAAGGCCATGAAACGCTCGTAGGCCTCGGTTCCCATGTAGCGTTTGAGGAACTTTGGATCGGAAGTGGTCAGGTCGGTGACGATGAAGCTCACCACGGCGTTGCTGTGATTCTTCCAGACGCCGAAGCTGATCAGCTTGGCGTTCATGCGCACGTAGTGCTTGATCAGTGTGGGGACACCCTTCCCGTCTTGCTCCAGGCCAGTGACGAGAGTGCTCACGTCTTCCACACTTTGCACGAGGCTGCTGATTTCCTCGGGTTTCATGCCGTTGAGTTTGATCCCTTCGAAAGGGCTGCGTGATTCCACCTGAACGGCCAGCGTGGGATGGCTCAAGTGCTCGCGCATGTAGTTCACGATCAGAGTGCGTGAGGCTGCGGTGTATTCGTTGCCCTGGCTGATGCCGACGCTGCCAAACATGATCCGGTAGCGCGGCTGTTTGGCGACGAATGAAAAGATGCCAGCCCAGAGAAGGAGCAGGGAGTGGTAATTCCGCTGCCATTCAGGCAGCACGTAGGAGCGGCCTAGCTCGATGCCGGGATTGAGTTCCGCCAGGAACTTGGGCTTCAATTCGAACAGCCCGCTGCAAATGAATCCCTCAGGGCCATACTTCGCCAGGATCTCGTCGGACATGCCCAGACGGTAGGCACCCACCAGCGCACGTTCTTTGCGATTCCACAGAAACATGTGGTGGTAGTATTCATCCTGGGGGGCGAGGTCGAGCGCCTTGAGCGTGCCTCCACCAGCAGCGCGGAAGCTGACCTCACGCCCACGCCCGATCTCCTGCATGATGTGAGGGAGCTGCTGGTAGCGCCCCAGATAGACCTCGAAATCACCCTGGGTGAACAAGCGCCCTTCGGGAGGAAGCGCGGCTATATCCGCCTCCAGCAACTCGGGTGGCAAAGGGTCCGCCACGGGTTCGGGCACCTGCGCTTGAGCGACGACGGCCAGCTTCTCCGGTGTCGCATCGTCTGGACGATTGCTGAGCACGTATGTGGCGAGGCGGAGAAAGGCAACGATGTCCTCATCCTTCTCAAATCGCTTGAGCCTGGAATAAGAGATCGGCGTTCCCACATGCAGACGCACGGGCTCAGGATCGTGTGCCTGCCGGATCAATTCGCGAGCGAGAAGCGAGGTGCGCAGGAGCGGATGAACGAGCCCGGCGAGGTTAAAGAGCAGGCTGTTGCCGCCCTCAATGTAGATCGGCACCACGGTCGCCTCGGCCCGGCGGATTAGAGAGCCCACATTGGCGACCCAATCGGGATCACACACCTGGCGGCGATCCCATTGCCAGTGAGAGACACGGTTGCCGGGGAATACGCCGAGCAGGCCGCCCGACTTGAGGTGCTTGAGGCAATCGCGCAGCCCAGAGAGATTCGCCCGCACGGCCTCAGGTCGGGGGAAAGGGTCCACGAAATACATGTGCTGATCGGCATGCATTACCCGCTTCAAGAGGAAATTAGCCATCAGCTTGGTGTCCTTCCGGCGGCGGCGCAGCAGATCGCCCAGAATAATGCCATCCAGGCCACCCAGGGGATGGTTGGACACGATGACGACGGGACCGCTGGCGGGAATGCGATCCAGATCGGACTCGGCCACCTCGTAGCTCGCACCCAGGATCTGAAGCGTGCGGGAGAAAAAGTGCTCCGCCGAGGCGGTCTCGATCACTTGGTCATGGATCGCATTGAGTTCATCAAACTTGAGCAACCGGCTTAACCACGGTCCTATCAGCTTCAACACCGGCTTGATCGCAGGCAAATCGACTCCTTCAAGGTCGATCAACGGTGGATGCTTGCGGGGCTGAGTTAGGGCAGAATTCACAGGAATGGGAGGGGAGGGGCGAACGGCCAGGCAGGCGCGGGCTCCGCATGAGCAGGATCGTAGTAGAGAGCGCCCGATTTTGGCGAGCCAGAAGGGAGTGCAACCGCTTTAGTTCGTCAACCCTGCGGGCGCATCGGATCAAAGGTTGAGCTTGCGCAGTCTCTGTGACTTTAGAGACTAGCAAGCCCGCCCGTTGTCCCCATGTCTCAGCCCTCATCCCATCCTCTTGCCAATGACACCAAGCCTGTGCTGCTCGAGGTCGTGGATGTGCACCGGGAGTTCGATGCCGGTCATGTGCTTGCGCTTCGCGGCGTCAGTCTCACCATTCGGGAAGGTGAATTCGTGGCGATCATCGGCAGCAGCGGCAGCGGAAAGTCCACCCTGCTCGCCTTGCTCGGCACGCTCGATACCGCCGACCAGGGCGAGATTCGCTTTCGTGGTGAATCCATCACCAAGCTCAAAGATCCTGCCAACTTCCGCTCGCAGAACATCGGGTTCATCTTCCAGGCCTTCCATCTCATGCCCACGCTGACGGCGCTCGAGAATGTGCAGGTGCCCATGTTTGAGATGGGCTGGCCGGTGCGTGAGCGCCAGCGCAAGGCGCGGGAACTGCTCCAGGCGGTGGGCATGGAGCACCGCCTCGATCACCTGCCCAGCAAGCTCTCCGGCGGCGAACGCCAGCGCGTGGCCATCGCGCGCAGCCTGGCCAATGATCCCCACATCCTGCTGGCCGACGAGCCGACGGGCAATCTCGACAGCCGCAACTCCCATCAGATCATGGAACTCCTTCAGCGCGTGCATCGTGAGAAAGGAATGACCATGATCCTTGTCACCCATGACATGCATGTTGCCCGCACGGCGGATCGCATCATCACGATGCGAGACGGTCTCGTGGTTTCCGATGAGCCTTCTCACCACTCCGTGGAATCTGTAGCCTGATTGGCGGCCGAGAGATGAAGACTCCGCATCCCGGCCTCGCTCCTCCTTCCTCGTCCCTCGCGCATCATCATTCATGATTCATCCTTCAAACATCCTTCGATGACTCTTCTCGATTTCACTCTCAAGAACCTCCTTCGCCGCCCGATTCGCACGGTGCTCACCATCATGGGCATCGGCGTTGGCATTGGCGCAGTCGTGGCCTTGCTGGGCCTCGCGCGCGGTCTCTCCGAAAGCTGGAACGATGCCTACAAAGCCCGCGGCACAGACCTCGTGGTGCGCAAGGGCAGCGGCTTGCAGGCCCAGCCGTTTGATGACAAGGCGGTGATGGACATCCGCCAGAGTCCAGGCGTAGCGGCCGCAACGAACTTGCTCGTTGAGACCCTCAGCATCGAGGAAGTGCCCCTCATGGTCGTCTCCGGCCGCGAGTGGGGCAGCTATCTCTGGGATGCGCTCGAAGTCATTGAAGGGCGCAAGCCCAAGGACGCCGCCGAGCGCGCCGTGGTGCTGGGCAAGCTGGCCGCCGAATCACTCAACAAGAAACCCGGAGACACTGTCGCCATCGAGGCCGAGGAATTCACCGTCTCAGGCATCGCCGAGGGCAAGGCCTTCGTCGAGAACGGCTCCATCTTCATGGACCTCTCCCACCTCCAGCGCGTGATGCAGAAAGAGGGCAAGATCAACTTCATCAACATTCGTGTGCAGCCCGGCAACGATGTCCGCACTGTGCAGGCGACCGTGCAGAAAAAACTCGAAGGCTATCGCGTGGACACCGCGCACGATGTGACGGCGAACAATGATGGTGTGAAGACCTTCGAGGCCATGAACTGGGGCACCAGTGCGATCGCTCTCCTCGTGGGCACCTTCGGCGTGATGAACACCATGTTTATGAGCGTTTTCGAGCGCACGCGCGAGATCGGCATCCTCATCGCCCTCGGCTGGAGACGCGCGCGAATCCTTCGGATGATCGTATTCGAGTCCGTAGCTCTGTGCGCAGGCGCTGGCGTGTTGGGTGTAGTGTTTGGTGTGGTGCTGCTCAAGGTGCTGGCCATCACCCCTTTCATGTCTGGAAAACTGGAGCCCTACATCGGGCTCGATCTCATCGGCATCGCTCTCGGTCTAGCCCTGGGCGTGGGATTGCTCAGCGGGCTGTATCCCGCCCTGCACTGCACCAAGATCAATCCCAGCTTGGCATTGCGGCAGGGCTGAGATTCGTGCAAAAGGTGGTGCATGATCCGTCATCTTGCACTTCTCACCCTTGCGCTCACTGCATCTCTTCACGCCGAGGAGGAGCGCCAATGGAGCGCACCGGAACTGATGGCTACACTGAAAGCGGCGAAGCCGAAAGGCGGGCTGCTGGTGCGCGTGCGCATGGAGCAATCCAAGCCCGAGGGCAAGCAGGTGATCCTCGCCCAGATCAAGCGCCGCGACACAGCCGAGGGTGCCACCGAGCAGCTTTTTCAGATCACCTTCCCCAAGGAGCGAAAAGGTGAGGCCCTGCATCTGCTGACCAAGCGAGGCAGTGCCTTCAGCGCCAAGACCTTTGTTCCCGGACAGGGATTCAAGAGCCTCAAAGCAAGCGACAAGCGCCTGCCCATCTTCGGCACGGATATGACGCTGGAGGATGCGCTGGCCGATTTCCTCGACTGGTCTAAGCACGAGATCATCGGCAAGGAAAAAGTCCGCAGCGGCCAGTGCTCCATCGTTGAATCGACACCGCCAACCGCAGGCACCAGCCCCAGCAAAGTGAAGACCTGGGTGGATGACAAGCGCTTCATCGCCTGGCGTGTGCAGCTCTTCGATGGTGGGGATCAACCCGCCCGCGTGGTGGAAGCAGAGGACGTTATTCGCCTGCCCAGCGGTTACTGGTGCCCCCGCACCTTCACCGTGAGCACCCCAGCGAAGGGCACGCAGACCAGGATCGCAGGCTCCAGCTCTAGCGAGCAGGACTTTACCGATGCTGACTTCAGCGAGGCCACCATTGAGGCTGCCGCAACGCCTGCGAAGTAGTTCGAAAACACGGCACACGGGGTGCTCGTCGAAGTCCCTGGCACAGGTCGAAAAGGCTCTCCCGGCCTCGCGCTTGCTCTGCCTTGGCCCTTCGTGTTCGCGCTTGCGCCTTCACTTACGCCCTTCACCGTTCACGCCCCCCATGGCTCACCCTTTCCTCACTCAGGATTTCCACATCCGTTGGTCCACTCTGACCCCCGATCACGTCGTCCCTGACATCGAATTCGCCCTCGAGCGTGCCCAGAAAGCCGTCGATGCAGTCACCGAACAGGATCGTGGGCGGATGAATTTTGACTCCGTGATATTCGGGCTCGAAGAGGCCACTCGTGAACTCGATCAGGCCTGGGGTTTCGTTGAGCACCTCAAATCCGTCTGCGATTCACCGGAACTGCGCACCGCGCACGAAAAGATGCTCGCCAAGGTGAGTGCCTTCCATGCGAAGATTCCGCTCAATCCCCATCTCTGGGATTTGATCCAGACCTACAGCAAAACGGATGATGCGCGCAGTTTGACGGGTGTGTATCAGCGCTCGCTGACCGAGACCCTGGCCAACTTCCGCAAGCATGGTGCGGAACTCTCGGTTGAAAAGAAAGCCCGGCTGGAAGCACTCCAGGCAGAGCTGTCCGCCGCTGCTCAGAAGTTTGCCAACAACGTCCTCGATTCGACCAACGCCTTCGAGATTATCCTCGACGATGTCAGCAAACTCAAAGGTGTGCCGCAGACCGCGATTGACGCCGCTCGCGCAGATGCCGCAGCCAATGGTCACGGCACGCTCGATCAGCCCAAGTATCGGATCACGGCCAAAACCCCCAGCTATTTCCCGGTGCTGCAGTTTGGTGATGATGCTGAATTGCGGAAGCAAGTCTGGCTGGGCATCTCCGGCATCGGTCGAGGCGGCCAGCACGACAACACCGCGCTCATCTGGCAGATCCTGAAGTTGCGCCACGAGAAGGCCGAGCTGCTGGGCAAGGACAACTTCGCTGACCACGTCCTGGAGTTACGCATGGCCAAAAACGGGGCTGCCGCTCTCGAGTTCATCGAGCGGCTACAGAAGCGTGTGAAGCCACACTTTGATCGCGAAGTGATGCAGTTGCAGGAGTTCCGTGCTGAGGCTGCGCACTGCGAGCACGACATTTTCGAGCCCTGGGACGTGTCCTACTGGTCCGAAAAACTGCGGAAGCATGAGTTTGATTTCGACACGGAAGAACTGCGTCAATACTTCCCCGTCGATGGTGTCATCAACGGCATGTTCCGTCTCGCGGAGCATCTCTTCGATGTGAAGCTGGTGGAGAGGCCCACCATCTTTCTGCACCCCATGTCCACCTCGGAGGCCACGCCGGCGAGTCTTGACCCCAACACTCCCGGCCCCGTCGAAGTCTGGCATCCCCAAGTGAAATTCTACGAGATGCGCAATGCGGACGGCGTGCATGTCGGCTCGTTTTATGCCGACTGGCATCCGCGTGATTCGAAGCGCGCCGGAGCCTGGATGAATCATTTGCTCACGGGTTGTCCTCCGGTGAAAAACCGAGATCGTCGTCTTCATCTAGGTCTCATCTGCGGCAATATGTCGCCACCTGTTGAAGGTAAGTCGGCACTGCTCACCCATAACGAAGTGACCACCGTGTTTCACGAGTTTGGTCATTTGCTGCACCAGCTCTTTGGCAGCGTGGAACTGCCTTCCATGAACGGCACCAACGTGGCCTGGGACTTCGTGGAACTGCCCTCGCAGTTCATGGAGAACTTCTGCTGGGATCACAAGAGCCTGGAGTTTTTTGCCAAGCATCATGAGACGCAGGAGCCCATGCCAGCGAAGCTGGTGGATCGCATGATCAAGGCGCGCAACTACGGCTCCGCACGGGCAACGATGATGCAGCTCAGCCTGGGCAAGCTGGACCTCGATCTGCACATCAAGCATCCGCGTCACGAAGGCGATCTGGACGAACTCTCCCGCGAGATCACCAAAGGCTACACCATGCCCCTGAAGACGCTGCCACCGTCCAGGGCACGCTCCTTTGGTCATCTTTTCAGCAGCGCCGTCGGCTATGCCGCCGGCTACTACAGCTACAAATGGGCGGATGTGCTCGTGGCCGATGCCTTCACACGTTTCCAGCGCGAAGGTGTGCTCAATCCGCAGACGGGCCGCGCCTTCCGTGATTGTATCCTGAGCAAGGGCAACGCCGAAGATCCGGCGAAGCTCTTCCGCGATTTCATGGGCCGCGATCCTGATCCCGAGGCATTGCTGCACCGCGATGGACTGAAGTAAACTGGGCTGACACTTCCTAAAACAAAACGCCCTTCGAGTTCATCGAAGGGCGAGTTGCTTTGGTTGGAGGAATCGAGTTCGGATCGCGGCTTATTTCTCGACCCAGCGAACGGCTTCCATGAGCAATTCGCGAGCGGAGGCGAGGCCGAGCTTCTGGCGGATATTGGCCTTGTGAGCATCGACGGTCTTGGCACTGAGGCTGAGCTTTTCAGCGATCTCGTGGGAGTCAAAACCACGGCCGACCATCTCGAAAACTTCGAGCTGACGATCACTAAGGAGACGTCCTGGCTCACCACGGGAACCGGTGCGAGGACCGCCACCGGAAACGATGCTGCCGATCAGATTGGCGCTGAAGCAGAAGCTGCCGCCCAGGATCTGCTTGATACCCTGCACCACGCGGGCACCGCCTTCGCCCTTCATCAGGTAGCCCATGGCTCCGGCGCGCAGGCAGCGCTCGGCGTAAACGTTTTCGTCGTGCATGGAATAGACCAGCACCTGCGTCGTGGCGACGGCGGTCTTGATCTTCTTAATCATGTCCACACCGCTCCGATCCTTCAGAGTGATGTCGAGCACCACAAGGTCAGGCTTCAGCTTGCTGATCTGAGCGAGTGCTGCCGTTGCATCGTCGGAGCTGCCGACCACTTGCATGTCTTCCTGGCCATTGATGACTTTAGTAAGACCTTCGATAACGATGGGGTGGTCGTCGAGGATGTAGATTTTATGCTTCACGGGTATGTTCTAGTTGTTTATGTTGGAGGGAGGTTGGTGGAAGACTAGCTATTTCTCTAAAGAGCACAAGAGAATCTGCATCGTATTCGGGTGCCCCCTTCTTCCCGACGGGAAATATCGAACTCACCCCCGATAAGCCCAATTCTGTAGCGCATCACGCGCACTCCGATGCCCTCTGAACTGGCCATTCGGCCTGCTTTGATCCCCACACCATTGTCCTCGATTTCCATATGCGCAGACTGTCCGTTCTCGCGCTTCAGCGAGATGGCGATTTTCGTAGGCTTGCCGTGACGAATGGCGTTGCTTACTGCCTCCTGCGCAACTCTAAAGAGATGAGTCTCAGCCTCGACATTAGTAAACTTGGGCTCCCAGTCGATACGGCATTCGCATTGCAGCTTGGAACTGCTGACTCGTTCAGCGAGCAGGCTCAGCGAGGCAGCGAGTCCTCGATGCTTGACTGCCGAAGGTGACAGCCCATGCGATAGCTGCCTCACCTGCTGAATCGCATCACGCACCAACTCCCGAATGCGGGCGGCTTCCTTCTGAGCGCTGCCTTCGAGAGTGGATTCGAGTGCTTCGGTAAGGGACATGATGCCTGTGAGCACCTGTCCCACCCCATCGTGAAGATCATTGCCGATCCGCATCTGTTCCTGCTCTGCCACCTTGATCACCTCGGTTTCCAGCCGCTTCTGCTCGGTCACGTCCATGCCCGTGATGATGATGCAAGCGACATCGCCATTGGGCCTCCTGGCCGCTGTGCTCTGGGTCTCGAAGAGGCGGATGCCACCTCTTTTGGTGAAGACGCGAAGCGTGGAGCTGACCTGCGGTGCGCCGTTGATGAGTTCCATCAGACGGGCGCGTGTGCCTGAGGCCTGCTCCTCGTCCAGCAGGCCGGACTCCCAGCCAAATTTTCCGATGAGTTGTTTGCGTGTGTAGCCGGTGATCTTTTCCACAGCCGGGTTCACATCAATGATGCGCCCCGATGGATCGCACACGATGATGGCTGCGGGTGCGTTGGCGAGCAGAGCCTTGTTAAACTGCGCTTCATCGTCGCGCTCCTGGCGGTAGCGTTGCTCTTCGGTGATATCAGTGAGGATCGCGATGCCCTGGCGGAAGACGCTTTCATTGTCGCCGATGGCCGTGAGCGCGAGCTGAGCATGAATCAGCTTTTGGTCTTTGGATCGAAGGACCAGTTTCACTCCCTGGCGGTGGGTGGAGTTGAAACGAGGGTTGCTCTCCATCGCGCTGAACGTCTCACGCGCGAGGTCCAGGCTCTCTTCGGCGACGAAGTCGATGAGCCGTGATCCTTGCAGCTCGTTTTCGGAATGCTTGAGCAGCGACACCAGCGCACGGTTGGAGGCCGTGATGCGCATCTGTTCATCGAAGACCGCCACGCCCGAGGTGTTGTTGAGGAACAGACCGCGATAGTAGGCGGCCTGCTGCTTGCTGGCCTCGGCGAGCTGCATCTCGCGAGTCATGTCGCGCGCGATTCCGAGGAAGCGTTCCTTGTCCAGACGCCGCAGACGCAGATCGATCTCCACCTCGCCGCCCCCCAGGCGTCGGGCACGGCAGGCGAATCGAGGTGTTTGTGAACTCGTGAGCTTGCGCAAGTCCAGCTTGGACTTGCTACTCAGACGCAGGTCAAACATCTGCCACAAGGTCTGGCCGCGCAGCTCGTCGGTGCCAAATCCCAGCAGGCGCTCCATGAAGCGATTGGCATAGTAAATGGCTCCTCGCGCATCGAACAAAAAGATGCCGTCCCCAGCCTCATCGACCATCTGCCGGTAGAGGGCCTCCCGTTTCACCACTTCCTCGTAAGGGCCGACGTAATTGGTGATCACCTGGGAGAGGCCAATGGCGGAGATCAGTTTGCCCTTGCGGCTCCGCTCCAGCACTCGCTGGCTGATATGGACGATGTCCCAGCGTCCATCGCTGTGAAGCACGCGGATTCGTTCCGCCACGATGGTGGATGGGCCAGCCTGACTGAGGCGGCGCTTCATCTTGGAGGCGATGGCGCAATCGTCAGGATGAACCAGCGATCCCCAGCCGCCGGGCCGCTTCTCGATGTCTTCTTCCTTGTAGCCATACAGCTCGGCCAGACGGTCACCACCAGCGATCATCTGGTTCGATTCGTAGTCCCACACGAAGTAGCCGTGCCCGCCCATGCCCGTGAGGCCTGAAATCAGCGCCCGCGTGTTGGCTAGCAGCAGCTTGTTAGAATCGCTCATGGCTTTCTGCGCTCGAAAAAAGTCAGTTCATCGCGCGCAAGGCTTCGCGAACGAGCTTGTTCGCGTCCAGCGTGGCGGCATCAAAGCCGGGCTGCTTCACCAGTGCCTGCACCGTCTTTTGTGCCTCGCCTTGCTTGTAACCCAGCGCGATGAGGGCCAGCACCGCATCGTTTTGGGCAGTCTTCGCAGGGTCATGGGCAGCCGTGCTGGCTCGTGCCTCCTGCCAGGCTCCGACCACGCCCACCTTATCCTTGAGTTCGAGCACGATGCGCTCGGCTGTCTTCTTGCCCACGCCGCTGATCTTGGCCAGCGCCGCGACATCCTCCCGGATGACGGCATCCTTGAAGGCGACCACCGGCATCCCGCTGATCACGGCGAGCCCCATCTTCGGGCCGATGCCTGAGACACGGTCGATCAGCAGGCGGAACAAGTCGCGTTCATCGCTGCTGAAAAAGCCGTAAAGCGTGTGGTCGCGATCCGTCACATGATAGTGCGTGAGCAGTTGCACCTCGCCGCCCGGCTGCGGGAGTTTGTCATAGGTCGAGAGCGGGATCAGCACATGGTAACCCACACCACTGACATCAATGATGGCTTGGTTCGGCAACGACTCGGCCACGCGGCCGCGGAGGAAGGCGATCATCGTGCTATCACGATGGGGAAGGGCGGAAGCGCAAGGGGCAATCGTTGACTGATTGACCACTCGCGACACGTTCCCGTGCCCATGCGCTTCATCGTTGCCTCCCTCGTCCTCACCTTCGTTTCATCGCTCGCCCACGCAGCGCATCCATTTCTGTGCTGCGACTACGGCGGCGGCAAAGTTTGTGTCGTCTCCGCAGACGGCAAGATCGAGTGGCAGTGGGATTGCAAGAACCCGCAGGACTGCTGGAAGCTCCCGAACGGCAACATCCTCTTCTGCTACCTCAATGGAGCGATGGAGGTCACGCCCGACAAGAAAGTCGTCTGGGAATACAAACAGGACCTCAAGGCGATGAGCCATGTGGTGCAGAAGAAAAAAGACGGCACCACGGTGGAGAAGGACGTGGAGCAAGGCGTCGAATGCCACGCCTGCCAGCCCCTGCCGAATGGCAATGTCATGATCGTGGAATGCGGCACTAGCCGTATCATCGAGGTGGATCGCAGTGGCAAGATCGCCAAGGAAGTGAAGCTCCACACCGCGCCGAGCATCAGCCTGCACAACCAGTTCCGCGGCACGCGCAAGCTCGCGAATGGCCACTACCTCGTGTGCTTCAAAGGGGAGGGTAAAGTCGTGGAACTCGACGCCGACGGCAAGGTGCTGCGCGAACTCGCTGTGCCCGGCGATCCGCATGAAGTCGTGCCGCTGCCCAATGGAAATATGATTGTCACCTGTGGCGATGGGCACAAAGTCATCGAGTTCGATGCCCAAGGCAAAAGCGTGTGGGAACTCAACGAGAACGATCTACCCGGCAACACCCTGCGCCTCATGGCTGGCTGCCAGCGCCTGCCGAACGGCAACACCGTCTTCTGCGTTTACCTCGGCCACGGCCACATCGGCGAGCAGCCGCAGGTCATCGAAGTCACGCCTGACAAGAAGGTCGTCTGGAGCGTGGCCGATCACGCGCAGTTCAAGACGATCAACCAGATCATGCTCCTCGACGTGCCCGGTGACGTCACCAAGGGCGAAATCCACCGCTAGCCTCTAATGACCAAGTTCGAGCCCTGGATTCTGCGCGTTCTGGCTGTCGTCTTCGGCGGCGTGTTCATCTATGCGGGCGTGCTCAAGGCGAGCGACCCTGGCCTCTTCCTCATCGACGTGCGCAGCTTCGACATGCTGCCTGATCCCTACGCCGCATGGCTGGCGATCAGCTTGCCCTGGCTGGAAATCTTCGCCGGGCTCGCCGTCGTGACCGGGGTGTTCCGTTCGAGCGGCCTGCTCGTGCTCAACCTGCTGCTCATCGTATTCTTCATCGCCATCGGCTGGGCCTGGCATCGCGGCATCGACATCAAGTGCGGCTGCTTCGGCAAGTCCGATGCTGCCTCCAATTACACCTGGCTCTTCACCCGCGATGGCATCCTGCTTGCGCTGGGTCTCGTCACGTCGTGGCTGGAGTGGCGGCGTGCTCGGGCTTCGACCACGAGTGAGCACGAATAGCTCCGCATCATGAGTGTGCATCAGTGTCCATTAGTGGTTCCAATCGCTCCCATCTCACATGACCTCGCCCAAGTATCACTTCGCCTCCGACAACACCTCTGGCATCTGCCCTGAAGCATGGCAGGCGCTGGAGGAAGCCAATCAAGGATTCCAGCCGAGCTACGGTGATGACGAGATCACGCGCGAGGCGTGCGAGACGTTTCGGCAGTTCTTCGAGACCGAATGCGACGTGTATTTTGTCTTCAACGGCACGGCAGCGAACTCGCTCTCGCTGGCGAGCCTGACGCAGAGCTACAACAGCATCATCTGCGCGAACGAAGCGCATGTGGAGACCGACGAGTGCGGGGCACCCGAGTTCTTCAGCCACGGGGCGAAGCTGCTCTGTGCGCGAGCGGTGCAGGGCAAGCTGGACCCCACGGATGTGGAGCGGCTGATCACGCATCGCACGGATGTGCATTACCCGAAGCCCGCCGCGCTGAGCCTCAGCCAGAGCACGGAACTCGGCACCGTTTACACCCACGCCGAGTTGCAGGCCGTGACCAGTCTCGCGCATCGCAAGGGCTTGTCCGTTCACATGGACGGCGCGCGCTTCTTCAATGCGCTCGCGGGCAGCAAGGCCTCAGCGGCAGACATCACCTGGCGTGCCGGAGTCGATGTGCTGTGCTGCGGTGGCACCAAGCTCGGCATGGCCGTGACCGAGGCGGTCGTGTTCTTCCGCCGCGAGCTGGGCGAGGCCTTCGCCTATCGCTGCAAGCAAGCCGGGCAGTTGTGCTCGAAGATGCGCTTCATCTCCGCGCAGTGGCTGCGCATGTTGCGCGATGAAACGTGGCGCAAGCACGCCGAGCACGGCAATCGCCTCGCCCGATTGCTCGCGGAAAAGATGACCGCTTTGGACGGCGTGGAGTTGCTCTACCCGGTGCAGGCAAATGCGTGCTTCCTAAAGTTGCCCGACTCGATCAAGGACAAGCTCAAGGCCAAGGGTTGGCGTTTCTACAGCTTCATCGGCGGCGGCTCGCGCTTCATGTGCTCGTGGAAGGTTACCGGGGAAGATGTGCATCAGCTCGTGGCCGATGCTCAATGAGCGAGGGCAGCATGATTACACGGTGGACTGCGCCAGCAACGCCTCGCGGTAGTAGCCATCGCGGGCGCTGAGTTCCTCGTGCGTGCCGGTCGCTACGATGCGGCCTTGATCGAGCACCACGATGCGGTCGGCATACTTCACGGCACCAAGTCGATGCGCGATGAGGAAGCAGGTGCGGCCCTTCATTGCGGAGTCGAGCGCGCGCAGGATCTCGGCTTCGGTCTCGGTGTCCACGGCAGCGGTCGGGTCATCGAGAATGAGGATCGCCGGATCAAGGATCAGTGCGCGAGCGAGTGCGAGACGTTGCCGTTGTCCGCCAGAGAAGTTGCTGCCGTTCTCCTGCACGAGCGAGTCGTAGCCCTGTGGCAGGCGTTCGATGAACTCATGCGCGGCGGCGAGTCGGGACGCCCGCTCGATCTGCTCGCGCGTCGCGTCCGGTTTGCCGAAGGCGATGTTGGCCGCCACGCTGGCGCTGAAGAGGAAGCTCTCCTGAAACACCAGCCCCACCTGCCGACGCACGTCTTCCAGTCGCCAGTCACGCAAGTCGCGACCATCCAGCCGCACGCAGCCCGCATCGGGATCGTAGAAGCGCGGGATCAAATGAATCAGCGCGCTCTTGCCCGCGCCCGTGGGTCCCACGATGGCGATGCGTTCACCCGGCTGCACGGCGAAGGAGAGGTTGTGCAGCACCGTGTTGTTCTCCTTGAAAGCGAAGCTCACGTTCTCGAACGCCAGCTCACCGCGTGCGCGCTCCAGCGCTGACGCATTCGGCGCATCGCGCACCTCGGGCTGCGTGTCGATGATCTCGAACACACGCTGCGCGCCCGCGAGCGTCTGCTGCAGATTGTCCGCGATGGACGCGATCGCATTGACCTGCGCCGCGAGTTGTTGCAGCACGCCTGCGAACACAACGAGCCCTGTGCCCAGCGGGATGCGGCCCTCGATCGCCAGCCAGCCGCCGTAGCCGAGCAGCACGGCCATGCTCAGATGGTTCAGCAAACCGACGAGCGGATGCAGCAGCGCCAGCTTGAAGAACACGCGGCGCTTCTGCACGCGCACGGCGTCGTTCGCTTCATCGAACCGCTGCGTCGCCCACGGCTCTAGCGCGAACGCCTTCACGATGCTGATGCCGCGCATGAGTTCCTCGAAGGTCAGCACCAGCTTATCCACGAGGTCGCGGTTCACATTGTAGTCGCGGCGCAGCCAGCCGGAGAAGATGATGACCGTGAGCCACACGAACGGCAGCGGCAGCAGACACGCCAGCGTGAGTCCCGGATGAATGCGCAGCAGGCACACGAGGTAGAAGGCGAAGGCGAGTAGCGTGTTCACGCTCTGCACCACAACGCCATCGAGGAAGAGGCGCACCGCCTGCGTGTCGCCGGTGACGCGATTGATCAGCGGCCCCGTCGTGTTCGCATCAAAGAACCGAAAGCTCAGGCGCTGCATCTTGGCATACACTTCACTGCGCAGACCCACCACGATCTTGCCCTGACCAAGCCGCGAGTTCGTGATCGCTGCGAGGTAGCTCAGCCACGCCCGCAACGCCGCCACACCAAAGACCCACGCGCTAAGCACCGCGAGCACTTGCATCGGCTTCCAGGCTGCAGGCGGTTGCCAGCCGAAAGGAAAACTCGGTGCTGCATTCGTGTGCTCCAGCACGTGCCGCACGTAGTCGATGCCTAAACCAATGCCGCCCAACCCTGCGAGCGACAGCAGCACCAACGACGACTGCTGCGCGATCAAGGTGAGACATCCACCCCAGTGCTTCCACGCCATCGCCGACAGCCGTCGCAACAATTCGCGCTGGGTGTAGGTCGGTGGTGAGTCGTCGGGCATGGATGGGTGGGGAAGTGCTGGTTAACCTCACGCAAAGCCGCCAGGGCGCAAAGTGATCCCTGATTTCTGTCGTCGGGCATGGTCTGTCACGTTGTTCGATAACGAACTTCATCCGCCCGTGTGGCGAGGAGCATGACAAGCGAATGGCGGGGCAGAGGCCTGGGTGGCTTCTATCTTGATGGGGATGCCACCTGATGAACATGACCGCCTGCGAGCCCTGGAAGATGATCACTGGTGGTATGGGGTGTTGCACGGGCTGGTGCTGCGGGAGCTGGCCTCTCTGCCGGGGGGGAAGACGCTACTGGATGTGGGCTGTGGCACGGGTGGGCTGCTTGCGAAGGTGGGCGGCTGGAGAGCGCAGGGGATTGATGCGTCGCCTCATGCGATTCGTCATTGCCGGGAAAGGGGGTTGCAGGCGGTCCAGGTGGCGTCGGCTCAGCACCTGCCCTTTGCTGATGAGTCCTTCGATGTGGTGACGTGCCTGGATGTGCTCTACCACGAGGACGTGGAGGAGGATCGGGCGTTAAACGAGATGGTGAGGGTGCTGCGTCCGGGTGGTTGGCTGGTGTTTAATGTGCCTGCATTCGACGTGTTGCGCGGAGGGCATGATGCCTCCGTTTGTGGTGCCCGGCGCTACACGGTGAGTCACATGCGACGCCTCCTGGAAGGGCATAATCTTGAGCCCAAGATGCTTCACTACTGGAATGCCTGGCTTTTCCTGCCGCTGCTGGTGAGGCGGCGCTGGGGCGTTGCGGGTGCTTCCGATTTGCACGGGTTGCCACGGTGGTTGAATGCGCTGCTTGGCCTGGTGGGCAGGATGGATGCGATGTTGGCGCGCTGGTTGCGCGTGCCGTGGGGGTCGTCGGTTTTCGGCTGTGCTTCCAAGGTGCAGATCCTGGGGCAAGTGCAGGACGGGAGGGCCTTGCTCAGGGGCATTGCCCCGGTGAATGTGGGTGCGGTGACGAGGCCGCTTGCTCGTCATGAACTTTCCAACCTCCCATGATCACTCCTGAAAATGCGCTCTCGCTGGACCCGCTGCCCCAGCGGCTGAGCCTGGCGATGGTGCTGAGAAAGATGCCCGCCTGGGTGATGGTGCTGGTGTTGTTGGGGTTGTCAGCGGCGATCGGATGGATCGATTACCTCACAGGGTGGGAGTGGAGCTTGTTCGTGCTGTATGCCCTGCCGATTTTCATAGCGGTGTGGTGGCGGGGGCGCAATGCGGGGCTGCTGCTGGCGGGCTGGAGCGCCGTCATCTGGTGGGTGGCGAATCAGGCGGGCAGCCCTTACCAGACGGAGCTGGGCTACAACCTCGCCATGTTCAGCCGCTTTGTGTATTTCGCCTTCGCTGCCATCGGTGGTGCGGCCATTCGCAACAAGCAGGAGGCGGATGCGGCGCGCATTCGAATGCTGGAAGAACGGCGGCAGTTGGAGAAGGACCTCGTCTCGGTGAGCGAGCATGAGCAGCAACGTATCGGCCAGGATCTCCACGATGGCCTCTGCCAGCAGCTCGCAGCGATCGGATGTGCCGCGCGTGCGCTGGCGGATGATCTACAGGCGCGCTCGTTGCCGGAGGCCCAGGATGCCAGCCAGATCGAGGATCTCATCCAGCAGGCTGTGCTGGAGGCGCGCAGTCTCGCCCGCGGCATCTTCCCTGTGCATGTGGATCGCAGCGGGCTATCAACCGCGCTGAGCGAACTGGCCAGCACGACGAGCCGGCTCACGGGCGTGGCGATCGAGGTGAAGGAAGGGGCTGAAGTGCATCTCTCGGACCCGGAAGCCTCCATGCATCTGTATCGCATCGCGCAGGAGGCTGTCGCCAATGCCGTCCGCCACAGCGGCGCTACGCTGATCATGATTGGCCTGGAGACTCATGCGGGACTGCTGGAGCTGCGCATCGAGGACAATGGCTGTGGTCTGGCGGCCAGTCGGCAGGCGGCTCGCGAGGGCATGGGCCTGCGCACCATGCGCTACCGGGCGCAGGCCCTGGGGGCGGAATTTTCGATCAAAGATCGAGTGGCAGGCGGGACGGTCGTTGCCTGCCTGCTCAGAGTGAAACCCGACCTTCCAGAACCCACACTTTATGGCCAAGAATGATTCCAGCTCCGGCAAACGCTACCAGGTGGCCCTGGTGGAAGATCACCCGATGTTTCGTGAGCACATCGGGCATCTGATCAATCGTGACCTCGGCATGGAAGTCTGCGGGGAAGCCGACAATATCAAAGATGCCATGACGCTCATCTGCGACAAGAAGCCCGACATTGCCATCGTGGACATCACCCTGCGCGGCTCCAGCGGCCTGGAACTGGTCAAGGACCTCAAGGCGCAAAACATCGACATCCCCGTCCTCGTGCTCTCTATGCATGACGAAGATCTGTATGCCGAGCGCTCGCTGCGCGCTGGAGCCAAGGGCTACATCACCAAGAACGAAGCCTCATCCGAGGTGGTGAAAGCCATTCGCAAGGTGATGAACGGCGAGGTCTATGTGAGCAAACGCATGACCGCCCGCCTGCTGGAGCGCATGACTCAGAAACGTTCCTCGTCCGACATTCAAGGCCTCGCCCTCCTCGCGGATCGAGAGCTGGAAGTCTTCCAGATGCTGGGACGCGGCAAAAGCACGCACGACATCGCCACGGCCCTGAACCTTGGCGAGTCCACCGTGGAGACCTATCGCGCTCGCATCAAAGACAAGCTCCAGCTCCGGAGCGCAGCGGAACTCTACCTCCGCGCGGGCCAGTGGGTGCGCGATCACGGGGCGTGACACACGCCACCACACGAGGTGGTGTAGAGCGCTACAGGTGCTGACTTTTGCCAGAAAGCCCTCCTTCATGAGAGGCTTTGCACATGGCAAAGAAAAATAGTCGCCGCACAGACCATCTCGCCCAACCGACGCAGCCCCTGCCGGTCGAGGATCACGCCGTGATGCCAGCACCCGCGCAGCGATCCACCTGGCTATGGCGAGGCCTGGCCGGTTTGTTCCTCGTAGCAGTGTGTGTGGCCCTCTACGGGCGCACGCTCGATTACCCGATGGTCTTCGATGACGAGATGTATCTGCGAAACAATCCCCTGGCTGGCAAGGCGGAGAGCTTCGGCTACCTCGGGAACATCCGCGAGTTTGCCAATCGTCCGGCCAAGCTGGGGCTCGATCCCGACCTGGCCACGAATTTCATCATGCGCCCCGTCGCGTATGCCACCTTTTACCTCAATTACTGGTTCGATGGCTTCCATCCCCGCTGGTATCGGGCGCTGAACATTCTGCTGCACGCCGCCAATGTGCTCCTGATCGCCGGCTTCACGGGCATGTTGCTCCGGCGGCTCGGGGTTGATCGTCATGCGCGTGGGTTCATCAGCCTCACCGCCGCACTGCTCTTCGCCGTGCATCCTCTGGCCACGGAATCCGTCACTTATATCATCCAGCGCTTCGCCTCCCTGAGCACCGTCTTTTACCTCGGCTGCCTGTGGCTGTATTTCGCCGCTGATCAGGCCTCAAGCCTGCGCCAGCAAAGGCTCTTCCGCGCTGGAGCCACAGGGATGCTCCTGCTGGGAATGATGACCAAGGAAAGCACGATCACCGCTCCCGTGATGGCCGTGCTGCTCGATACCTTGCTCTTCCGCACCACCCTTCGCGAAGCGCTCAAGAAAGCGGTGCCGCTCCTGCTTTGCCTCCCGGTGATCCCAGGCTTCATGCTGCTCGTCGCCTGGGCTCAGAAGCCCGAGGCCTTCGGGCTGGCCTCCGCCATTCATCTGGCCAATCTCAAGGACAATCCCTGGGAGCACACGCACTACCTCATCACGCAACTCACAGTGGTGCTCCACTACCTCAGGCTGCTCGTCTGGCCTACCGGGCAGAACATTGATCCCACCTGGCCCGTATATGATCATCTGTTTCACTGGTCAGTGCTGCGTGCGCTCGCCGTCTTCGCCCTGCTCTTCGGCGGCACCGCGTGGATCATGCGCCGGTCCACCAGCCAGCCGCAGCATCGCGTGCCCTTCGTGTTCCTCCTCTGGTTCTTCGTCTGCATCTTCCCCTCGTCGGGAGCCGTGCCCCTGCCAGACATGGTCGCCGAACACCGCAGCTACATGGCCTCCATCGGCATCTTCATTGGCATTGCCTGGGGATTGAACTGGGTTCGTGAGCAGTTCCTCACCCACGATCACCTGCTGCATCTCGCTCCCGTGGCGGCATCCGTCAGCATCCTGGGCCTGAGCGTGGCCACCTGGCATCGCAACGATGTCTGGAGCACCAAGCTCTCGCTCTGGCAGGACACCCAGGCCAAGAGCCCGGGCAAGTATCGAGTGTGGGCCAACCTCGGAGTCGCCCATTTCGAGCGAAAGGAATATGAGGAAGCACTCCGCTGCACCGAGAAATCCGTCGCCCTGGAGCCGCTCTTCGCCCGCGGCCAGCTCAATCGTTTTGCCCTGCTCAATACGCTGAACCGTCACCAGGACACGATCAAAGAGATCGAGAAGATCGTCAAAACGATGCCAGAGTTTGGGCGTTCGGTGGACGTGCAATACCAATACGCCGTCGCCCTCATCAGTGTAGGTCGCGAGCACGAAGGAGCCGGCTGGCTCAAAAACATCGTCGCCAACCGCCCGGACCACACCTACGCCCACATCGCGCTCGGCTCCTTCTACCAGGCCACCCGCCAGCCCGCCGCTGCCCTCCATCACTTTCGTATCGCCCTCCAGCTCCAGCCCACGCATCCCAAGCTGCCCACCCTCATCCAGCAGCTCGAGCAAAAGGACTCGCTGGCGGTGCAGTAGCGAGGGGGTGAGTGGCTGACGAGGCTGTGGCAAGGGTGCATTCGAGTGTTTAGCAGCGCTCACCCTTCCAAAGGAAGTGGACGTCCTTACCAGACCTTACCCACGCCATAGGGAGTCCACCATCGTAGGCCGTGGCGACGTGTGATTGCTGGCATTGCAAGGCAGGTATTAAGGGCACAATCATGATCATCCTTGGAGGGTGGCAAAATTTTTCCTCGACAAAACAAGGCGAGGTTTAGTAAAAGCGGTCAGGTTTTGATAAATCAAAACCCGCATTCATCAGATTCCACCTTCCATGAATATAAATCATAGCCGTAGGCATCCTGGTTCCAGCCTCCTTTCCCATTTGCGTCGCAGTCAGACGGCTCGTGCGGTTCAGTGGCTGGCTTTGCTTCAGTTGATGCTGGCGGCACCCGCGCCCTTGTCACGCGCTGACGATGAGGTTGTCACGGAAGATACGACTGGCACTCCACAGCCGAGCGATTCCACGAGCACCACCACGACGGAGACAGGCACAGGCATCCAAGATTCGGATGGTGATCACATCACCAATGCCGATGAACTCATTCTTGGCACCAACGTTTACAACCCCGACACCGACTACGATGGCATCACCGATGCAGATGAAGTGGCGATCACCGGCACCGATCCCACCAGCACCGATACCAACAGCGACGGCATCACTGATTACAATGATTTCTATGGCAATACAGCCGTGGACACCACGATCATCGGCGATGGAGTGACGCCTTACGATTGGGATGGGGACGGTATCGCTGACCCCATCGACCCCAATCCGACCGATGCTGTCAATAACGAGTGGGATACCGATGGCGATTACGTCGTCGATTCCCAGGACTCCAACCCCTGGGATGCATGGGTGTGGAATGATTGGAACAGCACCGGCTGGAACGATGATGCAGAACCCACGAACACGGGAGATTCGAACTCAAACGACTATGATGGCGATGGCGTAGCCAATGACTCGGATTCTAATCCCTATGACTACTTTCTGTCGAATGACTGGAACCTGGACGGCGCCAACGATCAGCAGGAGGACAGCGACGGCGATGGCGTGATCCACTCAGCCGACAGCCATCCCAACAACAATTCGCTGTGGTGCGACTGGAATGGCAATGGTGTGAATGA
>CAUJJC010000184.1 GCA_963204975.1 Verrucomicrobiota bacterium | reverse complement strand
TTGCAATCGCTTGTGCCGTCACTTCCTGCATCGCCATCAGTTCGCCGTTGAACCACCGGGTGTGTCCGCCGGACTTTGGTCTGCACCCCAAGAATTGAGCCAAGTGCTATGAGAGGATGCGGTGCGCGAAGCGCATCAACTGACACCTGTGAAACGCAAGAGTCATACCGCAGAGGCAAGCATCAAGAAGCTGCGTGAGGCCGCCACACAGATAGCTGAAGGCAAGAAGGCGGAGGCGGCTGCACGCCAGATTGGCCCCGCCTTGGAATCGTCATTCCTGCTTCTTAGCCCCGCATTGGCGCGGATTCCAACGCTGGCGTTGCTTTGCACGCCCATGCGCGACCAAAGCAACTTGCTTGTTAAATTTAGCGTTGCGCTCAAACCATCGTTTTTGTTAGAAGGTTAAACTGTTCAGCCCAATCACCGCTATGATCATTGTCACTGAGTTCGGAGTTCCACATGTGGCGAATTCCTTGGAGGGATCCCGGCCACTAAATCGACTGGCGGTGATGAAGCGGACTTGGCTGCGTTGTTTTGCCTTCGACGCCCATCAGCGTTATCGCTGCCTTCCATCATACGAACTCAGTATTGGAGCCGTTCAGCGGCTTCTGGCTAGGGTGTGCTATAATCCACGAACCGAGGTTGTCACCCGCTGGGAGCCAGCGGGCAGTTATGTTTTGGCCGATATTGTAGCGGAGGTGGAGCGAGGCTTGGAGACCGACGATGACATTATTCAGCAGTGGTTTGGCGCGGATGACGTGCTTAAGTTACTACGTTCCGCAACGACCTTTCAAGGGATGGCCGATGCAATTCGATGCGTCTGCGGCGAGTTTGAGAGCGACGCTCGATTGCAAAGGATCGTTGACGGAGTTCTCGGTCAATCCCCAGATTCTGAACATTCATGACCCTCACACAGCCAATCAAAGGCTAACAAGACGCGACTGGACAACCGCCGTGTCTGCTTTGTCGGCCATGCTTTCCATAACTTTAAAGTTCGGCGACTTTGCACGTCTCTCGTGTGAGCATCACCAATGACTGAAGAGGAGTTCGACATTCACGAGGCTTACCGTTGCTACGGCCTAACATAATGCTCATGAGTGATTGTCATGAGTGCCAGCGTTACCTCGAGATTCATCCGGCTACGGAGAGCAGGATAGTTGGCAGTGGTTCCACGATGCGGCAGACCAAGCGTGGTGTGCTGGTTTGGTATGTCGCCTCCCAATCTGCCCGACGGTTCCAGCCCTCTTTCTTGCCTTTGCCCGGACTGCGCTTCTCGCAAGCGTTTGAGCCAAGCAGCCACAAACCAATGAAGACTCTCGTTCAGCATTCAGCTAACGTAACCCTCAAGTCGCCTTTGATTCGGGCATCGTGGGCATGGCTTCGCCTCGTCCTTTGAGGTGAGTCTTGGTTTGTTCGCTCCTGGGGCTTGCAGCGTTTGCTCAGCGTTCCCGCCGTTCCTCAATCTTGCCAGACTGACGGTCAACTCTTCGGCACGACGCGGACGATGTGGGCGCTCTGGAAGAACTGTTTGGCCACGCGTTTCACGTCCTTGACGGAGATGGCGTCGATGATGCCGGGCAGGTGCTCGAGGTGGGAGTGGCCGAGGCCGTTGAGTTCATCCCAGGAGATCGCATCAGCGAGACCACCGTTGCCTTGCTGTGTCTTCAGCCAGCTCGATCTCCAGGTGATCTTTGCGCGTTCGAGTTCATCGGCACGCAGGCCGTTCTTGGCGAGGTCGGCGATTTGGAGCTGCATCTCTTTCTGAGCGAGGTCGAGCTTGGCGGGATCGGTGCCGACATAGAAGTAGAACGCGCCAGCGCCATAAGCCATGAAGCTCTGGGCACCCACGTAGTAGGCAAGGCCGAGTTCTTCACGAATGCGATTGAAGAGGCGCGAACCCATGTCGCTGCATGCTTCGTCGATCATACTGAGCACGTAGCTGTCAGGGCTGTGCAGACCCACGGTGCGGAAGCCGATGACGAGCACGGCCTGTTCCTTGTCCAGCTGGAGGTCCCAGGTGCCGGGCTTGCTCTGGCGGGGGAGATCGCGCAGCTCGCTGAAGTGGCGGGAGCCCTTGGGCAGCTTGCCAAGGCTGGCCTGAACCTGCTTGCGGATGGCGGCAGGATTGATGTCGCCGATGACGGTGACGACGCCATTGGCTCCGGTGAGGTGATCGCGGAGGAGCGTCTTACAATCGGTGATCTTGAGTCCCGTCACGCTGGCTTCGGTGCCAAGCGCGGTGCGGTGGAAGGGCGTGCCTGCGAAGATCTCCTTGCGAGCCCGACGCATGGCGACGGTGAGCGGATCTTCCTGCTCCTCGCGGATGCTGGCGACCTGACGCTTTTGCACGAGTGCGAGCTGTTTGGCGGGCAGCGACGCATGGCGGATGAGGTCGGCCACGAGGTCGAGCGCGAGGGTTTCATCGCCCTTCACCACATCGCTCGCGAAGACCAGACGATGGGCATCGCCGGTGGCATTGATGCCGCCGCCGCGTTTCTCCAGCACGCTGGCAATCTCATCCGCGGTGCGCGTCTTGGTGCCTTTGAGCAGCATCTGAGCGGTGATCTGGGTGACGCCTCCGTTCGTATCGGACTCAGCCAGCACTCCAGCGAAGAACCCGGCCCGGATCGAGACCAGCGGCAGGCGTGGGTTTTTGCCCAGGAGAAGGGTGAGCCCATTCGGCAGGATGATGCGCTCAATCACGGGGCGACCGGAGGCCTGCGACGCACTGGTCTTGGAGATAGCGACGGTGCCTTCGGGTTCCACGATCACCTCGTTGCTGGTGGCTTCATTCAGGTAACGACGCGCGGCGTCTTGCACGCGTTGGCGTGTGAGGCTGCGGATCGCATCGAGGAAGAGTCTGGGATATTCCAGACTGCTGGCCGTGAGCCAGCCGTGGCCGAGGGTGCTGGCCTGACCACGCGTGGTGGCCATGGCACGAAGTTGTCCCGCGATGGTGCTGCGCACGGCCTTGTCCAGTTCGGCGGCGGTGGGGCCTTGCTGCTTGAATCTCTCGATGACTTCCTTCATCGCGGCGAGTGCTGCGTCCGCATCTGATGGATCGCATTCCACATCGGTGCTGAAGAGCCCGCATTCCGCCGACGACCATGCGCCTGCCCACACGTAGTGGGCGAGGCCACGCTTCTCGCGCAGCTCCTGGTAGAGGCGTGAACTCCGTCCGCTGCCGAGCAGGAAGGCAAGCACATCGAGCGCAGGCTTGTCCTCGTGAGCATCGCCGGGAATCGGCCAGCCGAGGCTGATGCGCGTGAGTTCGGTGGCAAAGCCCAGGCGGTTCTTGCGAGCGCCGTGCTGAGGAGGCTCAATGGGCAGGAGCACCGGAGCATAGGGCTGGCGCAGCCAGGCTCCGAAGTGCTCCTTCGCTGCAGCCACGACCTCCTCCGTGCGCACCGCTCCTGCGACGACGAGGAAGCAATTGTTCGGCGAGTAGTGCCGCTTCACGAAGGCGACGAGGTCGGCGTGTGAGACCTGATCGAAGACTTCGCGATGCCCGATGATCGGCTGGCGCAGCGGATGTTTGCGGAAGGCGGTGGCCTGCATCAGATGCTGCCCGGCGCTGCCCGCATCATCATTGTCCATCGCCATCTCGCGACGAATCACATCCTTTTCGCGAGTGAGTTCCTCGGGATCGAACTTCGAGCGCAGGGCCATGTCCGCCAGGATCTCCATGTAGCCGCCCACCTTGTCACTCAGACCGTCAATCCAATACACGGTGCGGTTGAACGAGGTGTAGGCATTCACGTAGCCGCCGAGGGCCTGGATGCTCTGCGAGAGCTGCTGAGCCGAGCGCGTGGCGGTGCCCTTGAAAAGCATGTGCTCGGTCAGATGCGCGAGCCCTGCGCCGGTCCACGCCTCCTCATGAATGCTGCCTGCGCGAACCCAGAGCTGCACGCTGGCCAGGGGATGCGCGTGATCCTCTTGAACGATGATTTCAAAACCATTCGGCAATGACGTGACGGTGGCGCTGGAGACAGGAGGCGAGGGTGGAGCGGAGGGCTTGGGCATGAAACAAAAAGCTGATGGAGGACTGCGCGGAGGCGGCAAAGCCATAGAGCGCTGATGCCGGAGAACAAGAGAACGTTCGCAAGAGTATGGCAGACCATGAAAGCTGCGCGGCAGGCCTCTTCATGGTCGAGGTGAGCCGAACCGAGCCCTCGTGGCCTCAGCGCTGCTGGGGTGGCGTCTGGCGTTTGTTCTTGGGCAAGAAGGGAGCGGTGAACGCTTCTTCAAATGAGTAGCCGTCGCCAAAGTCCTCCAGCGAGTCACCGTCGCTCTTTCCGAAGTAGCCGACGGTGATCAGGTTATAGACGATGTTTCCCACATCAATGCCTCGGCACAGTCCCCATTGATTGAGGATGGTGAGGGCCATCGGGCCATACTCCTTGAGCGCATGTTCGCGCACACCTTCGAGCAGTTCGCGTCCGCTGACATGCTGGGCCTCATCGCCACCGCGGAACTTCTTCACCGCGATGTGCAGTGCTTCACGAACAAAATCATAAGCTCCCGGCTGGTAGCGGGGATCGAGCTTGAATGAGCGGGCTACGGCTTCCTCAAAGGAGATGTCGGCCATGACTAGGGGTGAAGGAAATTGAGCGGCGAGGTTAGGCGATTCAGAGTGCGGGTCAAATGGGCGCGCATGTGAAATTGGCGCACGAGTGACGACTCATTTCGCTAGGCACCAATCGGGTGCCAGGTGGTTTTGAACTCGATCAGGTTCCTGATCTCGTAGAGTCCTGCGGCATCGTCGGCGAACCAATTGGTGCGTTCTTCCGCCTTGCGGAGGGCGAGTCGCTTCATGCTGTCGGCGGCACCGATTTGAAGGGTCTTACGTTCTTCAGGCGAAGCCGTTCCCGCAATCGCGCGCAGATGAGCGTGAGTGGCCATGGGGGGCAGGATCTCGCTGCGATGACCGGTGAGGAGATTGACCACACCTCCTGGCAGATCGCTCGTGGCCAGCATTTCACCGAGCAAGATGGAAGGGTAGGGACGCGATGAGGAGGCAAGGGCGACAACGGTGTTCCCGCTCGTGATCGCAGGAGCGATGAGCGAGACGAGAGCGAGCAGCGGTGCCTCTTCGGGGGCGAGCACTCCGACGATGCCCATGGGCTCGGTCACGGTGAAATTGAAATGAGGCGAGGCCACCGGGTTCACGTTGCCGAGCAACTGCTCATACTTATCGGCCCAGCCCGCGTAGTGGATGAGACGGTTCACCGTGGCTGCGACTTCGCGTTTGCTAGCGGCGGAAGAGGCACCACCAAGGTTGAGCGCCTCGCTCATCTCGGATGCACGAGCCTCCAGCATCTCGGCGAGACGGTAAAGGATCTGCCCGCGATTGTAGGCCGTCCGCTTGGCCCAGCCTGGACCCGCTTTGGCCGCCGCTTCAACGGCATTGCGCAGATCCTTGCGTGTGCATTGGGGGATGTTCGCGAAGAACTCGCCCTTCGAGTCCTGGATCGGATACACGCGCCCGCTCTCACTGCGGATGAAAGCGCCGCCAACATAGCACTTCGGAGTCTTGGTTACGGGGAGTCGGGTCATGAGAGGGAGGGTCGAGGTGAGACTAGAGAAACCATGAACGACGGCAGGGAGACAACCTTTGTTTTCATTCCAGGTAAAATGGAGGCCATGACGTGGCGTTCGGAATCAGTAGAGCAAGCGGCATTGGCTTTAACACGAATGACAAATCGAATGGGCCGCGAATGACCACGAATCCGGGTATGTCGCAGCATTGGCGGTTATTCGCGTGTCATTCGTTTTCATTCGCGATAGGAAGGACGTGGCTTCGTGTGTTCAGCTTCCGAGAGGCCGGTGATCGTTGGAACCGCCTTAAATTGGCATTTGACCCATCCCCGCCCTTGCAGCACTATCGCGGCCCTTTTGCTCAACCCGCAACCCACAACACATGCCCGCTAAAATCTACACTGAAAAAGACGCCAGCCTCGCACCTCTGAAAGGCAAGACCTGCGCCGTGATCGGCTTCGGCTCGCAAGGCCACGCCCATGCCCTGAACCTCAAGGACAGCGGTGTGAACGTCATCATCGGTCTCTATCCGGGCAGCCCCAGCCGCAAGGTGGCAACAGAAAAAGGCCTCAAGGTGTATGACACCGCCGAGGCCGTGAAGCTCGCCGACGTGATCTTCGTCGCCGTTCCTGACACCAAGATTCCCGCCTGCTTCGAGAAGGACATCGCTCCTAACCTCACCAAGGGCAAGACACTCCTCTTCTCCCACGGCTTCGCCGTTCACTTCAAGACGATCGTCGTGCAGAAAGACGTCAACGTCATCATGGTCGCTCCGAAAGGCCCTGGTCACATCGTTCGTCGTCAGTTCCTCGAAGGCAAAGGCGTGCCAGCTCTGATCGCCGTCTTCCAGGACCCTTCCAAGAAGTCCAAGCAGATCGCTCTCTCCTGGGCTCACGGCGTTGGCGGCACCCGCGGCGGCGTCATCCAGACCACCTTCAAGGAAGAAACCGAAACCGACCTCTTCGGCGAGCAGACCGTTCTTTGTGGTGGCACGAGCGCCCTGGTGCAGGCTGGCTTCGAAGTCCTCGTCGAGGCTGGCTACAGCCCCGAGATGGCTTACTTCGAGTGCTTGCATGAACTGAAGCTCATCGTGGACCTCATGAACGAGTCCGGCATCGCTGGCATGCGTTTCTCCATCTCCGAAACCGCCAAGTGGGGCGACGTGAAGGTGGGACCCAAGATCATCGACGCCAGCGTGAAGAAGCGCATGGCCAAGGCCCTCAAGGACATCCAGACCGGCAAGTTCGCCAAGGAATGGGTGGCCGAATACAAAGGCGGCTACAAGGAATACAACAAGCTCCTCAAGGACGGCGAGAAGCACCCGATCGAAAAGACCGGTGCCAAGCTCCGCTCCCTCATGCCCTGGATCAAGAAGCGCGACATCAAGGCCGCTCAGGCCAGCTACGAGTGATCGCTCTCAGCAGATTGAATTAACCAAAGAAGGCGGGCCGCGAGGCTCGCCTTTTTTGTTGGCTGTGCATGGCTAGGGCATGACTCCCCCTCGTCCACCCCTGGTCAGACACGAAGGCCACACCCCACGCGAGCACGGCGTCGGCCTTGCCAAAAAGATGTTCCTGCGCCGCCAGATGGGCGAGGGGAGCTACGCCCTGATGCAAAGCGTGAAACGCGCCCTCGATCCGATGAGCCTGCTCAATCCAGGGAAGATCTTTGATCTGTGACGATGGGGACCACGGTCTGCCTAGCGGTCATTTCAGGGCAGCATTTTAGCATCTCCCGCCTGGGTGGCATCGTCTTCCCTGGCTGCTCTATGTGCCCGGCATGAGGCATTGCCTCTCCTCGACGGCCAAGCAGTCGGGTTGCTTCCAGGGTTGTCCCTCGGAAGGCTCTGCAACACACTCGCGCCTTCTTCCGCCACGCACTCCCCTGCCAAAGATCCTCGCCCAATACCGCGTCAATTCCCAGACCGAGCGCGAAAAGGGCAGCTACTTCGAGGAACTCATCCGCACCTACTTCCGCTATGAGGCCAGCTACGCCGACCTCTATTTGGATGTCTGGCTCTTCGCCGACTGTGCCAAAGCCATCGGCACGCCCGAGTTCGGGATTAGTGCGAAAGACACCGGCATCGACCTCGTCGCCAAGACACGCGGCACGGAGGAATCAACTGGTCGCGGAAATCATGACCACGAGGAGCAATAGCAACGCGGTGGGCACGCTGGACTCCCCCCTTTGGCGATCCCGACATGGAGGCGCTGCGCCAGAAGATGAACGAGCTGATCCTGGCCCTGCGAAGGTGAGGGAGGCGGGGTGGGGCAGCACGATGTGCTTCGTTAGCTGGTTTGCCGTTAGGGGAGCATCCGAAGACTCGGGTTTGGGAGTCACTGGAGCAGTCGGCTCCACACCTCTCCGGCTTCAGAGAGACCGGCTTCAACTCCAGTCGCGCGGCGTGTTGAAGCCGTGGGTTAGCCTTCGGCTATCTCCGATTCGCTCCGGTTGTGAGCCCGGAGAGGTGTGCTCTGGCTCCACCCAGCAGCCTCTTCTTCGAGTTCTCGGAGCTGCCCTTATATCAGGGATAGCGGCTTCGCTATCCGCCGCGCTCCGAATCTGCTGACACAGCCACTTTTCAGCAGCCTGCGGACCTGATCAATCCGACAACCCGAGCGCCCATTTGATGCCGGCGAGGACGTGTGCTTGATACTTGGGGTTGAGCCAGACTTCTTCGCGGTGGCCGAGCGAGGTGTAGAAGACCTTGCCCTGGCCTTGCTCACGAGTCCAGGCGACGGCGTAGTCCTTGTCCTCGCGGTTGCCGCGCTGGAAGAAGGACTTCTCGCTGCCGTCCTTGTCCTTCTTCTTGGGGCGGGTCTCTTCATTGCTGGGATCGAGGCTGAGGAGGACGTGCTTGTCTGCGCGCTTGTAGCTTTTGAACTGGTAGATCTCGTCGGCGATGTCGAACTTCTCACGCACGGTGTCCGTTGGCTTGGTCCACACGGCCCCGGCGGGATGCTGGAGGTCTTCGATGCGGATCGTGACCATTTCATGCCAGGGATGCCCATCGAACTCACCACCCACGAGATCGACGTAGCGACGGAAGCCATGATACGTATCGCCGCCGCTGTGCATGGCGATGAAGGCCTTGCCAGACTCCACTTCGTTGATGAGTGCCTCGCGATCCGGCAGCGGCAGATCACCGGTGGTATTGGCAAAGATGTAGCCGTCATACGCCTTGAGCTGCGCAGGGGTCATCGTGGCGGCGAGATGGGCGGCCACCTTGTCATTCCAGGTCTTGCTGGCTTCGTTGAAGGCGGCGAGTGCGGTGCTGTAATCAGCGGAGCGTTTGGCAAAGGCTTCGTCGGTCTCCTTGGGCTTGCGTTCGGGTGCCTTGCCGGGGTTGATCGGCATACCAGGGGGCTGCTTGACGAAGTCCACCGTGAAGGCACCGCTCTTGGCTGCGATGTCTGCCAGCACCTGCTCGGCAGTCTCGATGGACGAATGGCGGAAGCCGGTGGTCACGGTCACGACGAGCAGCTTCTTCGTGGGGCCGGAGGCTTGAGGAGAGCATCCAGTGCAGACGAGCATGAAGGCGATGAGCGGGAGAAGCAGGCGAGTCATGAGGCGATGCTAGCGTGGGATTTCTGAAGTGACAAAAGGTCCTGTGGGCGGGGGGCGCGTTTGGTTCGCCGCATCGGTGCTGGAGTTCAGGCTTCAGTCTGCGGTGCACCGTTCACGATTCGCCAGCGCGCTCAGCCTGCGTCATTTCTTAACGCGAATGAAAACGAATGAGACGCGAATGGTGGCGGCTGCTTCGCTCGAGTGATGATTTCACGTTTCCAAATGCTTGATTCCACGGATGCTGTGGGCGCTCCATGCCTCGTCCGCCCAAGCCACCGCCTCCTGACGATCTCGTCGCCAGCTTTCTCCAGTTCATGGAGTTTGAGCGGCACAGCTCGCCGATGACCCTGCGAAACTACGAGCAGGCGTTGCGGCAGTTTCGAGAAGCGGGCAAGTCGTTCAAAGGCTGGGATCAATGCGATGCTGCGGACTATCGAAAGTATCTCTTCGATCTGATGAAGCGCGAGGTGGGGCGATCCACCATCCGCCTGCACTTCGCTGCGTTGCGGAGCTTCCACAAATTCCTGGGCCGACGTCATGGATGGAAGCACAACCCTTTGCTCGAAGTGCAACTGCCCAAGCGTGAGAAGAAGCTGCCCGTGGTGCTCACGCTCACGCAGGTGATCGAGATGCTGGAACTGCCCATGAAGGTGCAGCATCCGAAGCAGGCTCCCGATTGGGCCGCAGAGCGCGACGCTGCCGTGCTCGAAACCTTTTACAGCAGCGGCCTCCGCCTGGCCGAACTCGTGTCCCTTGATGTGGATTCGATCGACACCATCACCGAGTGCGCGCGCGTGATCGGCAAGGGGCGCAAGGAACGCATCTGTCCTCTCGGAGCCCTCGCTCTCGCGGCGATCCAGCGCTACCGCGCCAAGGCGAAGGTCCACGAAGGTCCCTTGTTCATCAGCAAGCTGCGCCGCCGCATCACCACGCAGGCTGTGGCCGATATTGTGGACAAGTATTGGAAGCGCAGCGGCATTCCTGTCCACATCACTCCGCACAAGCTGCGGCACAGCTTTGCTACGCACTTGCTGAACAATGGTGCCGACCTCCGCGCCGTGCAGACGCTCCTCGGTCATGCCAGTCTCAGCACCACGCAGATCTACACGCACGTCTCCACGCAGCGTATGAAGGAAGTCTATGAGAAGGCGCATCCGCGGGCGTGATTCGCTGCTTGGATTTCATCGTGTGACGTCCAATGATTTGCCTCCATTTTCCATGCGTGTGAACTCCAGGCAGACCCTTCTGACAGCGCCCTCCTTTCTCTGGATGCTGGTGCTCTTCGCGTGGCCTGCCTTGCACCTGCTCGTGATGTCCTTTCGTCCACCCGATGCCACGGGCGGAGTCGGCGAGGGCTGGACCTTGGAGGCGTGGAAGGTGTTTGCCGAGCCCGGCTATCTCGATGTCCTGTGGCGCACCATCGGGGTCTCGGTCGTCACCACGCTGGGTTGTGTTTTGCTCGCCGTGCCGGTGGCCTGGCGCATCCACCGGGCATCGGCTAGGTGGAGGTCGTGGATGCTGCTGCTGGTGGTGCTGCCGTTTTGGACGTCCTTCCTCGTTCGCGTGTATGCGTGGCGAGTGCTGCTTCAGGCCAATGGTCCGCTGGCCACGCTGCTGAAGTCCATCGGATGCATGAGTGATGATGCGCTGCTGCTCTACAATCCGACGGCTGTGATCATGGTGATGATCTATACTTATCTGCCGATGGCCGTGCTGCCGATCTACGCCGCGATGGAGAAGTTTGATCCCGTGCTCCTCGATGCCGCTGCTGACCTCGGTGCCAGGCCGTGGCAGGCCTTTGTGAAGGTGGTGCTGCCGGGGATTCGCAACGGCTTGATCGCTGCCGCTTTGCTAGTCGGGATTCCATGCCTGGGATCGTATGTGGTGCCCGACATGATCGGTGGCATCGACGCTGAGATGCTGGGGAACAAGATTGGGCAGCGGCTCTTCTCGGATCGCCATCTACCGCAGGCAGCCGCTCTCGCGACGGCGCTCGCCATGCTTGCGATGCCTGCCGTGGTGGTCGCGCTGAAACGCAAGCCGGAGGACGCTGAGTGAAACGGCCACGCTTCTCCACGCTCTGCTTCATCGCGGTGATCATCTTCCTCTATGCACCGCTGCTGGTGCTGATGGCGAACTCCTTCAATGCGTCCAAGTATGGTGGCACCTGGACCGGCTTCACCTGGCAGTGGTATGACAAGCTCTGGAAGGATCGCGCCACCATGGAAGCCCTGGCCAACACGCTCAAGATCGGCCTCTGTGCCACGGTAGGAGCCACCCTGCTCGGCACGCTCGCCGCGTGGTGCTTGCATGTGTATCGCTCACCCTTGCAGCGTCTTCACCTCGTGCTCACGGAACTCCCGCTCGCCGTGCCAGACATCTGGATCGGCGTGGCGATGCAGTTGTTCTTCGTCAGCGTCAGTTGGGAGCTGGGCTACAGCACCGTCATCGCCGCGCACATCACCTTCTGCCTCTGCTACGTCACGGCGGTCATGATGGGGCGGCTGCAAAGTTTCGACTTCCATCTCATCGACGCCGCACGCGATCTCGGGGCCACGCATTGGCAAGTCGCCTGGCGTGTGGTCATCCCCGTCCTCTGGCCTGGCATGGTGGCTAGCGCGATGCTCGCCTTCATCCTCTCGCTGGATGACTTCGTGATCACCTTCTTCGTCTCCGGCCCCGGTGCCGCCACCTTGCCATCGCGTGTCTATTCCATGGCCAAGACCAGTCGCAATCTGCCCATCATCAACGCCCTCTCCACGCTCCTCATCCTTGGCACCCTGCTCATCGCCTTGATCGGGCATCTGTTGATGAGCAAGGGGACGCGTGAGGTGTCCAGGCCAATGTGAGGATCATCGCAACGGGCTGGAACAATTCTGCCATCACGCCTGCTCGGTCGTCTGGAAGTCGGGGTAGGCGTTGGCCGCGTGCTCGCTGAAGTCGAGGCCATTGATTTGCTCTTCCTCGGTGGCGCGGATCGGGATGACGAGACGGACCACGATGAAGAAAAGACCGGCGATGACGAAGCTGTAGAGCGACACGGCGAAAACCCCGAGTGCCTGGACACCGAGCGACTGCATATCGAAGCCCTTCTCATTGAACAAGGCGACGCACAGGGTGCCCCACCAGCCGCAGGCGAAGTGAACGGGCACGGCTCCGACGGGGTCGTCGATCTGCCAGCGTTCGAGGGCGATGGTGGCCACGGTGGTGATGATGCCGCCGATCAAACCGATGGCGATGGCGGCTGCGGGAGTGACGAGGTGGCAGTTCGCGGTGATCGCCACTGCGCCTCCGAGCATTCCATTCATCGCGATGTTCACATCCGGCTTGCCCTGAATGAACCACATCGAGACCATGGCCGCGATGCCTCCTGCGGCCGGAGAGATGGTGGTGTTCACGATCAGGCGACCGATGATCTCCGTCGCAGACAAAGAAGAGCCCGCATTGAACCCGAACCATCCGAACCACAGGAAGAGCACACCGAGGGTGACGAGCGGGATATTGTGACCCGCGATCAGGCGCGGCGTGCCATCCTTGGCAAAGCGACCCACACGCGGACCCACGGCGAAGATGCCAGCCAGTGAGCACGCACCACCGCAGGCGTGGACGACGGTGGAGCCCGCGTAGTCGATGAAGCCCAGGCGCTGGAGCCAGCCGCCATCGGCGGTGCCGATGCCAAAGGTTGCACCCGCTCCGCCCCACACCCAGTGGCCGATCACGGGATAGATGAAGGCGCTGAAGAAGGCGCAGTAGAGCAGGTAGCCAAGGAACTTGGTGCGCTCAGCAACGGCTCCCGACAAGATCGTGCAGGACACGCCAGCGAAGCCAAGCTGGAAGAAGAAAAACACATACACGCGATGATCCCCGGCCAGCGTGGCGAGATTGAACCCATCGGTGCCAATGAGGCCAAGCCAGCTCGTGCCGAACATGAGAGGACAGCCAACGAGCAGATAGACAATCGCGCAGATGCAGAAGTCGAGGAAGCTCTTCATCACGATGTTGATCGTGTTCTTGGCGCGGCAGGCACCGATTTCGAGCATGACGAACCCGGCCTGCATGAAGAAGACGAGCGCTCCGGTGATGATGATCCACACGTAGTCGATGTTGGCTTGTAGTTTCGTCAGGGCCTCCGGCGGAACGCTGGGGGCGATGGGCGGTGCGGGTGCGACCACGGGAGGAGCGGGAGCCGGAGTGGACTCCACCTTCGTCGGAGCGGGTGGTGGCGTGGCCAGCTTGTCGAGGACCTTGTCGTGCTCGCGTAGCTTATCGAGGATGCCATCCAGCTTGGCGGCGACCTTGTCCGTAGCATCGAGTTTGGTGGCGATGCCATCGAGCTTGGTGCTGAGGCGATCATTGGCGTCGAGTTTGGTCACGATGCCGTCGATCTTTTGCTCGATCTCCTGGGTATCAACGACGGGGACTGTGGGAGGCGCGGGTGCAGGCTTCGAGTCAGCGGTGGGCGCTGCTGTTGTTGCCTTGGTGGCCGTTTTGGAGGGCGATTGAGCCTGGACTGAAGTGAGGGCCGCGCAGGCGAGGACGAGAAGGAGGCGTTTCATGGGAGAGGGATCAGAGTTGGAATTCTTGCAGCACGGATTCGAGTTCGCTGAGCAGCGCGGCGCGCTTGGTGGTGTTGGGCACGACTTCGATCATGCGGGTGGCCAGTTGGCGCAGTTCCTCGGCGGGCAGGCGATAGGGATCGTCAATGCCCAGTGCGGTGAGCTTGCGATCAATCATCGCGACGACTTGCGCGCGCCCCATCACCTTGCCGAGCAGGGCTTCGACTTGCTTGCGCAGGCCGCCCCAGTTGTTCACTCGCGCTTCGCGTTTCGCGGCCATCTCCTGGGCTGCGCGTGGTGTGGCGACGATGAGTTCCTCGATCTGCGGAGTCGCTGGCGTGGCTCCAGCTTGATCTGACAGGCCCGCTAGATGGACGGCGAAGTCCTTCAACAAAACAGTGCCTGCGCTGGCGACCAGATCGGGGTCTGCGCGACTGGTGAGAAAGAACACCAGCGCCGAGGTGTCTTGCACGAGCACGAGCAGCACGCCTGCGTCGAACTGAAAATAGACCTGACGTATGCGCCGACGCACTTGCTGATAGCCCTCGAGCATCTCGCCCAGCACATCCATGAGGTCCAGTGTGCGACCGTCTGAGAAAGGCATCTGCTTGTGAATGGCGTTCCTGCCCTTGAACAAAAACGCACCTGCTACGCCATCCAGGCGCTGCACGGAGGCGATGGCCGTGATCAATGAAGAGTGGTCCATGGCGTATCAGCGTTTGCTCAGCTCCGTGCGGGCATCGTCATAGGAAATCCGGTGGCTGGAGATGAAGCCATGCCAGCGCTGATCTCCGGCTGAGAAGGTGAATCCAGTCTGGAAATCACGATCCTCCACCACGCCTAGCTCCAGCCGCTGCATGGCCAGGATGTCGGCTATCTTGCGGGCGTAGAAATTGGCGAAGTGAATCTCGCTGACGAAGCGCTGACCGGCCTCGGGATCGGGACCGGCGACGCCTTCCCTGCCGGGAGTGAGATCAGCGCGGAAGAATTGCAGGTCATTCCCGTGGCGCGAGGTGAGAGAGGAGCGTGGAGTGCTCGCCGAGATGATTCGAGTGCTATCGGACATTGGTTGGAGTCCGAAGCCCAAGCACGCCCTATGCCAATCGTAACGAAGGCACGGAACCGGCACATGATAGTTTCGCTCCCTGGTGGCCGGGAATCACTGATTCCAACAAAAAGGGCGAGGGATTGGATCCCTCGCCCTTGGAGACTCAGAGGTCACTTAGTGAACCCCGTGCTCGGACAGGTAACGCTCGGCTTCGAGGGCGGAGGCGCAGCCTTGTCCGGCGGCGGTGATGGCCTGGCGATAGACGTGATCTGCCACGTCGCCAGCGGCGAAGAGGCCTTCCGTCTTGGTCCGCGTGCCCTTGGTCTGGATGATGTAGCCGTTCTCATCCTTATCGACGAGATCGCCGAGGAACTGCGCATTGGGCACATGGCCGATGGCGACAAAGACGCACTTGAGGTCGAGTTCGCTCTTCTCGCCGGTGACGAGGTTTTCCAAAGTGACTGCGCGGACTTCGCCTTTCTCGTCGGTCAAGTATTCGGCCACGGTGCTGTTCCAGACGGGCTTGATCTTCGGGTTGGCCAGGGCGCGGTCGGCCATGATCTTCGAGGCGCGCAGGGTGTCGCGACGATGGATAAGATACACGGTGGAGGCGAACTTGGTGAGGAAGTTGGCCTCCTCACATGCCGAGTCGCCACCGCCAATGACGGCCACGGGCACATTGCGGTAGAAGGCTCCATCGCACGTCGCGCAACTGGTGAGACCGCGGCCGATGAGCTGCTTCTCATTGGGCAATCCGAGGTGGCGTGGCGATGCGCCGGTGGCGACGATGACCGCCTTGGCCTGATATACTTTGCCGTCTTCGGTGGTGATGTCGAAGTGGCCTTCTGCTGTCTTGGCCACGCTGGTCACCATCGCATACTCGATGCGCGTGCCGAAGCGCTCGGCCTGGGCCTGCATGTTCATCATCAGCTCGGGTCCCATGATGCCCTTGGGGAAGCCGGGGAAGTTCTCCACCTCGGTCGTGGTGGTGAGCTGACCGCCGGGCATGTTGCCCGCAAGGATGAGCGGTTTGAGGTTTGCGCGTGCTGCATAAATCGCTGCGGTGAATCCTGCGCAGCCGGTGCCGATGATGATGAGGTTTTCCATGATGTGAGTGGGCGAGAAAAGGTCCGCCATGATGAAGATACGCGCCACGGGGTCAACCCGAAGTCCGTGATCATTCAGCAATCATGGGGCCGGGGGAGGTGGCCTTGATCTCAAACAAGGTCATGCCGCCCGCTGAGGCGAGGGGATGGCATTGGGCCTTGATCGCAGCGGGCAGGGTGCCGGGCTGGAGTTCGATCACGCAGGCAATGCCCAGACGCTGGGCGAAGCGGAGCGACCATGCATCGGCGGATTCGCCGGGCAGGGTGGGCACCAGGCGATGGGGGATGTCGGCTCCGTAGTATTTCGAAAAGGTGCCGTGCTTGTCCACGAGGTCGATCTCGTTGAGGCGGATGCAGCGGCTGTCGAGCACGGCAGCCAGGCTGCTTTGCTCGGGTATCCACCACTCGCGATCCATAGTGGCGAAGTAGCCAAAGGGGCGGCCCTTGAGCTGGCTCTGAATCACGGCCAGATCGGCACGCTGCCAGGATTGCTCAGGCTCGCGCGAGCGGGCGGCGCGGAGGTCGCCGATGCCCAGGACCACATCGAGCACGATCACCACCAGGGCGAGCAGGCGCGGAAGTGGGGAGGCGACTGCTGCGAGGCGTGCCATCGCCCAGATGCCCACCGGCAGCACGAGCATCGCGTGCGTGAGCGCTGTGAAATGAAACCGATCACTCATCGTGCCGAACAAATGGTAAGCGGCGAACCCGCCAACGATGGCGCAGAAAGGCAGCCAGCCGAGGATGCGAGTCTCGTCGCTGGACTGCTCGTCACGATTGCGAATGAGGTGAACGAGGCCGGGCAGCGTGAGTGCGGCTGCGAGGAGTCCGAGAGCGATGTCGGGCAAGGTGTCGCCGATGGCCTTGAGCAGGCTGCTGGGATCGAGCGCGAGCATGGACTGGCCTTCGGCCTTCGGTAGCCCTGCACCGCAGAGCTTCACCGAGATCCAGGCACTGATGAGCGTGGCAATCGCGATGCCTGCCGTTTGCCAGAGCGGACGCTGCCGAAGCACAAGCCCGAGCGTGCCGAGCACGCCTGCGGTGACGCCGAGGATGCCCACGTTGTGCGGTGCGCTCACGCTGGTGAGGAAGAGCAGGAGCACGGCCAGGGCGCTGCGTTGCCAAAGCCAGGCCGCCATGGCACCGAGCATGAGCATGGCCTCGAACTTGTAAGCAAAGGCCTCCGCCAGCGTGGTGCGGAAGTGCTGGATAGTCTCGAAGTGCAGCACGTCGCCCAAACTCAGCACGGCGATGGCCTTGGTCAGTTGCACCGCCGCTAGCGATGCAAGTCCCACGATGAGGCACACGGCCACGGGCCAACGCGTGAGCCGTTGCACAATCGAGCCCGCAGCGAGCACCATCGCGAGGTCGATGATCGCGGGCACGATAATCAGCAGGGCGGCGATGGGGGCGATGGACGTGGTGGAAGCAATCGCACTTCCCAGCCAGATCGGACCCCAGTGATACCAGAAGTCCCTGAGGTCGAGATTGTCCGATGCATGAACCCCGAGCGTGGCCGCCCAGCTATTCGCAAGGCGAGCCTCGGGCAATCCCTTCAGTGCCTGCACGTAAAATCCAAGGTCGCTGTGGATCTTGCGCACGCTGCCATCGCCTTGCATCCAGCTCTCGAACCACCACTCGAATCCGAAGACCACCGCCGCCACGATCAGGAGGGGAACAACGATGCGTGGCCAGGGCTCGCGAGGTGCTTCGATGCTCGAAGCCGATGGACTCAAGCGTGCCCACACCAAGCGCCAGCCGATCAACAACACTGGCATCAGCGTGTAGTAACAAGGGCGACGCAAGAGCACGGTGGCCATCATGCCGGTGATGAACAGCAAGCCAGCAATCAAGGCGATGGCATGGTGCAGCAAACCCTGATCGTTCACCATGCGCGAGGTCACAAGCGCACGTCCGATCAGCATCGCCACGACACCCAGGATCAGCGCTGCCAAAGCACAGGCAGCGAACGAGGGATCAAGGGAAGGGGAGGCGAGCATGGGGACACGAAATGTCCGGCTTCCCATCAGGGCGTCAATCAAGGTGTTTGCTCTGAATGAGGCATTGGTCATTCCACGCACCCTCGGTTGAGGGGGATTCAGGAGTTGCTCTCCGGCAAGGGTCTTGTGTAGCATGAGCGCATGACAGCCAAGTCCAGCAGAGCCCATGCTCATCGTCCGTTACGCGTAGTTGTCACCGGAGGTCCAGGAGGCGGGAAGACGACGGCGGCGGATCTGTTTCGTCGGGAGATCGGATCGAAGGTGGTGCTCGTGCCTGAGGCAGCGACCTTGATGTTTTCCAGTGGGTTTCCTCGTTCGCACGATCCTGAGTCGGTGAAGATCATTCAGCGCACGATTTATCAGGTGCAGATGCAGATGGAGGCGCTCTACGCGGTGCAGAACCCTGGGCGCATCCTGCTGTGTGATCGTGGGACGGTGGATGGAGCTGCCTACTGGCCTCACGATCATCCGCATGAGTTCTTCCACGCGCAGGGCACCACCTTGAAGGAGGAACTGGCGCGCTACGATGCGGTGCTGTTCTTCGAGAGCGCGGCGGTGGGCGGCATGATGATCAAGGGCGGCAATCCAGTGCGCGATGAGACGGGCGAGGAGGCGGTGGTGCTCGATGCTCGACTGCGCGAAATCTGGTCGCAGCATCCGAGGTTCGTGCTGGTGCCGCACAACACGTCCTTCTTCAAAAAGATCTCCTCGGGGCTCGCGGCGATGGAGAGCATCGTGGGGCAGTTGCTGCACGAGAACGGTGGCCCTCACAAGGCGACCTCGACGAAGCGCACGCGCAAAGCGTAGAGACGTGATCGACAGCGGCGCTTCGCTGTCCATCTTCGAAGTCATGCTGCGTCCGAGTTCCCTCCTGCTTCTGCTCATCCTCCTCGGGGTGGGCTTGTCCATGATGCTGTGGTATGAGGGACCGCCCAAGGTCGTGGCACCCACCGTGGTGGTGAAGCATGCACCTCGTGAGGAACCCGTGGTCGCAGCGGAGGAGCCGATGGCTCCGAATCCCTTGCTGCCAGTGCCAGCGAATGCCGCCCAGGGCTCCGATGCGGACAAGCAGATCGCCTTGCTCCAGAACCAAGTCGAGTATCTGCACGAGCAGGTGCAGGCGCTTCAGAAGGAGAACTCCGACCTCATCGACAAACTTGCGAAGCTGGGCCTGCCCGCGAATGGCAAGCCGATGAAGGAGGAGTCGCCGCCCGACAAGGTGCCTGAGGACTTTGTGTCGCTGGGTGCGGAACTGCTGAAGCTCCGTGAACTCGAAGAGCTGCCCATCCCCACGGTGACGGCTCCGCAGGCGGAGATCGAGAAGCTCATCCTCGCGTGGCTGAAACGCCAGCACCCCGAGGGATTTGGCGAACGTGAAGGCGCTGCCTTTGCCGCCCTCGGCGTGATCCCGCAGACCATCGACACGCTGCCTGTGCGTGCCGCGCTTTGGGTTCGACAGCTCGGTGGTTGGTATGACGAAGCGAGCGAGACGATCTACATCGTCGATCCCGATGAGCAACCCGATGGCGTGCCGGTGATGAGCGATCCCACCCTGGCGCTTTCGTATGCGAACCTGCTGCATCACTTTGGCAAGTCGCTGCTGCCCGGCCCGAAGGTGGCGCTGAGCACCGATGAACGCATGGCCCGCCTCGGCTTGCTCGGCGGCGATGCAGCCCTCGTGCGATTCCTGCGCGACCTCAAGGCATTCCAGGGACCCAATCCCAACGCCATCCCCACCGATGATCCCGATCATCCGCTGAACCTCGTGCCCATGCCCGCCTACCTGCGCGAGCTGGAGACCTTCCCAATGATGAGCGGATTCCGATTCGCGCAGGCCATGCATAGCATTGGTGGCTTCAAGCAGCTCAGCTCAGTCTATGGTCGCTCGCCCGACAGCACGGCCGATGTGATGGACTCGCAGCGCTACCTTGCTGAAGATCGACTGCCGATCCCGCGCATCGAGTGGTCGAGCACCGAGGTGGCCAAGGCGAAACCCTTCTGGGACGACCGCCTGGGCCAGCAGGCCGTGCTCAGTTTTCTGCGTCGCTACAACGACGATCAATCCTCCCTCGATGCCTCGCGCGGCTGGGTCTCGGACCG
>CAUJJC010000183.1 GCA_963204975.1 Verrucomicrobiota bacterium | reverse complement strand
GCCGCCAGCGGTGCATCCGGTGAGCCGGCCCCTCGAAGTGCTCCTGCCGGGCGGTGCGCAGATGTTCGTTGCTGATGCACAGCACGCGGTGCTCGCGGCGCAACTCATTCAAGCTCTGCGCACGCCATGCTGAGTTTTGCCGGCAGTCTCAAAATCTTCATCGCGTTGGACCCATGCGACATGCGTGCGGGCATCAACACGCTGCACGCACTGGTGGCACAGAAGCTCAACGAGGACTCGCGCAGCGGCACGCTCTTTGTGTTCACCAACAAGCGGCGCAAGCTGATCAAAGTGCTCTATTGGGATGGCACAGGCATGTGGCTGATGACCAAGCGGCTTGAACAAGGCACGTTCTTCTGGCCGCGTGCGGCAGAGGATGGGCAGACCAAACTGGAACTGCGACCCGAGGCCTTCAACATGCTCACCGATGGCATCGACATGCATGGGGCAAAGCCGCGCGGATGGTATGAGCGTGTGCGCTGAGTGAACTTTTTTTGCATCAACATCAGCGTGTTGATAAGAATATAATGCCAAATATAATGCCAATATAATGCCAGGCTCACAGTAGAATCAATTGCTCTATCCCTTGCATCACAGGCATCTACACAACGTCGCTCGATTCGTGACAGGCGCGAATTCTGCATGGAATGCCGGGTGGTCTTGAATGCGAATCCGTAGCGCCTTCCGATGGCTCTGCGTGTGAGACTTGGTCCGCCGCCGCGTATCTCTGCGCCCATGCGACACCTTGCGCTCAGCCTTCTCGCCTTCGCCTCCGTTCACGCTGCCGACATTCATCTGGTCAAGCCTGATCCGCTCAAGCACCTGATGCTCGACCGGCGGATTATGCTGCAGTCGGTCAATGCCAGGCTGACGCCCGGCACGGTGACGAAGGAGCCGAACAATCCGTTGTTTACCAACGACAAGCCCTGGGAGAATGCGCTGAACAATCTCTACCCCAACGTGCTGTGGGACGAGGAGGAGCAGGTGTTCAAGCTCTGGTATAAATGCGTGCTCGCTGACAAGGACGTGATCGCGCAAATGGACCAGCCGAGCACCGTTCACGACGTGGGCTGGTATTTGCTCTACGCCACCTCGAAGGACGGGCTCGTGTGGGACAAGCCGAAGCTCGGTCTGCACAAGTTCAACGGCAGCGCCGACACCAACATCGTCGCCCGCGACACACCCAACGTCGGCGTCTTCAAGGACCTCCACGACGCCGATCCGGCACGCCGCTACAAGATGGTCTTCGATGTAGGTCTGGGGAAGCCACGCATGAGGTTCAGCCAGGATGGCATCCACTGGGGCGAGCCGGTGGAGGCGCTGGGATTCGGTGCGCAGAATGGCGACACGCACAACAACGCCTTCTTCGACGAGCGCAGTGGCAAGTATCTCTGGTTCACCAAGCTCTACCTTGGCGAGCGGCTGGTGGCGCGGCTGGAGAGCGATGATTTCCTGCATTGGAAAAATTCGGGTCTCGTGCTGCGCAGCACCTTTGAGGAAGGTCGGGCGCATCAAACTTACTGCCTGCCGGTGTTTCGTTATGCGAATGTCTATCTGGGCTACTCGATGATTTACAACGTGGGCGTGGATCGCAGTGTCGATTGTGAACTCGCGTGGAGCCCCGACAGCCTCACCTGGCAGCGCATCGCCCCAGGCTCTGCGTTCATTCCGCGCGGCGCGAAGGGCAGCTACGATGGCGCGTGCATCTATGCGATGGCCGGGCCGCCCATCGTGCAGGGCAATGATTTGCTTATTTTCTACGGCGGCGATCACTTCCCGCACACGGGTTGGAAGCGCTCGTGCCTGCCCTGCCTCGCTCGTCTGCCCGTGGACCACTTCGCGGGCTACGAGCAGGTGGACAAGGCCAAGCCTGCCAGCCTGTTCACCGCGCAGTTCCGCGTGACGGATCAGCCTCTGCGCGTGACGGCGGATGCGGGCGAGGGGGCGGTGCGCATCGTGGCGCTCGATGTGGTGGCGGCGAGCGTGGACTACACGGCGGACATCAAAGGACGTGTGTTTGATCAACCAGTGCAGTGGCACGACAAGGGCATCGAGCGGCTCAAGGGTCAGCTCATTCATTTGCAAGTCGAGCTGAGCGGAGGTGCGAAGCTGTATTCCCTCAGCGGCCTCGAGATGGTCCACACCACGCTGCCGCAGCCACTCAATCCGCTGAAGTCCCCGCATCGCAAGATCGCCCCCACCACGAGCCGAACGATCACCTTCGACCAACACACCGATGGCTGGAAAGGTGTGGACCAGGTGGTTCACGATCCGGCGGGGTTCATCCGCGTGTCCCGCAGCGGTCGCGCCTTGCCGATCGCATCGTCACCATCCACCCCGAAGGAGTCGCCGCTGGCGGGTGACTGGACTCAGCTTTTCGGCGGCAAGGGAGCCGAGGTGAAGGTGCGTGTGCGAGCGCCGAAGACAGGCGGCAAGGTGCGGCTGGAGATCTTCGCGAACGATGTGGGCCAGTGGTATCGCGAGATCGACGCGGCCTTCACCACGGAATGGACGACTGCCACGGCCACGCTGCGCTACGACTGGTCGGACGCCGAGGCCACGGCCGCAGGCTGGACGCGCGCTGTGCAAGGCTTTCCCTGGAGCGACACGATCACGCATGTGGGCAAGGTGGTGATCACGCCCGGCATCGTCGGCGCGCAGTCCAGCTTCGATCTCGATGAGGTCACGGTGAGCGGACAGTGAATGGCGAAGAATTTTCGCGTCTTCACTTGGGCTTAAGGCAGGCTGTCACAAACTCGCGCGCATCATGACCTCCATCCGCCGTTCCGTCCTCGTCCTTGCTCTCAGCGTGAGAGGTTTTCAGCTCCAGGCTCAGGATGGCGTGCTCGATCTCACGACGCTGGAGAACTATGCGAGCCAGCCCATCCCTGCCTACATCACGCGCAACAACACACCGGGCAACAATGCCATCACGAACGCCGGAGCCACGCTGGGTCGCGTCTTGTTTTATGACAAACGGCTCTCGCGCAACAGCACTGTCGCCTGCGCCTCCTGCCATCAGCAGGCCAAGGGATTCAGCGACACCGCAACGGCGAGCACGGGCGTGAGCGGCACCACGGGACGGCACTCGATGCGCCTCATCAACAGCCGCTTCTCGGCGGAGGTGAAGTTCTTCTGGGATGAACGCGCGACCAGCCTGGAGAACCAGACCACGCGCCCGATCAAGGATCATGCGGAGATGGGCTTCAGCGGCACCAGCGGTGATCCGGCCTTCGCCGACCTCGTCACCCGCCTCTCAGCGATCCCGGAGTATCGAGTGCTGTTCTCGATGACCTTTGGCACCAGCACCATTGACGAGACACTCGTCCAACGCGCCCTCGCTCAGTTCGTGCGCAGCATTCAGTCGTTCGATTCCAAATACGATGTGGGCCGCGCCACGACGGCGGACAATCAGCCCTTTGCCAACTTCACCGCCCAGGAAAATGCGGGCAAGCAGCTCTTCCTCGCCCCTCCGGGTCCTGGCGGAGGCGCGGGATGTGCGGGATGCCATCGGGCCCCGGAGTTCGATATTGATCCGAACAGTCGGAACAATGGTGTCATCACGGCCATCGGCGGAAGCACCGATCTGACGAACACTCGCTCGCCCACGCTGCGCGATCTGGTGGGTCCAGGCGGGCAGTCGAATGGCAGCTTCATGCACGATGCCAGCCTGACCAGCCTTGATCAGGTGAGCAGCCACTACAATGCGATCCCAGGGGACAATGCGAACCTCGATCCCCGGCTTCGTCGCCCCGGTGGTGCAGTGCAGAATCTCAATCTCAACCAGGGGCAACGCGACAGCATCGTGGCCTTCCTCCGCACGCTCACAGGCACCGCCGTTTACACGGACAAGAAGTGGTCCAGCCCCTTCAATGCGAACGATGAACTCACGCTCATCATTCTGCCGCCCGCGGCTGTTTCCCTTCAGAACAACGGCAACGGCACGGCCACCATCGCCTGCACAGCCGCTCCCAATCTGCCTTACCAACTTGAGTTCTCCACTGATCTGAAGAGCTGGAATCCTGTCACTGTGGTAAACTCGGACGCCAACGGCACGCTCACCCAGGCCGTGGCTGTCGCGGCCCAGGTGTTTTATCGCTTCACTTACACGCCGCCGGCGTCGTGAGGTTGGCTAGGCATTATTAGAGCCCCGTGACCCTGCCGGTATCGAGATGGTAGATGCCAGTGGAGATGCGCAGTTTCTTTTGCGCTACCAGGTCGCGAATGATCGAACTCTTTTCCAGTAGCTGGCGGGCATGGTAGGCCGTGTTGTTAGCCACGGCGGTTTTCAACTTGGCGGTGGCATCACTGGGTAAATTTTCGCCGATGTGAACCTGACCAATCAGGGCACCTAGATTGCCCTCGGCAGGCGCGGGATGAGCAGCGGCATGCACGGCCTCGGTGACAGCTCCGCAGCCCGAGTGACCCAGGACGACGATGAGCGGCACGCTGAGATGCTCGGGACTCACGGCATACTCGATGGAGCCGAGCACTACAGGGTCGGTGACATTGCCCGCCACGCGGCAGACGAACAGCTTGCCCAAGTCCTGATCAAAGATCACCTCAGGAGCCACCCGCGAATCCGCGCAACCGAGGATCACGGCGAAAGGCTTCTGATTGTCCTTCAGTGAGGTCCGAAGATTCGAGGCATCTTGCGGTGCGTCCTTTTTTTCATCCCGGTAGCGTTGGTTGCCTGCTTTGAGCGCGGCGAGTGCCTCGCTCCCGGTCATGCTGGTGCCAGTGGCAGCCGGATGAGCGGAAGGTGGCGAAGGCTTGGCGGACTTTTGAAGCGGCAGTTGCTGACACGCCGTCAGCACGATGACTGACAAGCTCAAGGCGGGGAGGAGATCCATTTTCATAGGCACTTTGAATTAAACAATTTCGGGGGGCCAAAACCTGATCGCTGGGCCAGATGAAGTCGAGATTTATCCTCGGGTTCCGGCACTCCTGGCGAGCTTCGCTGGCAAAAAAACGCCCTGGGTCGGACGGACCCAGGGCGGAAAGAGGCAGGCTGATGCGACAGGGCCGGGATGCTAGGCCTTGGCTTCGGCTTTCTCGAACTCGCAGCCGTGGGCCTCGGTCACAGGATCGACGTCTTCGATGACGGCGTTCTGTTTGAGGAAATCGACGGCGTTCTCGATGCGCAGGTTCTCGCGCAGGCGGTTCACGGTGCCGTTGCGCTGGGCTTCGGCCATGAACTTCTTCGGTGCCTGCTTGCTGCGCGCCGCGATCTGGGAAAGGGCCACCGAGAGCTGGGCATCGGAGACTTCCAACTGCTCCTTGTCTGCGATCTGGCTGAGGATGAAGCTCAGGCGCACGTTCTGGCGGGCCTGTTGATTGGCCGTGCTGAGGATTTCGTCCTGGTGCTTGATGATGTCGTCCTCGGGCATGCCCTGGCGGGCGGCGCGCATGGCGAGATCATTGGCGCGGTTCTGGGCTTCGCGTTCCACCACTTCGGCGGGGAGTTCGAAGTCGAGCTTGTCATGCAGGAAGCCGAGCACCTGATTGGCGAGCGATGATTCACGGCCCTGCTCGCGACGCTGGCGCACGCTGGCTTCCACTTCCTTGCGAAGGGTTTCCATGGTGGCTTCTTCGCCGAGGAGCTTCTTGGCGAAGTCGTCATCCAGCTCGGGCAGTTTCTTCTGCTTCACGCTCGTGCAGGTGACAGCGAGTTCGATGTTCTTGCCCTTGAGCACTTCGTTGTGGAAGTCGGTGGGCAGACCGATGATCAGCTCGCGGCTCTCGTCTTTCGAGATGCCGACAAGGCCAGCGTAGAAGCCAGGAAGGAAGTCTTCCTCGGCGTCGAGGAGGAACCAGTTGCCCTCGATCTTGCGGAAGTGAACGGGCAGATCTGGGTGGGAATCTTCCAGCGGCTCGCCATCCATCTTGGCCACGTAGTTGAGAACCACGGCGTCGCCCAGCGCAGCGGGACGCTCCACGTCATCGAACTGCTGCTGGCGCTCGCGCAGGTGGAAGATCTCGTGATCCACATCGTGGTCGGTGACGACGACGCGCTCGAGTTTGACCGGAATGCCTTTGTAGTCGGGCAGCTCGAACTTCGGAGCGGTGCTCACTTCGGCGGTGAAGGTGAAGGTGCCGTCATCGGCCAGCTTGGTTTCACGAACGGAAAGCACCTGGATGACTTCCAGGTTCTCTTTCTGGATCGCGGTGTAGCAGCCGCGATTGATGAGGCGGTTTTGCAGTTCGCCATCGACGGCGTCCTTGTAGCGCTTCTCGATCACGGCGGCGGGCACCTTGCCGGGGCGATAGCCGGGGATGCGGGCCTGGGCGGCATAGGTATTGAGGATCGCGGCGCGCTCCTGCTTGATCACGTCCGCTGGCATTTCGATGTGAAGGACGGCGCGGCAGTTAGGCTGATGTTCGACGTTGATGTTCATGAATCTCGATCTAGTGAAGGGGGCGTTTCCTGGCCCACAGAATCGGCGCTCAGGCCGCCCGCCGGGCGAAGGGGGGCGGATGCTAGGGCAGGTTCCCCACTTTGACAATCCCGGATCGCGATCTCTGTTTTTCCATGAAAATCCTCCAACGTTTCGAAGTCTGGGTGCTCCTGCTGCTCGCCGCAGGGGCTGGTGCTTTCGTCTTCTTCACCTCGAAGAGCGACGGGCCGGAGCCCTTGATTTCCAATGCGGGTCCCGCCACGCCCGAAGCCAGGCTCCAGGTGAAAAAATGCACGGTGACTCGCGACTTCGGCAATGCGCGGCTGGACATCGCCGTGCGCATGACCAATGCCCACTCGAAGAAACTCCTCCTCGTCGCCCCCGCCGTCCGCCTGATCAACGCCAAGGGCACCGAGGTCCCGCCTTTCATCCTGCCCGTCGAGCCTCCGCCCGAGCTGCCACCCCAGACCACGGCCGACGCCTTGCTCCGCTTCTGGGCGGAAAAGGAGGACCTGCAAGGCGCGCTCACCCTTCAGATTCAGGACGAGAAGATCGAACTCAAGTCCGCCCGCGCATTCGACCTCGAAGCGCTCAAGAATGCGGAGCCACGGGTGTTTCAGCCGGGTGATTGGACGCCCTGAGTGACCGGATCGCCACGGCCAGCGCCAGCAGGTTGAGCACCGCGCCGCAGAAGAAGGCCGCGCCTGGCACCGCTGGCTTGGTATTGACGAAGTGACCGAACAAGCCCGTCGCAACGAACGGCCCGATGATCCCGGCCACGCTGTTGAGGCTCGTCAACGAACCCTGCACACCGCCCTGCTCGTCCGCGCCCACACCCTTGGAAATCAAGGCCTGCACGGCGGGCGTGGTGATTCCCGAGATCGACCCGAACACAATCAGCGGATAAATCATCCAGCCGTGCGAGGCCAGCCCGTAGCCGGTGAAGGCCACGACCGCCACGGCCACGCCGAGCATGATCGCCTTCGACTCACCGATTTTCGGCACGATCTTGCGCGTCAGCCCGCCTTGCACCAGCGCCGCGCAGAAGCCCACCGCTGCCAGCGACAGGCCCGTGTCCAGTTCGCTCCAGCCATAGCGATGACTGGTGTAGAGCACCCAGGTGCTCGGATAGACCTGGTGCCCGATGCACAGCAGGAAATACGCGACCGCCAGCCCCAGCACCATCGGATGCGAGCGGCCCAGGCTGATCAGCGCGCCCACCGGATTCGATTTGGCCCAGCTAAACGCCCGCCGGTTTTCCTGCCCCAGGGACTCCGGCAGCACGAACCAGCCGTAGAGCCAGTTGATCAAGGTCAGCACGCCCGCCACGAAGAACGGCAGCCGCAGATCGTAGTGCCCCAGCACTCCGCCCATCGCCGGGCCAATGATGAAACCCAGGCCGAACGCCGCGCCTACTAGGCCGAAGTTCGCCGCGCGTTTCTCCGGCGGGCTCACGTCCGCGATGTAAGCCGTCGCCGCCGCGAAATTCGCCCCCGTGATGCCCGACACCACGCGACCCACGAAGAACCACGCCAGGTTCGGCGCGAAGGCCAGCAGCAGGTAATCGAGCCCCGATCCGAGCAGCGACAGCAGAATCACCGGACGCCTTCCAAACCGGTCCGACAGGCTCCCCAGGATTGGCGCAAACACGAACTGCATCAGCGCTTAAACCGAGGCGAGCAGCCCATACGTGTGCGAGGCCTGCGCCACGTCGCCGCCTTGGAAGTGCTTCACCAAGTCCGGCAGCACCGGCACGATCAGCCCGATGCCCAGAATATCGAGAACCAGCGTGACGAAGATGAAGGGCAGGGCGGGCTTGCGCATGAGGGGGCAGAGCAGGAGCGCGGAAGCGGCAAAGCGCAAACTGCAATGCGTGGAGCCACGCTGCTGAGGCGCTTGTGAAACTTTTCACAAATTCGTCTTGCCGCACCAGAGCGCAAAAGGATAGTCGCGAACCCGCTTCTCTGAACATGGAAATCCCTGCCGAACTCGCAGCCCGCATCGACGAGGCCATCACGCACTACCCCGTCTCCAAGCGCAGTGCCGTGCTTCCCGTGCTGCACCTGCTGCAGGAGCACTTCCGTTTCATCAGCGAGGAAGCCGTCGCCTGGACCGCTGACAAGCTCGGCCTGGAGCCCATCAAGGTGCTCGAAGTCGTCACCTTCTACCCCGGCTTCCGTCAGGAGGCCCCCGGCAAGGTTCACATCCGCGTCTGCCGCACGCTCGCCTGCGCCATGGCCGGTGGCTACGAGGTGATGAACAAGTTCTGCGAAGTCGCGAACATCGACCGCAGCCACACCTCGCACCATCACCCCATCGCCAAGAGCGACGACGGCAAGTTCAGCATCGAGTTCGTCGAGTGCCTCGCCAGTTGCGGCAGCGCCCCCGTCTGCCTCGTCGAAGACGACCTCCACGAACGCCTCACCACCGAGAACCTCGGTGACGTGCTGGCGAAGTATTGAGGTTGGTAGCGTGGGGCAAAGCCTCGTCTGCCGCCGTCTTTGGGACAGGATTCACAGGATTTCAGGATTGCAGTGGGCCAAGCAGAGCGCTTCGGCAACTCGTGAGTCTGATCGCCTATTCGGTCAGACTTCCGAACGGCTGGAACGCTGCGCCGAAGTTTCAAGCCGGAGGCTTGAGAGCCATTAGCCGGTGGTGCAGCGAGCCTCAGCGAGCGCAACCACCGGTTGGACGTCCGATCATTCAGCGCAAATCCATCACATCGCAGCATCCACGACATGCCAGCAGCGCTGTCCTAACGCACCGCCAGCGAAGCGGAGGGTGAGGCGCTTCTGGCAGACACCGAGTCCCAACGACGCCCTCGATTCGCGCCATGGTGCTGCCGATGGCCTACCGGTGGTTGCGTTGCGTCGCGCCGCGACTCCACTGCACCACCGGCTAATAGCTCTCAAGCCTCCGGCTTGAAGACGAGCGCCGACGCGTCAGCAACGCGGGGCCATCTTCGCATCGCCCAAGGTTGCCCTAGTTGTTGACGATCTGGCTACACCCAGCGTGTGTCTGCCTCTTGGACAGGATTGCAGTGGGCCAAGCACAGCGCTTCGGCAACTCGCGACGCTGTGCCCAGCGCAATCCTGCCATCCTGCATCATCCTGAAAATCCTGTCTGAAAAACGGCTCCCACCTTCGCTTCACCCCAGACTGCCTTCCCGTTTGAGCCCCGCGCGCTGCGCGCCATACTCCGCGCCTCATGGCAGCACGATATGATGTGGAAGGCTTGGTAGTCGTCATCGCAGGCGGGACGACGGGGCTGGGCTTGTCGGCGGCGAAGCAACTCGTCGAGCAAGGCGCGAAGCTCGCGATCTTTGGTCGTTCGCAGGACAGCGTGGATGCGGCGGTCGCCGAGCTGGGGCACGACACGCTGGGCTTCGCATTGGATGCCACGGACCCCGACTCGACAGACGTCGTGATCGAAGCAGCGGTGCAACGCTTTGGCCGCCTGGATGCGCTCTATCACGTCGCGGGCGGCAGCGGTCGCAAGCACGGCGATGGGCCGCTGCACGAACTCACCGACGACGGCTGGCGCTTCACCTGCGACCTCAACCTGTCCTCGATGATCTGGTCGAACCGCGCCGCCGTGCGCCAGTTCCTCAAGCAAGGCGCGGGCGGCACGATCCTCAACATGGGCAGCGTGCTCGGCTGGTCGCCGGAGCCCAAGCACTTCGCCAGCCACGGCTACGCGGCGACGAAGGCGGCCATCGTGGGCTTCAGCAAGTCGATCGCCAGCTACTACGCGCAGGACAACATCCGCGTGAACGTCATCGCGCCCGCGCTGGTGGAGACCCCGATGTCCCTGCGCGCCTGCGGCAATGACGAGATCATGGACTTCATCGCCACCAAGCAGCCGCTCGACGGCGGCCGCGTCGGTGTGCCCGCCGACCTCGATGGGGCCGCGTTGTTCCTGCTCTCGCGTCAGTCGCACTTCATCACGGGCCAGGTGCTGGCGGTCGATGGGGGATGGACGGTGAGCTAGACGTTCTCCGTTCTCTGTTCAGGGTTCTCTGTTGTTCCATCTTCTTTGATCGCCATGCCCCAAACTTCGCCAACCCCTGACTCAACCGAGAACCGTGAACTGAGGACCGAGAACCCGTCCTTCGGCATCGGCATCGACCTCGGTGGCACGCGCATCAAGTCGGCGCGCTTCGATCTCGCGACGGGGCAATTGCTTGCCACAGCCATGACGCCGACGCGGGATGGCGAGCGCATCGATGGTGTGCCGGCGTTTGCCTTGGGTGTGGGAGAGTTGGTGCAGCGTCACGAATCCGAGATGGGGGCAACGGCGAGTGTGGTGGGCGTCTCGGCACCGGGGCTCGCGGATCGGGAGGGCTCGTGCATTCGCTTCATGCCGGGGAAGCTCGATGGGCTGGAGAATCTGGTCTGGCGCGACTTCCTGCACTGCAACGCGAAGTGCCTCAACGATGCGCATGCGGCGCTGATGGGTGAGATTTGGCAAGGCGCGGCGAAGGACAAGCGCGATGTGGTGATGCTCACGCTTGGCACCGGCGTGGGTGGCGCGGTCGTGTGCGATGGACGGCTCATTCAGGGCCACATCGGACGCGCGGGACACCTGGGGCATCTCACCGTCGCGATGGATGATCCGCCCAGCATCATCGGCATGCCGGGCGCGATCGAGTATCAGATCGGCAACGGCTACCTCGCGCAGCGCACGAACGGTCGCTTCCAGATGACCAGCGATCTGCTCTCCGCCGTCGGTGCGGGCGATGCGTTCGCGAAGCAAGTCTGGGATCGCTCGATTCAATCGCTCGCCACCACGGTCGCGGGCTTGATCAACGCCTTCGACCCCGAAGTCGTCGTCCTCGGCGGTGGCATCGCCAATGCCTGGGACGCCATCGAGTCACCGCTCAACGCCTGGCTTGATCAGATCGAGTGGCGCCCCGGCGGCCATCGCGTGCCCGTCATCCACGCCACGCTCGGCGAATGGGCGGGGTGCTACGGCGCGGTGCATTTCGCGAAAGAGTGATGCCTCAGGTCGGCGGGCACTGAAGCGGGCCGTTTTTGCCCTTGGGAGGCGATTTCGGGGTGAAAAGGGGGCATTTACCCCTGTCAGCCGCGCTTTTCGGCCCTCCGAGGCCCGCCCCATTTCGTCCGGGGTGTTCCATGGACGCGGCGGGGTGCCCACTCCCGCGTCCGGGGTGCTCCATGGACGGCGCGGGGTGTTCCCTCCGCCGAGCAGGGACGTCCCTCCGTCCGGCGGGGTGTTCCATGGATGCGGCGGGGTGCCCACTCCCGCGTCCGGGGTGCTCCAGGAATCGTCCGGGGTGCTGCCCCATTTCCCGGAGGGAACACCCCGCGAGCGGGAGGGAAGACCCCGCCGCGCGGAGGGAGCACCCCGAGACGGGCGGGTCTGTCCAAGGAGGGCCTGTCGAGCCACGACGGGAGTTTTGCCAGAAGCCCCGAGTTGCTACCTCGCCAGGTAGCCCTTTCGATCCGTCTCCGGGAGCTTCTCGATGGAGTAGCGCAGCATCGTGCGCGGCATGTTCGCTACGTGTTGATCAAGGAAGGAGCGCAGCATGCGTTCGTCGCGGTTGCCTACTTCGCGCAGCATCCAGCCGCAGGCTTTGTGCATGAGGTCGTGCGGGTGGGGGAGGAAGCGCTCGCAGAGGCGGAGAGTGTCGGCGAAGTCACCGGCGCGGATGAAGGCCTGGGTGGTGAGCACGGAGATGCGCTGCTCCCAGAGGGATGCGGAGGCGGCGAGGCGGTCGAGGACGGAGCGGTCGCGTTTCAGCAGCCAAGCACCGAGAAGGTGGGGGGCGCTGGTGTCCACGAGGTCCCAGTTGTTGATCCACCGGGTGTTGGCGAGGTAGAGTTCGATCAGGTGCTGCTGCGCGGGCTCGTTCTTGCGGGCTTTGCCAAAGCGACGAATCAGGATGAAAAGGGCGATCAGGCGTTCCTCGTGCCACTCGGAATGCAGGAGGGTCAGCACATCGTCCTCGCTCAGGGCATCGGTTTGGGGGACCAAGGCGCGGGTCTGGGGCACGGAGAGGCCGAGGAATTGATCGCCCTCGCCATACTCGCCGGGACCGGTTTTGAAGAAGCGTTGGGAGCCAGCGGCTCGTTCGGCGCTGGCCTGGTGGCGGAGTTCCTTGCGGAGGGCGGCGAGTGTCATGGCGTGAGGATCTCGAAGAGGCGGAGGTCGCCCGCTTGGGCCACTTCTTTGACAAAGGGTTTCATGGCGGCGGGCAGGGGATCGGAGGGCAGCTCCAGCAGATGCTTCACCCCCAGGCGTGCGGCGAGGCGGAGGGACCAGGCTTCGCTGGATTGATGGGCCTGACGGGGCACGAGCTGATGCATGAGGTCGGCCCCGTAGTAGCGGGAGTAGGCGTCCTTGGATTCGAGTTCGTTCAGCCGGACGCAACGCGATTCAAGCAGGCTGGCGATGACGGTGTGCTTCGGGATCCACCATTGCCGGTCGTTGCTGCTGAAGAAGCCGAAGGGCTGGCCGAGAAGCACTTCGCGGAGCGCTCGCACATTGCTCTGAGTGTAGGGCAGTCGCGTATCCGTCGCGCGCAGCCAGAGCACATCGTGAATGCCCATGCTGGTGGTGACGACGATGAGCGCGATGCCGCTCCAGCGTTGCCACGAAGCCGTCCCCCACCAGACCATGCGGGCCGCGCCCCAGAGGCCGACGGGCAGCACGAGCACCGCCTGGGCGAGGGTGATGAAGTGAAACCGGTCCACCATGGTGGAGAGAAAGCTGTAGGCCGCATACGAGCCGATGAGGGCTGACAAGGCGACCCACCCCAGGGTGCGGCTTTCCTCGGTGGCGCGTTCATCGCGGCATCGAACGAGGTGAAGGATGCCAGGCAGCGAGAGGGCGCCGATGAGGAGGCCGATGGTGGAGTCGATCACCGCAGCGCGCAGACAGCGGCGGAGAGTTTCGAGGTTGAGGCTGAGCAGGTGCTGGCCTTCGGCCTTCGGCATGCCGCAGCCGAAGACCAGCGTCACCATGGCCCAGGCCGCGAGCAGCACGGCGATGATCGTGCCAGCGGTCTTCCACAGGGCTGGTCTTTTCAACACGAGACCGATGAATCCCAGCGTGCCCGCCATGGCTCCCAGAGCGCCGAAGGTGTGCGGTGCGCTGACGCCTGCACAGAAGAGCAGCAGCACGGCGATCAGGGTTCGTCTTTCCAGCCAGGCAGCGAGGGTGGCGAGCATGAGCACGCCCTCGAACTTGTAGCTGAACATCGTCGTCAACGTCCAGCGCAGGTGCTGCACCACGCCGAAGGGGAACCAGCTCGCGATCCAGAGAAGGCCATACGCCCGCAGCCATTGCACCGCGACCAACGAGGCCGCTGCGACGGCGAGACTGCGCCAGCGGTTGGTTTTGCACAGCGTCTGAACCACCGCCGAGGTGGCGAGCAGCAGGCCGAAGTTCAAGGCACTGCCCGCGATGATCAGCAGCGCCTCGATGGCGGGCAAGTCCCGCAGCCAGGTCTTCACGGCCACGGCCAGCCACATCGGCCCCCAATGATACCACACGTCGTGCTGCCCTGGGACTCCTTGCAGATGCTCGCCCATCACGGCGGTCCAGCCGTTGGCGATGCGCGCCTGGGGCAATTGCTCCACCATCTGA
>CAUJJC010000182.1 GCA_963204975.1 Verrucomicrobiota bacterium | reverse complement strand
ACGCCTTGGTCTCCGTCGAAGCCGCCAAGAACGGCAAGCATATCTACGGCGAGAAGCCGCTTGCACGCACCATCGCTGAGCAGCAGGCCATCGTGAAGGCCGTGCAGAAGGCGGGTGTCGTGTGGCAAACCGGAAGCTGGCAGCGCAGCCAGTCACAATATCGCATGGCTGCGGAACTCGTGCGCAACGGCCTCATCGGCAAGCTCCAGAATGTGGTGGTTGGATTGCCCAGCGGGCACAACGACTTCGCGGGCACCAAGGACAAGAATCAAGTCACACCGCCGCCCGCTGAACTCGATTACGAAATGTGGATCGGACCCGCCGCGATGGAGGACTACATCGAGGCGCGCGTTCACAAGAACTGGCGCTGGAACTACAACATTGGTGGCGGTCAGTTGCTCGACTGGATCGGTCATCATTGTGACATCGCGCACTGGGGCATGGATTGCGACAGCACCGGGCCCGTCGAGATGCGTCCGATCAGTTCCAAGTTCCCGCCGCGCACGGACATGTGGAATACAGCCACCGACTATCAGGCCGAGTCCACCTATGCCAATGGTGTGAAGATGCTCCTCAGCAACGCGCACAATGACATCAAGATGGGTGCCAAGTGGATCGGCACCGATGGCTGGGTGTGGGTGGATCGCAGTGGTTTCGACTGCTCGAATCCCGAATGGAAAGAGACCTTCAACAAGCGCGAGAAAGACGGCAAGGTGACCCAGGCAGGCAAGCCCAAGAAGCTCGGCGATGACGTGATCAAGACCAAGCTCTACGACTCTCCCGGCCATCAGCGCAACTTCCTCGACTGCATCAAGAGCAAGCAGCCGACGGTGACTCCTGTGACCACTGCACACCGCAGCGCAACTCCAGGTCACCTGGCGCTCATTTCCTTGATGACTAACACCACGATCAAGTGGGACCCTGAGAAGGAAGTGATCGTGGGTAACGACGAAGCCGCCAAGCTGCTCACGCGCGACTATCGCGGTCCCTGGAAGCTGGAGGCCTAAACGACCGCACTTTTTTGAACGAGGCCGGAGAGCTTGGCTCTTCGGCCTCGTTTGTTTTCATCCCTTTGCTCGACATGAAATCCATCCTCGCCTCCTGCTTTCTCAGCTCAGCCTGCTTCGCCCAACTATCGCCGGGTGGTGCCACCGCTTCGTTCAAAGGTGCGCTCCCACCCAAGCCGACGGCTGATCTCTCCGCTGAAGAGCAAGGCTCCATCGAGAAGCGACTCGCTGAAGTCACGGCCCAATTCGCCGCTGTGAAGAAACATCCGCGCGCCGCTGATGCAGACATCTTCATTAAAGCCGTGCGCTACGCTGTGGAGTTTCATGAGTGGTATGACAAGAAGGCGGCGGACAGCGTGAAGAAAGCCAACGCGCTGCTCGATGAAGCGACGAAGCGCATCGAGTCGCTCAAAGCTAATCAAACGCCATGGATGGACGGCAGCGGCCAGAAGGTGCTTGGGTTCTACTCGAAGATTGACGACTCGCCGCAGCCCTATGGAGTCGAGGTGCCTGAGGGGCTTGAGTTTGGCCCAGGTAAGAAGCCGGTGCCGATGTGGATCTGGCTGCATGGCCGTGGCGATACAGCGACTGATCTTCCATTTGTCTATTCACGTCTCATGGCCAAGAAGCCGGGACAGTTTCAGCCGAAGGGCACCATCGTGATTCATCCCTTTGGTCGTTACTGCAACGGCTGGAAGAGCGCGGGCGAGCTTGATGTGTTCGAGGCGCGTGATGATGCAAAGGCACGTTTCCATGTGGACACCAATCGCATTGTGATCGCCGGTTTCAGCATGGGCGGAGCAGGTGCGTGGCACATGGGTGCCCACTATCCTGATCAGTGGGCCTGCGTTCACACCGGTGCCGGATTCGCTGATGTGAAGCGCTACCAGAAGCTGACGCCTGACAAGTATCCCGTGTGGTATGAGCAAATGATGTGGGGCGTTTATGATGTGCCCGACTATGCGCGCAATTTCCTCAACGTCCCCCTGGTGAGCTACAGCGGCGAGGTGGATGCGCAACGCGACAGCGCTGAATACATGATGGAAGTGCTGGCCAAAGAAGGGCTCAAGCCGCCGCACCTCATCGGCCCTGGCATGCCGCACAAGTATCATCCTGAGACGATCAAGGAAGTGCAGGCACTGATCGAGAAGCACGTCGAGAAAGGCCGCGACAACTTCCCGAACGAGATTCACATCCAGACCAAGACGCCATTCTACGGTCGCGTGAAGTGGATGAACCTGCACGGCCTGGAGCAGGGATGGAAGGATGCACGCATCGACGCGAAGGTCGCAGACGGCAGCACCATCGAGATCAAGTCGAGCAACGTCAGCCGCATCGTCTTTTACCCTCCGCCGCAGGCTCGCAAGGGCAACGGCAGCATCACGGTGAAGGTGGATGGGCAGACACTGAAGCTGAAGGTGGGACCCGAACAAGCTGGGTGGGAAAACTTCCTCAGCCCTGGCAAGAAGGAGCCAGGTGCATTCTGCCGCCTGATCAAGAAGGGCGGTCAATGGACCGACTACGGCAACGATCAGCCCTTCATGCACGAGGGGCCGGAAGGGGGCAAGCCGGGAGCACATCCAGGCCCGATGGATGCCTCCTTCATGAAGCGCTTCCTCGTGGTGCTGCCCGATGGAAAGTCATCATCCGACGCAGTCGATGCATGGGTGAATGCCGAGTCCGCGCACTTCCTCAAGCGCTGGCGCAGTCTGATGCGTGGTGATGTGCGCGTGGCCAAAGCCTCCGAGATTGCAGACGTTTATGAGGCAGGCAAAACACAGAGCCTCATCCTCTGGGGAACGCCGGAGTCGAACTCCTGTCTCAAGCGACTCGCCTCCGCGCTGCCGGTGACGTGGAGCGATGGCAAGGTCGGGATCGGCACCCAGACCTTTGATGCGAAGACCCACGTGCCGCTGCTCACGTATCCAGCTCTGAAGTCGATGGGCTTCGAAGTCGTGATCAACTCCGGCCTCACCTTCCGCGAGGCGCACGACAGGACCAATTCGTTGCAAAATCCCAAGCTGCCCGACTGGGCCATTCTCGACATCACCCAGGCTCCCAACGCCGAGACTGCGGGCAAGGTGGTCGCTGCTGATTTCTTTGACGAACACTGGCAGGTCATCCCTCGTGTGAAATCTCCCTCCGACAAGGACCTGCCATGATCAATGCGAAGGTCTTGCCCGGCCATCGTGTGGCATCGGGTGCCAATGAGAATCCACTTTTCCCTGGCGGCACGCTGGCGATGCAGGCTCCGTATTTCAGAGCCCTCGGCCTCGATTTCACGCGCTTCCATCCCGGCACCTTGAATGTCTCGATCACGCCGCTGCGCTATCAGGTGCTGGAGCCTCGACTCACCTTTCGACAAGTGCAATGGCACCCCACGGAGCCCGCCGAAGACTTCTCGTTCTTTGACTGCCGCATCCATTTCAACGGCGTGGTCTGCACCGGCCTCATCTACTACCCGCATCCCGAAACGAAGCCCGCGCATTTCCAGGCCACCGATGTTCTGGAGGTCCTCGCACCATCCATCGACGGACTGATCTACGGCGACTACATCAAGCTCGACGTCGATCCCTTGCAGATGGCTTTTGTGAAGCGGTAGGCACCGAGCCGACTCACTCGCGTGTGATGAGCCACCAGCAGGTTTTGTGGCTGGGATCAATGCGGAAGTCGTTCGTCTTCTCCGCGATCACCGCCTTTGGTGCGCCGGTGGGATCGAGGGCTTCGACTTTCCAGGTGGCCTCGCCGGGGAGTTTGATCTGCGCATTGACGCCAAGCACCAATGCAGGGCCGGTGCCCCACTTGTTGCCAACGGTTCTGCGGTCTTTGTCCCAGCCCATGCCCGGGTTCTCGGCTCGGCTGAGGGCGCAGAGCCAGAGGCGCTTGGACTTGGCGAGAGGTTTGCCGTCGAGGGGAGCGAGCATGAGGAGGGATTGCTTACCAAGTTCCATCACTTCAAATGAGGTAGTCGCTGGCGCAGCACCCAGTTCGATTTGTGCTTGCTTACCCACGAGCACAATGGCGTCGCCTGAGGTCGATACCAGGTCGTCCCGGACCGAATCGAACAGAGATGTTCCGCTCATGATTTCCTGGCTGATGAGAGAAGTATCAAACCGATGGTGAACTAACACGAGCGGACGGCCTTTGCTGTCTCGCAGGGAGTCAATGAAAGGCCGGTCTTCAGATCGTTTGCCAGTGAAGTCAAATCGAGCACCCATGTGCCACGCGGCTGCTCCGCTAATGTCGTGACGTTTCCAAACATCCCGCCAGCTTCCCCATACATCACCCGCTTTCTCCGCAGCAATTCCCGCCACTCGTTCCGAACGGAGTGGCAGCACGACATGGACCTTGCTCGGCTCAATCAACCCCTTCCGAAACACCAGCGCGGCCAACGGCATGAACGCTTGCTTCGCTGGGTGTCCGGGCAAGTCGAAGAAGCTCGTCATCTTGTCGCTGTCATACTTGCTGCTGCCTTTGAAGTTGAAGTGATAGATGGCGCTCCAGTCCTGGAGGCAGGCCATGGCGGCGAGGAGGGGGAAGGTTTCGGCGGCGTAGTCGTTGGGGGCGGGTGTGTCGTATTCGCTGACGCTGTAGGGCTTGCCGAACGGGCGTTGCATCGCCATCTCGGCGAGGGTGCCGCCTTCTTCGCTGACGAGTTGAGAGACGTTGTTGATCTCCCAATCGCTCATGTCCCAGGACTTGCGTGGGAAGTGCGGGTGATGCCAGTAGCCATGCGTATCAACGACATCACTGACCATGAACTCGCGCCGCGCTCCGACCACGCCACCGAAGAGCACCTGGCTGTGCGAGATCATCTGTTTGGCACCCAACTCTTCGCGGATGAACTTCTTCATCGCGAGCGCGTGGTCGATCTCGATCTGCATGAGGAAGTCGAAGAAGTCGCGACGCACCTCGATCTTCGCGTTGCGATTCGGGATGGGGATGTGGTTGCCGGTGAAGCTGTGTTCGGGCTTGAGGTAGCCGGTGGAGATGGACACGAGTTTCACATCGGTGATGTCCACGCTGGTGACGGCGTTGAGCAGGCTGAAGACGATGCGGTTCTTGCCATCGGGCAGCACCGAGTGCGGAGCGAACTCGAATGAGAAGTCTTGCCACTCGGGCTTGAGCTGCATCTTCTCCTGCATCCCGAGCTGTGCCCACGGAGCGGCGGAGTTCTGCGCGTGAACATCGAGTGTCGCGCTTTGCTCAGAGCGCGCGCGGAAGCTGAGTTGGTAGGCTTTGGCTGCTTCGAGGTGAAGGCCGGGCTGGCTGAACTGGAGCGAGTAGTTCTCCTTGCCGCTCTGGGTGCTGGTCCAGCGAATGCCGCCGCCTTCGACCTTTGTGAGCGTCGCTTTCGCGCCGAAGCTGGCTTCGCTTTGCCAGGCCTTCGTGCCTTCCGCGAAGTCGCCGTTGATGATGAGATTCGGCCCCGTGCTGCCGTCGTTGATGCCCCAGACTTCACGGAGCTTCTCGATGCTTGGATACTTCTTTTGCAGATGCTTCACGAAGAGCGCGCGCAGTTCTCCGGCGAAGGGTTCGTCGAGTTTCGCCATCCACCACGGATTGAGCACGAGAGTGTTTTCGTTGTTCATCTCGATGATCGCGATGCCGGGCTCGTCTTTGTAGGCGCGACCGGTGTGCGGGTTGACGTGTTTCAGGAGCTGTCGTGTGTAGTCTTTGAAGGCGTCGATGAAGGGCGGATGGAAGTAGTCGAGGCCCTTCGAGTATTGCGGCGCGTCCTTCGGCGTGCCGGGATAAGTGCGGCTGACGTGGAGGTTGAGATTGATGTAGATGCCGTTCTTGATGAGTTCGGAGACGAGCTTGTCGAGCTTCGCGAGGTTCTTCTCGTGGAGCTTGGTGATGATCTTGCCGGAGGCGTCGAGCTGTCCTTCGTGAACGATCAGTGAATCGCCCCAGTCGTTGTCCATGTGGTGGAGGCGCACGACATTGAGCCCGTTCTTTGCCAAATGCGCGGCGACCTTTTCGGCGTCGGCAGCCTCGGGGAAGTTCGCGCCGAAGCAGAAGTTGGTGCCGAACAAGCGCACCTGCTTGCCTTGGCCATCCAAGATGTGTTCGCCCTCCGCCTTGAGATAACCGCTCGTGCCCGCAGGCTTCTCGTTGAGGAAGGAGAGATCGATGGCCGTCTTCGACGATTCCATCACGCTGATAGGGAAGGGGAACCAGTTCGGGTTGTCCGGTGTCGGCGGATCGGGATCAGCGGCCAAGGTAGACGAGACGAGCAGAGCGGAGGCGAGGAGACAGCGCATGGGGTCCATGCATGGCCGACGAGCACGAGGATGCAAGTGGTCAGGTTGTGCAGCGATTGTGCTGGAGACTTAGGCTTCGTTCAACACTGACCGACAGTGCCGCATCAGAGGATGGGAGACTTGTTGGGCAGTGGTTCGAGAATCATTTCACTGCGCTTGAATGCCTTTCGCCTCAGGCTGAAGCCTGGACTCCAGCACTGATGCGAGGGCTCCTAGGCCGCGACGATCTACTTCGGCAGCGCTACCTGCCCCTTGCTCATGAGGTAGGCGATGAGGTGCTTCACGTTCTCTTCGCCGAGGGCGTTGAGGAGGCCTTCGGGCATCAATGACTGGGTCAACTGCTGCTGCTCGGTGATGTCGCTGCGCTGGATGGTGAGGCGCTCGGCGGGCGTTTGCAGGGTGAGCACTTTCTCGTTCTGCTCGGGAATGACGCCGGTGACGGTGCGGCCGTCCTTGAGCTTGAGGACGGTGACGCGGTAGTCGGCGGGGACGACAGCGTTGGGATCCACGATGTTGCCAAGGAGGTAGTCGATGTTGTGGCGGTCGCTGCCGGTGAGTTCAGGGGCGAGAGCGGCTCCTTCGCCATACATCTTGTGACAGGAGGCGCAGACGCCTGCGAAGAGGGTGCGGCCTTTGGCGGCATCGGCTTTCGCGATAGCATCAGGAGTGAGCGAGGTCTTCCACTTGGCGATCTCTTGCAGCTTCGCCTCGGGGGTGTCGCGTGCTTCGCCCCAGACTTGGGTGAGCTGCTTGGTCAAGGTCTCGTCGTTCAGATTGCGGATCTGGCGCGCCTGATACGGGGTGATGTCTTCCTTGGCGATGGCGGGATGCTTGGCCACGTAGTCGAGGAGTTGCTTCGCCCAGGCGGCGCGGGAGGAGAGCGTGGTGATGTTCGCCGCGCGCCATTCCTGGGAGCGCTCGGGCCAGTTGTTGAGCAGGGCCTTGGGAACATCCGCGTTGTCGAACTTCGCAAGGCCGAGTCGCGCGGCGGTGCCGAGGACCTTGTCATTAATCATGCCGCGCACGAGTCCGAAGTGCTCGGGCTTCGGGCTGCGCAAGAGCGAGTCCATGGCGCTGCGACGGGCGTTGGCGTCGCCTTCAGTTTCTTTGATGAGGGCGATGAGTTCGTCGATGGCGCGACCGGAGCCAAAGACGAGGGAGAGATCGCGGAGGGCGTCCTTCGCGGATGCAACGGAGGCGACCGATGCGGCGAAGGCGTCCCAGGCCTTGGGCTTGCTGACTTGGCTGAAACCTTTCAACGCGGCGGCCATGCCGCTGATGATGTCGGCACGCGAGCTTTCGTCGGCCTTCGATGCAGCGGCGAGGAGGTCCTCTACAGGGCCAGGTGTCTTCTCAATCTCCTCCGCAAGACGGCGCGTGATCAACCGACGAACGGTGGGAATCTTCGACGACAAGGCGAGCGCAATGGCTTTGTCAGGATGCGCGGTGACGGCGGGCTCAATGCCATACCAAATCATGAGCGGCTGGTCGCGGTCGGTGGCGTCTTCGGCGTGCGAGGCAAGCGCTGTGGCGATGGGCCAGCGAGCTTCGAGTGGGAGACGCTGCATGTCTGAGGACAAGTGAAGTCGGGACAATCCGATTTTACGTTCTCCAAACGTCACATTTGGAACAGTGGGAGAAGGCGGGCCGCCGGATTTTTCAAAACCCTTCTGCACATCCATTCGGCTCCACCAATTGTTGCCACCAGTAGGCTTTGCAGGTTTCGGCTCCCCATACACGATCTTGTAAATGCGTCCGCTCGTGCGGTGGATGCCATCGTTGTCGTGGCACTCGCCAGCGTCGCTCCAGTCGATGACGAACACATTGCCATCGGGGCCGGTGCTGAGGTCGATGGCGCGGAACCAGTTGTCCTTGGCCTTCATGAAGTCCTTGCCGTGCTTGGCGACGAAGCCGCAGCCCTGGCGCTCGAGGATGTCCATGTTGATGCGGTGGCCGTGTAGGTTGCCCATGAAGATCTTGCCTTTGTATTCGTCGGGCCAGGTGCCGCCGTTGTAGATGACGCAGCCTACATGGGCGTGGCCGCCGCCGAGTCCGTCGGTGACGCCGGACATGGGCTTGTCGCGGAGGTCGCTCCACTTCTCGTTGCCCTTATCAAAGTGCCAGTGATCGCCGATCATTGGCAGCGTCTCATAGACGTGGGGATTGAGGTGCGTGCCGAACATGCGGTCGGTGTAGCTACCGGGGATGCCGTGCCAGATGTGGCCGATGACGGTATTGATCCAGAAGAGTTCACCGTTGGCGTCCCAGTCGTGGCCCCAGGAGTTGGTGCCGCCGTGGGTGACGACCTCGAAGGTGTGCCGCGTGGGATGATAGCGGAAGAGGCCGCAGTTCATCTTCACGCGCTTGTCCTGCGGCGTGCCGGGGGCTCCGATGGCGCTGGTGTCGGTGATGCCGTGGCGACCGTAGAGCCAGCCGTCGGGTCCCCACTTGAGGCCATTCACCACGTTGTGGCCGATGGTCTTGTAGTTGAAGCCGTCGAGCAGCACCTCGGGGGAACCATCGGGCACATCGTCGCCGTTTTTGTCGGGGATGAAGTAGAGGTTCGGCGCGCAGAGCGCATACACGCCGCCGTAGCCGATCTCGATGCTGGTGAGGCGCTGGCCTTGATCCCAGAAGACCGTGCGCTTGTCGAAGTGGCCGTCGTTGTCCTTGTCTTCAAAGATGAGGATGCGGTCGCGCTGCGTGAGGTTCCACCGGTCGGGGTTCTCCGCATACGTGTAGCACTCGGCGACCCACAAACGTCCGCGTGCATCCCAAGCCATGGCGATGGGTTGCTGCACATCTGGCTCAGCGGCGAAGACTTCGCAGCGGAAGCCGGGAGGGAGTTCCATCGTCTTCGCGGCCTCAGCGGCGGGCATGGGGCCACCGGGAGTTTTTTCCGTGTTGAAGGGAGTTGGGATGTCGGCTCGGACGGAGACTTCGAGGACGAGAACGAGTAGGAGGGCGAGGACGCGCATGGGTATGAAGAAACAAACGCAGCGAGAGACCGCGCCTTGTCAAAGGTTCAACATCGAATGCGTCCGGCTCAGTGATTGAGCTGGCTCCACTGAATATCGGCCGCGAGGTCGCCCTGGCCGTCGAGTTGCACCTTGGCCAGCCACGCGTCGCAGCCCAGGGTCATGGCGCGTGAGAGCACACGACCGAGCGCCGAACCGGTGAGGTCCGACGGAACAGCAGGGGCGAGCGAGGCGACGACATGGACGAAGAGATTGTCTTCTTCGCCTTGGGCCTCGATGTCACAGGCTCCGTGATGGGGTTTGGTGGCGTGGCAGCGGTAGCCGGTGGAGGTGAGCCAGGCTTCGACGTGGCGTTCACCGTATTCTGCGATGTCTGTGGGCGTCATCATGGCGGGAGCGAGCGCTTTCAGGTGCAAGGACGATGCCGCCAGGGGATTGCGCCTGGACAGGGCGCGACGGGCATTTGTCCTGTGCTATCAAATTCGCCGCCCGGAGGCAAGCACGCTCTTCGTGTCCCGCCGAATGCTACCCGCGGTAGTTGAACAACTGCTCCAGATTAAACGGGGGTAACTCGGGACCGCCGCGAGCCTGGAGAGCACGATTGAAGGCCTCGATCATCCGGCGCTGCATGTGCCGGGTGAGACGGCGTCCCTTGCGAGCACGCTGCACCGCTTTGTGCGTCATCGGCTCGGGACTGGCGGCGAGTAGCTCATGATTGCTCATGGCGTGGTCGGTCATCAGCGCGTCCAGGGGTTGTGCGCCCATGTTGCGATCATTGCCATTCTCCTTGCTCTCGTCGTCGATCTCGTCACTCATCGTCGGGCACAGGAGCACAGGCTAGCGCCGTGTCACCCGGCTTTCCTTCATCATTCACACTTCATCCTTCCTCATTCCGAAGATGCGCGTCCTGCTCACCACCACCTCGTATCAAGACACTCCCGGCGACCACCACGCACTGCTCGAAGCGCAGGGTTTTGACATTCATCGCGAGCGCGGTCCGCTGCCCGAGAAGCGCATGCTGGAACTCGCGGGCGACTTCGATGCCTTCCTCTGTGGCGATGACGAGATTACCAAGGCGGTGCTGGACAAGGCGATGCCGCGTCTCAAGGTGATCAGCAAGTATGGCATCGGCCTCGACAAGATCGACGTCGCCGAATGCACTGCACGCAAGCTGCCGGTGCTCTTCACTCCTGGCGTGAATCACACGACCGTGGCCGAGCATGTGTTTTGCCTGCTGCTCGGACTGGTGCGCAATCTGGTCGATTCCGCAAACTCGGTTCGCGCCGGTCAGTGGAAGCGCGTCACGGGACACGAGCTGTGGCAGAAGAAGCTCGGCCTCATCGGGCTCGGTCGCATCGGCCAGGAAGTCGCGAAGCGCGCGCGTGCCTTCGACATGGAAGTGCATGCCCTCGACTTGTATTGGCCGGAAGCCTTCGCCACGCAGCACGGTGTGGTGCGTCACACGGAGTTCGAAAGCCTCCTCGCCGAGTGCGACATCGTCAGCCTGCACACGAATCTGAGCGAGCAAACCAAGCACCTCATCAAGGCCGAGCGCATTGCCATCATGAAGCCCGGCGCGTTGCTCGTGAACACCGCGCGCTCCGAACTCGTGCATCTGCCCGATGTGATCGATGCGCTCAACAGCGGCAAGCTCGGCGGCTACGCGACCGATGTGATGGACGAGGAACCACCGCCTGCGGATCATCCCTTGCTGCACCATCCCAAGGCGCTCATCACACCGCACATCGGCAGCCGCACATTCGAGAGCGTGCCACGTCAGGCGATGCGCGCGACCTTGAACCTCGTCAATTACCTCGGCGGCAAGCCGGATGTGATTCAGGCCAACAAGTGGTAACCCCCCAACGTTTTCTCCCCTCATGAACCGCCGCTCCTTTTTCACCACCGCTGCCACCGCCTCCCTCGCTGCCGCCGCGCGCGCAGACATCGCCAAGGCCACTGCTGATCCGGCTTTCCGCATCAAGAACAACCGTATCCAGCAGTCGATCATGGGCTGGTGCTTCAAGCCGATGGAGACGATGGAACTGGCGAAGCACTGCAAGGACATCGGCCTCGTGGCGATGGAGGGCATTGATCGCAAGCACTACCTCGACGTGCTCAAGCAGGGGCTCAAGATCTCGCTTGTGGGCAGCACGGGTTTCGCCAAGGGGCCGTGCAATCCGCAGTTCCAGGATGAAGTCGAGAAGGCGCTGATTGAGGCGATCAACGTGGCTGCCGACATCGGCACCAAGAACGTCATCACCTTCACCGGTATGAAGTATGACGGCATGGATCGTGACAAGGCGGTGCAAGGCTGCATCGACACCTGGAAGAAGGTGATGCCGCTGGCCGAGCAGAAGGGTGTGACGCTCGTGCTGGAGCACCTCAACAGTCGCGACAGCTCTCATCCAATGAAGGGCCATCCCGGTTACTTCGGCGACGATGTGGAACTTTGCTTCGACATGGTGCGCAAGATCGGTTCGCCGAACTTCAAGCTCCTGTTCGACATCTACCATGTTCAGATCATGAACGGTGATGTCATCCGTCGCATCAAGGCGAACCATGAACTCATCGGCCACATTCACACGGCAGGAAATCCTGGTCGCTGCGAGCTGGACGAGAACCAGGAGATCAACTACCCGCCGATCATGCAGGCCATCCTCGACACGGGCTACAAGGGCTACGTGGCGCAGGAGTTCATCCCCACCTGGAGCGATCCCATCCTCGCCCTGCGCCATGCGGCGGCGGTGTGTGATGTGTAGGTGCATACAAGTTTGAACTTGGCTGGATCGCGGAGTTCTGATTGGCTCGATTCATGAAACACCCCATGAAAACTTCAGACGCTCCTAGCTCGGCTGGCAAGTGGCTGGCGGTCAGCGGCATCGTGATTCAAGTCCTGGGTTTGCTGGTCGTGGTAGTCGTTGTGTCGCGAGCCATGGTCGAACTCAATAAAGCTGCGTTTGGACAGGCCGGCATTGGTGATCCTTCTGTCATGGGCGACGCGGTTCGAGGGATGCCCAAACGATTCTTTGTGATCAACTTCATGAGCCAGGGCATCAGTGCTGTGGGGAATCTCCTGTTTGTGTTGTCCCTCACCGCATGCCGGTATCGCACGCTGTGGTTCTACTGGTTCATCTGCATCTGGGGAGCTTTGTCGATCCCAAGCGTTCCGTTCGGGACGGCGTTTGGCATCTTCTTCCTCGTCTATGCACTGAGTCGAAAGGAGGAGTTTCTCAAGGCACCCCAGACCTCACCTTCATTGAGCTGAGCTTTGTATTGGCGGTTGACTATACCGTCTGTCTCACCTCCTTCCGCGCGTGTCTGTTCCGCATTGTTTCTCGTTCTCCGATCTCGATTCTTTCCCCACGCTCTCGCCACCGGCGCGGCTGGCGGTGATTGGTGATCCGATTGCTCATTCGAAGTCGCCGCAGATGCACAACCCAGCGCTGCAGCACTGCGGCATCGACGCCCAGTATGTGCGGGTGCAAGTGCCGGTGGGCTCTGTTGGCGAGGCGCTGCGGAAGTTTGCCAAGGCGGGCTTCATCGGCATCAACGTGACCATCCCACACAAGTTCGAAGCGCTGGATACGGTCGATGAAGTGGACCCGCTCGCGCGCACGCTTGGCGCGGTGAACACGGTGCACATCAAAGATGGCCGGCTCTATGGCTACAACAGTGATGGCCCCGGATTCCTGCGCTCGGTGCAGGAGGCGTTCAAGGCGGAGGTGAAGGACTTGCGAGTGCTCATTCTCGGAGCGGGTGGGGGAGCCGGGCGTGCGGTGGCGGTGCAGTGTGCGTTGGAGCATTGTCAGGCGTTGACCCTTGTTAATCGCACTGCCTCGAAGGCCCATGAACTCGCGGTCGAGCTTCAAGGACGTGGCGTTCAGGCACGTTCGGTTGCCTGGGATGCTGAGGCGCTGGCGCAGGTGCTGCCCGAGGTCGATCTCATCGTCAACGGCACCTCCCTTGGCATGAAGCCCGAGGACGCGCCGCTGCTGCCTGCGGGCTCGTTGTTGTCCCGGCATTTGGTTTTTGACATGGTGTATCGTGCGGGCGGACAGCTCACCCAGTTGGGCGCACTCGCGAGCGAAGCTGGAGCGGCCTACGTGGATGGCGTGACGCTGCTGCTTCACCAGGGAGCGATCTCTTTCGAGCACTGGTTTGATTATCCGGCACCGCTTGATGTGATGCGTGCTGGACTCAGAGACGCGCTTTGTGCATAGTTTGCCTTTAATGAATTCCAGCCAGCATTTCCTCCTCAGCTTTGCGACCTCGATTTTCGTAGCAGTGGCTGGAGCAGCCGGCGTGATCCTTGCTCAGGACTGGTTGATCGAGCGCCAAATCCCGCCCTACATCCTCGCGCTCGCCGTTTTCATCATCCTTCACTTCACGGTGCGCTGGTATTTCTCGAACTTCGTTCGCGTGAAGTGTGCCTACGGTTGTGGCAAGAAAGCGCTGCCCATCCGGGGCCGGACGGACCGCTTCCGCTGCGAGTCCTGCGGGCAGGATTTCTAGCCTTCGTGCTTCTGGAGCCTGCTACGACTGGCGTCCCAGCCACTCATCAAAGTGGTCGCGTGGTGCGCGAAACACCGCCGCACATCGAGGGCAGGTGATGATGGCCAGACCATCACCAAAGATGTGATCCAGATCGTCCTTCGGCAGCCGCGAGATCAGCGGATAGAGCCGGTCAATCGAGCAGCCGCAGTCGAATACAAATCCGCGCGTCTCCAGCAGCGTGAGGTGCTCGGTTTGCTCCAGCTTCAGCACGGTGTCGAAATCCAAAGCCGCGAGCCACTCCTCATCGCAATCAGGCTCCGCCGAGATCATGATGAACTCCTCATCCTCTCCACGGAAGATGCGCGTCAGCCGTTGCTCACTTTGCGTGTAAAACTGCTCCACCGCGCGAAGCATGTCGTCGCCGTCAAACTCCACCATGCTCTGCCGGGGCTGATGATGCGGACGAGTGAGCTGAGCGATGAACATGTTCTTCCCGCTGTCACGCACATCCTCGGTGAAGAGGCGACCCGTGACACGCCCCGGACGATTGGTTGCCGTCACAAAGAAGTTCGCCAGCGGCTGGTGCAGGTTCACCGTCCACGCCACCGTCTCATCTTGCGGGCGTGAGCAGGCATGGAGTGTAACGGCAGCCAGCAGATCCTTCACCATCTCATCAAGGGCCGGACGCTGGGCGATGCTGTGCTGCATGAGATGCAGGTAGTAGTCCATGTAGAGCGGCGAGAAGTGCCCGCGCACCAGCAGTGCATTCCGCTGCCGGACGTAAAATGAACGCACTTCCACCAGGGACGAATCCTCCTGCAACATCTGACTCATGCGCGCAGGATAGACACCCTGGAGCGACGCGCGGCAACTGGGAATTCCGCATCACCTTTGTGCCAACAAAAGAGGCGGAACTCTTTTGGCTGCAATCGGCGACACCTTCGATTAGCGTCTGCTCATGAAGACCCGCTTCACCTTCGCCCTCGGCATTGTTGCCCTGTCCATTCTCGCCGCCTGCCAGCACCCAACCTCAAGCTCCGGCGAACCCTACTTCTCCGCGCATGTGAAGCCCATTCTCGAGCAGCACTGCCTGCGCTGCCACACAGGCAATCACCCGCCCGCAGGCCTCAATCTCACCACGCGCGATCTAGCCATGACCTCCCATCATCGCAGCGGAAAGACCTTCATCGCCCCAGGCAAACCCGATGCCAGCCTCCTGCTCACCGCCATTGCCCGCAATGGCTCTCATCCTCAGATGATGCCCCGCGCCACCCTCAGCCTCACTGACGACCAGATTGGAACCCTGCGCGAATGGATCGAAGACGGAGCCCATTGGCCCTCGGGCGATGCTGGCCGCCTGCATCACGTCAGCACAGGCGAGAACCGCTGACCCCGCACGCCCCATCGGCTGCTGGACAAGCCCTTGCCTCGCATGTAGAAGCGCCGCCTCATGAAAACGGCACTCTGCACCCTGTTGGCACTCACCAGCCTGATCGCGACCACCTCGCTCAAGGCTGAGGACGGATGGATCTCCATGTTCAATGGCAAGGACCTCACCGGCTGGAAATCGAACGACGAAGTCCCCGGCGTCTTCACCGTCGAGAACGGCGAACTCAAGGTCAGTGGCGGGCGCTCCCACCTCTTCTACATGGGCGCAGATGGTGCCGCCAAGTTCAAGAACTTCGAAGTGAAAGCCAAGGTGAAGACCACACCTGGAGCCAACTCCGGCTTCTACTTCCACACCGAGTATCAGGACAAGAACTGGCCCGACAAAGGCTTCGAGTGCCAGGTCAACAGCACCCACACCGACCCCAAGAAAACCGGCAGCCTCTACGGCGTGGTCAACATCCTTGCCCTCGCTCCCGGCCAGGCAGAGCCCCAAGGCGGCACGCACATCAAAGTCGAAAAAGCCCCCAGCACCGACGGCGAATGGTTCGACTACCATATCACGGTGAAGGACAAGACCATCACCCTCCAGGTCAACGGCAAGACCACCGTCGAGTGGGTCCAGCCCGAAGGCTTTGATCCTGCCACAGCACTCAAGAACATGCCCGGTCGCAAACTCGGCGAAGGCACCTTCGCCATCCAGGGCCACGACCCCAAGAGCACCACCTTCTACAAGGACCTCTTCGTCAAGGCCCTGCCGTAATCCCCAACGCCCGGCACAAATGCACCCGCCCGATCCCGAAACGGATCGGGCTTTTTGTTGTGCAGAAGAAAGCAAAATCCCCTTGCGCGAAGACAGGCACTCGCCACTATGCCCGCCCTTGTCCCAAGCGGCAAGAATGGCTCGGTAGCTCAGTCGGTAGAGCAGAGGATTGAAAATCCTCGTGTCGGCGGTTCGATTCCGTCCCGAGCCACGCTTTCAATGCCACCAGCTTAACACTCAAGCATCAGGCGGCTTCGGAATGAAAAGCACCCGCTGCGCTCTGCGCATAGACGTGCTGAAAGACACGCTCAGCGAGCGCCAGCTTCTCGTCCTCGTCGAAGGGCGGGTCAGGGAGCAGCTCAAAGACCTCTTGCTGAATCAGCACTTCCACCTCGGCCTTCGTCGGTTCCTTCGCGATCCAGTCGTGACGCGCGGCCACCACGGCCAGCACTTTCGCGAGCAGGTGCTTGCTCGCGTCCTTGACGGTCTCGCGTTGCTTCTGGGTGAGCTTGTCCTTCTTCAGTAGGTCAAAGATGGCCAGTTCGTCTTCAGTGAGGCCTTCATCCTTCGCGCGCATCTGCTCTTCATTGAGAGAGGCCAGCAGGGTAACGAGCTGCGCGAAGGTCTCCTCGATGGTCACGCGGTCCTTCTCGCGGTTGTAGTCGGCCACGATCTCCGAATACTTCCGGTAGAAGTCCATGCGCTCAGGATTCGAACGCATCATCAGGGCGAGCTTGTGCTCGACGAGCGCGCGCAGGTCTTCCACGGCGGTGGCCTTGCGTTTCACCTTCGCGGCGAACTCATCGCGGAGCTTCTCCATGTCGATGGTGCTCAGGTCGTAGAGCTTCGACTCCGTTTGATCCTCGCCCGGTGAATGCGTGCGAATCGCATCATTCACGATCAGGTGAAGCTCCTTCAGCACCACTGTCACGTCGGACATGTCGCGGCGCTCTTCCAGCTTCTTGTAGATGGCTTCCAGGTTGTCGTGACGTTCGGCGAAGGCAAAGACCGCCGGTTCCATGATGAGCGCTTTGAAGCGCAGGAAAACTTGTCGCGCCATGATCTCGAAGCGCTGCTTCGTCTCCCGGCTGGTGTAGATGGCGTCCACCGCATCGGCAAAGAGTCCGCTTTTCTTGAACCCCTTCAAGCCGACGAGCTGCGAGCAATCAAAGCCCAGCGTCTTCAGATAGGTCTCGGTCGCCGTGAGGGCTTCCTCCAGCGCGTCCACACGCTCGGAAATAGGAGCCACGATGTCGCTCCCGTCGTCCGTGCCATCGTCGCCGAGGGCATACTGCGCCAGCGCCTTGCGCAGGCTCTTGAGCATCCCGTTGTAATCCACGATCAAACCAAAGTCCTTGCCCTCGCAGCGGCGGTTCGCTCGTGCAATCGCCTGCATGAGCGTGTGCGCCTTCATTGGCTTGTCGATGTAGAGAGTGCCCAGGCTCTCCACATCGAAACCCGTGAGCCACATCGCGCACACGATCACCACGCGGAAAGGGTGCTCCGGTTCCTTGAAGGCGTCCTCCATGCTAAGCGTCTCGGTCTTGTCGTCGCGCTTCACATCGAAGCCCTTCTTCATCCGCTCGCGGTGTGGGATGATGTCCACGTCCCACTTCTTGAAGGCCTTCACCTCGCCTTGCTCCTCGCTGATTTGCAGTTCGATGATGGTTTCCGCCAGCCACTTGGCCTGTGCGGTCAGCTTGGCTTTCTGCTCGGCGTCCGACTCTGCTTCGGCGGCTGCTTTGACTTCGGAGGTCTTCGCCAACCAGTGCGGCATGATGAGGTTGAACATCCGCCCGCATGTAATCTTGTCGATGCACACGAGCATGAACTTGCCCGACTCCCAGCGCGCGGCGCAATGGTTCACGAAGTCAGCCGCCAGCTTCTCCAGACGCTCACCTGCCGTCACCACCTCGTAGTCCTTGCCCAGCAGCTTCTCCAAATGCGCGCGCTGGTCCTCGCTCAGCTCTGCGTTCTCCATCACCTCCGCCATCTTGTCGTTGAGGTCGAGTGTTGTGATTCCGAGCTTCTCGCCTCGGTTCTCATAAACCAGCTTCACCGTCGCGCCGTCTTCCTCGCTGCGTTTGAAGTCGTAGCGCGACACGTAGCGGCCAAAGATGCGCTTGGTGATCTCGTCGTTCTTCAGCAGCGGCGTGCCCGTGAAGCCCAGGAAGGAAGCGTTCGGCAGCGCCTTGCGCATGTTGATGGCAAACTTCCCTGCCTGCGTGCGGTGCGCTTCATCGGAGATGACGATGATGTCGTCGCGCACGCTGTAAGGCTCCGTCACCTCTTGGTTGAACTTGTGAATCAGCGTGAAGATGTAGGCGTGATTCTCGCCGAGCAGCTTCTTCAATTCCTTGCCGCTACTCGCTCTCGGCGTCTTCTTCGGGTCGATCACACCACAGCCGCCGAACGTGCGATAAATCTGGTCGTCCAGGTCGTCGCGGTCCGTCATCAGCACGAAGGTGAAGACACCCTTCAGCTTGCGCCGCACCTTCTCGGTGAAGAACGCCATGCTGTAGCTCTTGCCGCTGCCCTGCGTGTGCCAGAACACCCCCAGCTTGCCGAGGTCCGGGTGCGCACGTTCAGGAAAGGGCAGCTTGGCGAATGTCGCGGGTGCCTCCGCCAGCAATGCGGGTGCATCACGATCCTCGTCCGCGAGGCGTGGTATCTCATCGCTCCACTCCTTCTTCTTGATCGCCTCGCGGTAGGTCAAGACTCGCCGTTCAGGATATTGGAGTTTTAATACTTCCTGCGCCTTCACCGATTCCACGGCGAGATTCACGCCGAGCACCTGATGATTGCGCGCCACCACCTTGCGCGTCTTGCCCGGCTTGCTGGCATCGAAGAGGATGAAGTTCTCCACAATGTCCAGCAGCCTGTCCTTGGCGAGCATCCCGTTGAGCAGCACCTCGGCCTTCACCTTGCCCTTGTCCTGCTCATCGTTGCGCTTCCATTCGGCGAAGTGATCCCAGCCGCTCGTGATCGAGCCATAGCGGGCGTTGTCGCCATTGCTCACGATCAGGAAGGCATTGTGATGAAAGGCGTGCTCCGTCTCCATCATGTAATTCGTAAGGTTGTGATCAAACCCCGCGCGGATGTTTCGATAGATCGCCTTCAGTTCGATGAATACCAGCGGCAGCCCGTTCACGAAGCACACCAGGTCCGCTCGGCGGTTGTAGCTCGGCGCACGCAGGCCCGTGATGCACAGCTCACGCACGGCGAGGAAGCGGTTATTCGCCACCACGTCGAAATCAATCACTCGCGCTCTGGTGGTGCGCTTTCGGCCATTTTCATCCTGGTAGTCCACCGGCACACCATCGCGGATGCAGTCGTGAAACGCTTCATTGTGCTGGAGCAGCGAGCGGGAGAAATCATGCCGTGTCATCTTCGCCACGGCCTCGTCGATGGCCTTGGCTGGCAAGGCAGGATTCAGCCGCACCAGCGCCGCGCGCAGGTCACGAGTCAGCACCACCTCGCGTGCATCCTTCCGGCCTAGCGTGCCATCAGGGCCAAAGGTCTCCGCCTTGTAGGCATACACGCTGTCCCATCCCAGCACGTCTTCCAGATGCTCAGCAAACGTCTGCTGAACCAGCCGGTCCTCGCTGTTGATGTCGGTGTAGGCCATGCAGGAGAGAGCAGACTATTCCGATTCATCCTCGTCGGTTTGAAGCCCAAGCTCCCGCTGGCCAGTCGCGTTCAGAAACGCGATATCGAACCCGTCCTCCAGTTTGATCGGACGAAAGGCTGCCGCACCGGTAGCGACGAGCTGTTGTGCGAACTTGTAGAAAGAAGCCGAGTCGTCTGTGATGACAAGGGCCGCGTCCTTGACCACAGTCTGCGCGATGATCTTCACGTCATCCTTGAGCGCATCTCGCGACAGCCCTTACCTGTCCACTTTGGAAAAGTCAAACGAGGCCGCCTTGAGTGCATCATCCCAGTTAAACGGCAGCACCACGCAGGCGCGCAAGATGTCAGGCGGGATCGCCTGCTTGATGTAGAACTCCGAAACCACAATCGTGGGCAGGAACATCGGCAAGCCGTTCTCAGTGAAGTAGCGCCAATACTTCCGCGCTGCATCGTGATGGGCACGACTGGAATCTGCCAGCGTGATCAGGAAGCTCGTGTCCAAG
>CAUJJC010000181.1 GCA_963204975.1 Verrucomicrobiota bacterium | reverse complement strand
CATCTCCAACATCATGGGCTCCAGCCCGTGCATCGAGCCCATGTTCACCAACTGCTTCACCAAGAGCAATCTCGGCGGCCAGTTCATCGTGCTCAATCCTTACCTCGTGAAGGACCTCAAGAAGCGCGCCCTCTGGACCACTGACATCCAGAACAAGCTCAAATACACCAACGGCGAACTGGAAAGTATCGACGAGATCCCCCTCGACCTGAAGCGCAAATACGCCACCGCCTTCGCTATCGACCCCGCCTTCATCATCGACGCCGCCGCGCGCCGGCAGAAGTGGATCGACCAAAGCCAGAGCGTGAACCTCTGGTTCGGCAGCGCCGAGATGCCCGCCCTCTCGCTCATGTATCGCAACGCATGGAAGAAAGGCCTCAAAACCACCTACTATCTGCGCACCCGCTCCGCCTCCAACATCGAGCAAGCCACCAGCGAAGTGAGCAAGGAGAAGCGAGGCATCGTCGGCAGCACCGCTGCGGCCGCTGCCGAGAGCGCCAAGCGCGAATACAGCCTGGAAGAGAAGCTCGCCTGCTCCATCGAGTCCATGCGCAACGGTGGCACCTGCGAAGCCTGCCAGTAATCGAGCTAATAAGCATCAACAAAAAGGACAGCCAGGCATCCGCTTGGCTGTCCTTTTTTCGTTTAACCCCGAATGCCGCGTTCGGTCTGATCGGGTCTTTACGCGCAGTCGATGGAGCGGCGCTTGTAGAGGAACTCGAACATGTTGCCCTCGTGTGGCTGGTCCCAACTGATCTTCATCGTGCTGATCGGCCCGATGTTGAGGCGGTCGATGAGTTCGCATTCCATGAGTTGCTCCATGAACTTCGGATCAGCGGTGATCGCGGTGACCACGAGGCTGTAGTTGATCTTGGAGAGCATGTCCTTCTGCGGCACTTCCACGACGGTGGCATAAGGGCAGAGGAACTCGCGGTTGTAGAGCGGGTGATCGGTGCTGGAGCAATGAATGATCGTGGGGCGCAGGTAGGTGCCACCCTGGAACTCGACCTTGCGTGGGCCGTTGCGATACTTCGCGGTCATGTCTTCCGCGCCGGGCGTCTTGAGGTCGGCGTCGATGGCGCTGTCGATGTAGTCGGCCATCTTCGTGTTAGCGAAGCCGGAGAGCTTGGCGTTCTCGTCATCGGGTGCAGCAGGGTCGAAGGCACCCACCTTGGCCGCGATGGCGTCGGCGATTTCCTTGCCATACTTCGGCACCAGCACAGCGCTCGCATTGATGCAGGAACGACCGCCGTTGGCGCTGATCGATTCCACGATCACGTCGATGTAGTCGCGCCAGTTTTCGATCTTGTCTTCGCCGATGAGGATCTTGCTCCAGCCCGGGCCGTGCACCTGCACCCGTGGATTGCCTTCATACATCTTGGCCATCGCCACATCGCCGAAGACGAGGTTGCGACCGCAGAGCTTCACGACCTCACCGCTGCCTTCGTGATCAGTCGGGTAGAATCCGAACGCTTCCGCTGGTGCGCCCGCAGCGATGAAAGCCTGCACGAGACGATACGGCGTCCAAGGCTCTTCGCGGCCTGGCTTGATGATGACGGGAATCTTTAGCGCGATGGCAGGAAGCCAGAGCGAGTTCACCGCTGGTGAGTTGCTGGGCATCACGAGGCCGAGCGCCTTCGTCGTCGCCAAGTAGGCCACAGGGCAGCCAGCTTGCTCACCGAACCCACGATCAATGACGCTGAGGTCGAGCCCGCGTGTGAGGCCGTTGAGCACGGTGCGCATGTTTTGCATCGCATACGTGATCTTCACCATGTTGCGCTTCACCATGATGTGCGGCAGGCCGCTGGTGCGGGACAGGGTGGCAATGTAATCCTGCGGACTCTGCGTGTGACCACGATCACCAACCGGGAGCGTGCCGTTCATGAAGAGATCGCCGGCTTTGTGACAAATCTCCAGCATCTGCTCGACGGTGAATTTCTTGAGCGCCTCGCGTGCTTCGTTGAGCCGGGCCAAGTCCTTGCGCAGAATACCGGCACCCACCTGGGACACCTCCGCCATCACCTCGCCAGTGCGGTGATCTTTGACCTGGACTTTGTCGAGCGAATCGTAGGCGTTGCCTCGGCGAAGGGCGGGAAGGTGGGGAATCGACATGGATGTGTGAAATCAGAAGGATGGAGATGGAACGGTGAATTGAACGCCCCAAACGGCGGGTTCATTGCATACGATGCGGACAGGGCAACGGGATTTGTCGAGATTGAGCACGCCGCATCATGGATTGCTTCTTCGGGCGGGTCGGTAACGGACGGACTATCGAAGGGCTTGGGTCCACTCTGGTTCCTTGAAGCCGACGAGTCCCACCGTGTGATCGACATTGAGGGCGAAGGGACGCTTGATGAGGTTGCCATTGGAGGCGAGCAATTCCAAGGCCGCTGAGACGCTCAAAGATGACAGCTTGTCCTTGATGCCGAGGGCACGGTAGTCCTGGCCGGAAGTGTTGAAGAGGCGTTTCAAATCGTTGCCCTGTGCGGCAAGCATCGCCTTCAGCTCGGCGATGTAGGGCGGCGTCTCGCGAATGGGCAGCTCGACGAAAGGGATGTGGTGCTGGGTGAGCCACTTGATGGCGTTGCGGCAGGTGGAGCAGCCTTTGTAGGCATAGACTTTGATCATGGCGCGGTGTCTTTGCATCAACTCGAAGGACTTGCCGAGCGGAAACAACGCGAACCTAGTGAATGTGCGAAAGCCTGTTGCGATGCCTGGGCTCTCGGGCGATGAGGAGGGTTCCACTCCCGGCCCCTTTTTGTCTATGAGTTCTGATTCCGAATCTTCTCCTCCCGCCACCAGTTCCGAGCAGCATGTGCTGGTTCGCATCTCGGCTACCTTTGAGGGTGTAGTCGATGAAATGAAGATGCGGCTAGGGGCCGTGGAGGCAAAGAAGTTCCCCGGTGGATTTCGTCTTTGGAGAGTGGCAAGTCTTCAGGCGATGAAAGACTCGACGGTGTCTTCCTTCATCCGCTGGATGCTGCCGATGCATCACATCTGGCCCTGCAACCCGGCGAAGATGGACACCTTTATCGAGAAGGCCGCGCAGACGATGCTGACCAAGTTTGGCAATCGTTCACCGCAGGCCTTGTTCGTGGGCGCACTCAATCCTTCGTCGCCTGATCCCTACTACAAGCTGATGGCCTCGAATCTTCGCGGGCGGCTGAAGCAAGTCTTTCCTGAAATGCCTGTCAATGATGTGGAGATGCAGGACTCCAATCGGAAAACACTTTTTTGCATGGTGGGCCGCGAGGGACTTTACTGTGGATTGGAGACGCCGAAGTGGTGCAATGGTCTGTATCCCGGTGGCACCAAATTCATGCCTCACGACACAGAGGACATGGTGAGCCGCGCGGGTGCGAAGATCGTCGAGGCGCTGCATCATCTGCGCTTGTTCCGCTCGCCTCCGAAAGAGCAGTCTCGCTGGCTGGAACTGGGCGCGGCCCCAGGGGGGATGACGCAGGAATTGCTCGCTCGTCACTACCGTGTGACGGCGGTGGACACAGGTGCGATGGACCCGCGAGTCGTGGGCAAGCCGGGCCTTATCGTCGTGAAGAAGAACGTGTCCGAGTTCACGCCGATGCCGGACTGGAACTACGAGGCGGTGCTTTGCGATCTGAACGGCTCACCCTTTGATTCCATCGCGCATGTGGCCCGCGTATCGAAGGCACTCCTGCGGAAAGGATTGGTGGTTTTCACACTGAAACTGCCCAAGGTGGAGTCACTTGATGAGCCGATTTCGATCATCGGTTCCGTCGAGGTAGATGCGGCTGAGGCTGGACTGCGCCTGATCGCACGGACGCATTTGCCGTCGAACAGGAATGAGATGACGCTCTTCTTTGAGAAGACGGGTGGCCGTTAGGCCGCGGCGTGCGCGGCTGGTGCGCGGCGTGCGAGGAACTCCTCAGCCAGCGCCCGGTAGGCCTGGGCTCCGCGTCCGGCGGGATCGTATTCGATGATGCTTTTGCCAAAGCTGGGGGCTTCGCCAAGACGGATCGTGCGCGGGATGATCGTGTTGTAGATGATCTCGGAGAAGTAGTTCCGCACGTCGCTCACCACCTGCTGGGCGAGGTTGGCGCGCGAATCATACATGGTCATCACGATGCCTTCGAGATTGAGGTTCGGATTGGCACCGCACTCGCGGATCTGCTGCACCACATTGACGATCTTGGAGAGACCTTCGAGGCCGAAGTATTCGCACTGGATCGGGACCACCAGTTCGTCCGCAGCGCTCAGGGCTCCGGTCATGAGCACGCCGAGGGAGGGAGGGCAGTCCATGATGAGGTAGTCAAAGTGGCCGCTGTAACGCAGGGGGGTGAGCACCTCGCGGAGGCGGACGAGATGATTGCCCAGCTGGGCGAGTTCGATTTCACAGCCAGCGAGTTCCTGGTGCGAACGAATGATGGAAAGGTTGGGCAGGCGGGTGCTGCGGATGAGTTTTTTCGCTTCAATGTTGCTGACGAGCGCGGGATAGAGGCTGCCGCCATCTTCCTGGGCGATGCCGAGTCCGCTGGTAGCATTGCCTTGTGGATCGAGGTCCAGGAGCAGCACGCGAACGCCTCTCTGAGCCAGACACGCCGATAGATTGATGGCGGTGGTGGTCTTTCCGACTCCTCCTTTTTGGTTTGCGATGGCGACGATCCTCATCTTACGAGCTAGGCGTTACGAGGGCGGTATTTCAACACAAACCTCCCTCAGCGCCAGAAAGAAAATGGACATCACAGAGAAATGGTTGGGCGACATCGGCGGGTGGCAGGTGCTGAAGGTAGCACGCAGCCTGCTGGAGCGTGGCGTCGTGGGCGAAGTGAAGCGCGAAGGCACGGACGTTCGGGGCCTGGTGACCGAGGGTCCCAAGCGCTACACCAGCGGACTGGCGATTCGTTCTCGCACGGATGTGGAGAATCTCTGCACCTGTCCCACCTCGCGAGGGCGGGGGATGATTTGTGCGCATTCGATCGCGGTGGCTTTGTCCACTTTGCGGAAGGCTCCATCGGGATTGCAAACCATGACGCGCCCGGCCCCAGCGAGTGCTCCACGGCCCGTGGTCAGTGTTCAGCCGACAGCCACGGTTCAGGCACCGCCACCGGGACGCTTCTCCATCTTCCTGCCAGACAATTTGCTCAACGGCACCTTCACCGGCCAGGCGGCGGTGTTTTTGAAGTTTGAACCTGGAGCCGGAACCGCGCCGGACGGGATGATCGCGGGCTGGTTGCGCGAGCAGGGGCTGAGGCCCGGCTCGATGCCGCTGATGCTAACGAAGAATGACCTCGCCACCTTCCTCAATGCCGCGGCTGGGCATGGGATGGTGATCGCGGGCAAGCCCTCGGCTCCGATCACGGATGAGATCAAGGTGAGCGTGGCGCTCGATCCTGTGCGGCTGCCAATGGTGGCGAGCGAGGATGATGAAGATGTGGTCTTCACGCTCGATAGTTCATCGATCAAACCCATCGCTGCGCCGTGGTGCTTCTGCCATGAGACGAGGTCGTTGTTTGCCCTGCCTTCGCTCGACACCGAGGCGCGTCGTCTGGTGGGCGAAGTCTTCGAGTTGCGAAGGGCGGTGCGTTCCTTGGCGTGGCTGGTGCAGCATCGTGCCGCGCTCGATGAATCCATGATCCTCCGACTGGAAGGCAAGTCGTTGGGTTCATTGCATCTGATGCCGTTGCCGTGCGAGTTCGAGCTGCATCTCGATGGCTCGATGCAGGTGGTGGAGGCTCGACTTTATGCCGTCCACGGCACGGCCCGATGGATCGTGATGGAAGGATCGCTCAGCGAGGTGAGCGGTGTGAAGTTTCCGCTCGAATCCACAGAGCACGAGCACCGATTCTACTCCCGCAACATTGAGCGCGAGAAGGCGGCAGCGGAGCGTCTTTTTGACATCGGATTTGAAGCGGCGAGCAGCACCACACTCCGACTTCAAGGGCAGGACAAGGGGGCGCGTTTTTATGCGAGCGAGTTGCCGCGATTGCAGCGCGTGTTCCGCATTGTGGAAGGTGATCGCTGGCGCGCAGCAACGAAGGGTCTGCTGCGCATCACACCGCGGACACTCGAACCTCAGCACCCGGACGAGCAGCGCTCGGGCCATGACTGGCTGTCCCTGGACATCGCATACGAGGCCTCCGATGGCTTCCGCATCACGCGGGCCGAGGTGATGCAAATGATCCGCACGGGTCGGCGCAATGCCCAGGCTCCGAATGGGAAGAAGTATCTCCTCGACGAGGAGGCGTGCGCGGAGTTTGAGGAAAGCCTGCGCGACCTCGATAGCGAGATGACGACCACGGGCGTGAAGGTGCGGGCAGACAAGGCGCAGTTCCTCTTCACAACGGACGATCAGACTTTTGCGGAACGTCTGGCAGCGTCATGGCAGAGCGAGGCATGGGTGGCCGAGC
>CAUJJC010000180.1 GCA_963204975.1 Verrucomicrobiota bacterium | reverse complement strand
CAACCTCCACAGCTACGGCAGCCCCACAGGAAATCGAAACCGCTACGAAGCGTCGATCGAAGCCATGGACACGGAGATTGGCAACCTCCTGGCCTCTGTGAATCGCAGCACCACGACCATCATCTTCATCGGCGACAATGGCACGCCGGGGCAAGTGATTCAGTCGCCTTACAACTCGACCCACGCCAAAGGCTCCCTGTATGAAGGCGGCACCCGAGTGCCCTTCATCATCAATGGGCCTGATGTGGTGTCGCCGGGGCGAACGGTGACCGAGTTCGTGCATGTCGTGGACTTGTTCGCCACGATCCTCGATATCGCAGGCATCACCAGCACTGCGGAAGACTCGCGCAGTCTCAAGTCATTGCTGCAAAACCAGACCAACACGCGTGATCGCAGCTTCAATGAACTCTTCAGTGCCGATCCTTCGAGCGGCGGACGCACCCTGCGTGACAGCCGCTACAAGCTCGTCCGTCTGAACAATGGCACGGAAGAATTCTACGATCTGCAATCCGATCCGTATGAGGCCACCAACCTGATCAGCACGATGACCACCGAACAGCAGAGCTACTACCATCGCCTCAGGTATGAACTCGGCAGCTACACCACGAGCGCCGTGCCTGCGGTGACGAACCCGGTGAAGGGCACCTCGTTCTCGATGAGTCTGGCCTATGAATCTGGAAAGACTTACACGTTGTGGCGCTGCACTGACCTCGCTGGCGGCTTCTGGGCACCCGTGAGCAGTGCCTCGCAGACGATCAATGGAGCCACGATCACACTCACCGATCCTGCACCACCAGCCAACCGCGCCTTCTACTCGGCAATGAAGGAGTGAGCGTATTCACAATGCGTTCAGCCTTGCCTGGAACATGCAGCTTCACGTTGTCAGCCGCGACAGCCTCCCCTTAGTGCTAGCAGCATGACACCTGCCGAAGATTATCTGACCCGAAGCGAAGGCCTGATCGCCCGAGTGCGTGACCAACTGCCTCTCATTCACCAAGCTGCTGATTTGTTCGCAGGGACCATCCTTCAGGGTCAGATGGTGCATGTGTTTGGCTCCGGGCACAGCCGCATCATGGTCGAGGAGATGTGGCCGCGTTACGGGTCGTTCCCAGGGTTCAATCCCATCGTCGAACTATCGCTCACCTTTCACAACCTCGTCGTCGGCGCGAATGGCCAGCGACAGGCGATGTTCCTCGAGAACGTCAGTGGTTTCGCCGCCCGCATCCTGCGCAATTTCGATCTCAAGCAAGGCGACAGCGCGCTGATCATCTCATCGGGCGGATGCAATGTGGTGCCGGTGGAGATGGCGGAGGAGTTTCAGCGACGCGGCGTGAAAGTGGTGGCCATCATCAGCACCACGCACAGTGAGGCGAGCACCAGCAAGCACCGCGATGGCAAGAAGCTGCAAGATTTCGCCGACCTCGTGCTCGACACCGGTGCTCCAGTGGGCGACGCGATGGTCCGCGTGGATGGCCTTGAGACACCAGTGGCACCTGGCAGCACTGTGGGCGGTTGCCTGCTGATCAACTCGATCAAAGCCGAGGTGGCTGCACGCCTAACGAAAGCGGGCCAGCCTCCGAAGGTGCTCACCGCAGGAGCCGTGTGCGGAGCAGAGAAAGCAACGACGCTGTTCGAAGCTGCGTATGACGAGCACGCCCGACGCATCGCGAAGTATTACCAGAACCTTGGAGCCTAACATTTTTATGCACTCCCAACCTCTCCGCACCTCTGTCATCGGCAGCTACCCATTCCCTGGCTGGCTGGAGTTTGCTTCGAAGCATCTCGATCAGTTCGGCAACGCCGACATAGCGGAGATGCAGGACGATGCCGCTCGCGTGGCCATCGACGACCAGATTGATGCCGATCTCGATGTGATCACCGACGGCGAGCAGACGCGCTTTGATTTCAACCTGTCGTTCTACGGTTTTATTGAGGGCATTGCGCTGGAGCCTGCAAGTCCACGACGCTTTGGTCCGCCAGCGCATGATCAGCGGGGCAAGCACGAGATCATCGGTGAACTGCGTGCGCCCCGAGGGCTCGGTGCCGTGGAGGAGTTCAAGCGGCTGGAACGTCTGGGTGCGGCCTCTGAGAAGCAATTGAAGGTGAGCGTGCCTGGTCCCTTCACGCTCAGCGGCAGGCTGGCTCCCAATGCCAGCTACAAGGATCGCTATGCCATCACGGAGGCGCTCCTTCCCATCGTGAGGAAGGAGATCGAGGACCTCGTGGCCGCGAGGTGTCTGGAGATCTGCGTCGATGAGCCGAGCATGAGTTGCTACGGATGGAAGGAAGACACACGACGCTTCGTGGACATCTTCAATCGCACCGTGGAACCTGCGCGCGGCAAGGCCCGCATTTGCACTCACCTGTGCTTCGGCAACTTCAAAGGGCACCCGGTCGGATGGCGGAAGTATGCACCGTTGTTCCCTGCCTTCTTCGATCTTCACGCGGATGAAGTTCACGTCGAAATGGCGAATCGCGAGTATGCCGAGCTGGAGATCATCAAGCCGATGTCCGAGCACTACGATGTGGCCGTGGGCATCATCGACGTGAAGAGCTACCACATTGAAACCGTGGACCAAGTGGCCGACGCGGTGCGAGCGTGTGTGAGACATGCGCCAGCTGACAGGCTGGTCTTTGCACCTGATTGCGGACTCAGCCAGACGGCTCGCTGGGCAGCGAAGCAGAAGCTGATCAACATGGTCGAAGGCGTGAAGCGCGTGCGCGAGGAACTCTAGCGAATGAAGTAGCTGAGGTTCTCGAGTTCGACGGCGAGGTCCACGCTGTTCACCACGACGTGCTCGGGCACTTCGATCACCGTGGGTGAGAAGTTGAGGATGGCCTGGATGCCTGCGTCCACGAGCAGATTGCTCACAGATTGCGCGGCCATCACGGGCACGGTGAGGATGGCCATCTTCACATGGTGCTGATTCACAAAAGTGGCCAGCTTGTCGATGTTGTGAAGAGTCACATTCGTTTCCGCCACACGGGCCGGATTGGGAGACACATCGAAGGCAGCCACGATCTCGAAACCTTCCTTTCGGAACCCACCGTAGCGAAGCAAAGCGGAGCCCAGATTCCCCACGCCCACCAGGATCACGGGCTGCAAACGATTGTGCCCGAGCACGTCACCTATCGTCCGGCTGAGCTGGCTGACATTGTATCCCAACCCGCGCGTGCCGAACTGCCCGAAGTAGGTGAGGTCCTTGCGCAACTGAGTGCTCTTCACGCCAGCGGCCTTGGCCAGGGCATCGGAGGACACGGTCTCGACGCCGTTCTCTTTCAGACGCGAGAGACAGCGCTGGTAGATGCTGAGGCGGTAGATGGACTTGCGGGGGATGTCTATTTTGCTGGGCACATGTGAATTTTCACATAGGCACGGGCTTCGTCAACCGTGCATGACCTTCGCCCCGGCCCTTCAGCCGCCGCAGCAAGGCGGAGAATGGCAGCTCCCAAAACTTCCAGATTCCATACGCCAGGACGAGCGCTCCGAGGCATGTGAGGACGAGAGCCTGCCAGCGTCCCACAACTGGCTCGAGCGCAATGACGACACTAAACCCCACTCGATTGTGAATCAGATAAAGCGGATAGGTCACACCTCCCGCCATGGTGAGCAGGGCAAAGTTTTTGCGGATGGCCAGTTTGTGCGATGCGATGCCGATGAAGATCAGGTGCATCAGCAGCAGAATGCAAACGATGACCATGGGCGAACACACCGCGTGGCGCTCGATCGCGTCTTGATGGGACCAGTCGAGGAAGCGCTTGCACCCGAGCGCAGCGGTCACAGCAATGAGCACCCAGTGGACAGGTTTGAAGCCCCGCTTAAAGGCATCGTAATAGACCATGCCAGCGGCAAAAAACGGTGCTTGTGCCAATGCCATTTCGTAGTGCGCGAGAGGCACATGCTTGAACAGATCAACGAAGCACAGGAGCATCCAGACTGCGACAAACGCGAGCATTCGATGCCATTGTCTGAGGGCCAGCAGCAGAGCCACAAGGATGTAAAACCGCAGCTCTTCCGCCAGCGTCCAATAGGCCCATTCAACGTTGGGCACCTTGAAGTAACTCTGGAGCATGGTGAGATTGATCAATCCCTCGCGGATGCCGAGTTCGAAATGCGGTCGCCACAAGTAGTGACAGACCGTGAAGGTGATGAGCACGCACAACCAGTAAGCTGGATAGAGCCGAACAAAACGCGACCACGCAAACTGGCCGGCTGTTTTACCCTCGGCCGAGAAGGCGATCACAAAGCCGCTGATCATGAAGAACAACTGCACCCCCAGGTGAAGGTAACGAGTCCAAACATCCAGCTCCGGGAACTGCGGTCCGCCGAGATGATCCACGGTGGGCAATCGCCAGGTGTAGTGGTAGAGCATCACCCCGAACGCTGCGATGAATCGCAGAAGGTCGAGGATATAGACTCGTTGGTGAGATGGAGGGGGGGGATTCATGAAATTTAACGCTGTGCTTCGAGCCAGGCCTGGAACATGAGCACGTCCCAGAGGTAGTATTGCCAGTTGCGCGAGCCAGCGAGGTGCTCGGCCCACTTCTCGCGAATCGGTGCGGGGTGGAAGTAGCCTTCTCGCTTGAGCCGTGATTCATCGAGCAAGTCCTCGGCCCAGTCGCGCAGTTCACCGCGCAGCCACGCACCAATGGGCACGCTGAAGCCCATCTTCGGGCGATCAATCAGACGCTGAGGCACATGGCGATACAGCACTTGTCGCAGCGCCCACTTGCCGGTGTCGCCCTTCACCTTCATCGACAAAGGCAGCCGCCACGCGAACTCGATCACGCGTGGATCGAGCAACGGAATGCGGCCCTCCAGGCTGACGCCCATGCTCGCACGATCCACCTTGGTGAGGATGTCGCCGGGGAGATAAGTCTCCATATCGAGGTGCATCATGCGGTGGGTGAAGTCAGGAACGCGGGGCCAGTTGGTGTTGTCGATCAATGCCGTGCTTGGCTCGCGACCGTTAATGACGATTTGTTCAGGATGCTTCCAGTGGCTCACGAGGTTCTGATACATGTCCACCGGTTCGGACACGCGCAGGACCTCGGCGAGCTTGTGCAACTTATCACCGACCGAGACGTGGTGATACTTCGCGGGCAGCAGCTTCTTGAACGGTTCGATCAAGGTGTTGAGCGTGCGCGCGGAAAGCATCGTGAGGCTGCCCGCGAGTGCGCTACGACCAAAGCCGGGCAGCGCGCTGATCTTGTTCCAGACCTTGCGGCCCACGAAGTAGCGCTCGTAGCCGGAGAACAACTCGTCGCCCGCGTCGCCGCTGAGCGCCACGGTCACATGCTGGCGCGCGAGCTGGCAGACGAGGAAGGTTGGAATCTGCGAGTAGTCGCTGAACGGCTCGTCGTAGAGTTCGGGGATCTTGGGGATGACATCGAGCGCGTCTTTGGGTGTGACGTAGAGTTCGGTGTGATCGGTGCCGAGGTGCTGAGCGACTTCCTTGGCGAAGAGCGCTTCGTTGTAATTCTTCTCGTGAAAGCCGATGGTGAACGTGCGCACCGGCTTGCTGCTCTGCGCCTGCATCAGCGCGACGATGGTCGATGAATCGACGCCGCCCGACAGGAAAGCACCGAGCGGCACATCGGAGATCATGCGGATGCCGACGGCGTCTTTGAGCAGCGCTTCGAGCTGATCGACGGCTTCGGTTTCGCTGCCAGTGAAAGGATTGGTCAGCGATGATTCGGCGACCTCCTTCATGCTCCAGTATAGCTGCGGCTTGGGTCGTGCGGCGCTACCATCCCACGTCAGCAAGCCTGCGGGCGGGAGCTTCTGGATGCCTTCGTAAATCGAGTGCGGCTCGGCGATGTAGTTGAGCTTCAGCAAGCCGGCGATGGCGTCGCGATTGATCGTCGGTGCGAAGCCGGGATACGGTTTGAAGGTTTTCAGCTCGGAGCCGAAGAGCAACGTGCCATCCGGCAGCCAGCCGTAGTAGAGCGGCTTCTCGCCGAGGCGGTCGCGAGCGATGTGGAGCTTCTTCTCGTCGCGATCCCACACTGCGAAAGCGAACATGCCATTGAAGCGCTTGGTGGCCTCCAGCACGCCCCACTGACAAAACGCGGCGAGCATGATCTCGGTGTCGCTGTGACCACGCCAAGTGTGGCCGTGCGGCTCGAGTTCCTTGCGCAGCTCCTGGAAGTTATACACCTCGCCATTGAAGACGATGACGAAGCGACCGTTCTGCGAGGTCATCGGCTGGTGGCCTTCGGGCGAGAGATCGAGAATCGACAGACGACGATGTCCGAGCGCGATGCCGTGCTGCTGATCGCTCCACACGCCGTGGCTGTCCGGCCCGCGAAGGTAGATCGTGTCGTTCATGCGCTGCGCGATGCTCTGCAGCTCGCTGTCGTTGCGCGATGGAGGTCCAAAGAATCCGGCTAGGCCACACATGAGAAGGAAGGATGAAGGATGAAAGATGAAGGATGAACCGGGGAGAGCAGGGACTCGAACTGCGACACGACCGCTG
>CAUJJC010000179.1 GCA_963204975.1 Verrucomicrobiota bacterium | reverse complement strand
TCATTAATGACAAAATTGTGATCATAGCCCATGCCCTGCTTCAGCGGCTCGTAGTCCGCATTGATGCGTTCGCCAATCTTGTGGGCAGTCGTGAAGTCGAGTGGAGTCCCTTTGACCGGCGTGATCTCGCCCGTCGGAATGAGGTCGGCATTCGTGGCGGTGAAGCCATCAGCATAAAGCGTCAGCTCATGGTCCAGCGCCGTCCCGCTGCCTTCGCCTTCGAGGTTGAAGTAGCTGTGATTCGTGAGGTTCACCACCGTCGGCTTCGTTGTCGTCGCCGCGTAGTCGATGCTCAATTCATTCGAATCCGTAAGCAGGTAAGTCACCACACAGGCAAGCTCGCCTGGATAACCCTCCTCGCCATCAGCACTCACATAATACATCGCCACTCCCACAGCATCGGGCTTCTCGTTCTTCTGTGCGCTCCAGACCTTCTTATCAAAACCCACTTTGCCGCCATGAAGGGAGTGCTTGGCACCGCCCGTGGGCGTCACCTTCACCTCCTGGCCATCAAGGGTGAACTTCGCCCCACCAATGCGATTCGCGTAGCGCCCCGTGATGCAGCCGAAGAACGGATGCCCCGCCTCATACTCAGCCAGCGAGGACTTGCCCAACACCACATCGGCGAACTTTCCTGAACGATCCGGGGCCGTGAGCGACACGATGATGCCACCATAAGTGGCAATCTTGGCTTCCATCCCAGCCTTGTTCTTCAGAGTCCATAGCTCCACAGCGGAGCCATCTTTGGCAGTTCCCCAAGGGGCGGAGGTAACGGAATGTTCGGCAGACATGGAAGCGGAGACAACGGCAAGGCTGAGGGCGAAGGAGCAGGCGATGGTTTTCATGGCGGGAGTAGATTCATGAACCCACGACGGCGTGGTCAGAAAAGCTAAGGTCATTGGCAGAAGGCGACAAGGTGAAAGGTGGTTCACCCGGAAACCCGCCAACTTCACTTGGGGCTCAGGCGCGAGAGTCTCCCTTTGTCCGAAACTCCTAGCTGTTTACCAGCGCATCAATGAGCCCCCGCAACGCGAGGAACTTAGTTCGAGTATTTGTTCCAAAGCCCCTGCACCACCGTGAAGCCCGCCTTGTGCCGTGCCAGCGGCTTCAAGCCCTCCGGCAGCGTGTAATCCGTCCCCGTCTGCTTGATGTCCGGAAACCAAGTCTCCGTCGTTATCCCCCAGCCAAAGCCGAGAAACACCAACCGCTTCGGCAGTGCCGCCGGAGCCGCTGCCGAAGCAAATCGACGAAAGTCCAGCGACTCCAAAGCAGGCAATGCAATGAGCGAGGTGCTGGATTGGAGAAAGTGACGGCGGGTTTTCATAGGGGACTACTTCGTGTGAAATTCTTGGCTGCTGACCAGTGCGTGAATGAACTCGCGCATCGCGAGGTCTTTCTTGCTGGCTTGAGTGACCATGTCGTCGATCAGTGGTTCGTCGCGGAAGCCGATTGGCCTTCCCAGCGCGAACTCGATCAGGGCTTCGCTAAAGCTGCGGGCGAAGGCGTTGGACTTGCTGGCGATGAGGTCGCGGAGGGCGAAGAAGTCGGTGAAGGACGGGCCTTTGTGGAAGGCGGCGGCGGGGTCGATGGGCCAGCGCTTGGTGCTCTTGGGGTCGGGTTTGCCGTTGGCGTCGAGGGCGGTGTAGCTGTCCTCGGTGCGCCATTGGCCGGCGGCGTCGAAGTTTTCCAAACCGAAGCCGATGGGGTCGATTTTGCGATGGCAACTGGCGCACTGCGGCTCCTCCTGATGTGCGAGCAGGCGCTCGCGAGTGGTCAGCACCTTGCCCGCGAGTCGCGTGATGGCGGGCACGTTCGCAGGAGCGGGCGGTGGCGGATCGTGCAGGAGCTTGCGCAGCACCCAGGCACCACGTTCGACGGGGCTGGTGCGCTCGCCGTTGCCACCCATGAAATGAATGGCCGCCATGCCGAGCAGGCCGCCGCGCGGCGAGTCCTTGGGCAGCGATACCTTCTCGTAGCCGTCGCCCTTCACGCCCGTGATGCCGTAGTAGTGGGCGAGCACGCGATTGATGACCACGTAGTCGGCTTTGAGCAGATCACGCAGGCTGGCGTTGTGCTTCAGGATGTGCGCGATGGTTTCGTGGATCTCGCCTTTGGCGGCCACCTTCGTGCCGGTGTCAAAGCGCGGATACAGCGCCCGATTCACCTCAAAGAAGTCGATGCGATCCAGTCCGAGCCATTGATGCACAAACGCCGTCAAAAAGCCTTCCGAACGCGGATCATCGAGCAGACGGTTGGTTTGTGCGGCGAGCACTTCGGGCTTCGAGAGATCGCTCTTTCGCAACTCGGCATCCGGTGGCGCACTCCAGAGGAAATAGGAGAGCCGTGTGGCGAGTTCCGCACTCGTCAAAGAGCGGCGTTTTTCATCCGGCGATGGCTCCGCGAGGTAGAGAAACATCGGCGAGGCCAGCACGACGGAGAGCGTCTCCTTCAGCGCGGCCACGGGCTTGTCACCGGCTTTGCGGCGCACGTCGTAGAGGCGCATCAAGCGATCCACATAGTCCGCAGGCGGCGCGGTGCCGCGAAAGGCCTCGGTGGCGAAGCGCTCGAAGGCCGCACGCAGTTCGGCAGCGGCGGGCGCGGGCGATTTGTCATCGAGCAGCAGCTTCAGCGAGGCAAAGCCGGGCGGCGTTGGCTTCGCGGCATTCGGCACGCGTTCGATCTCGATCCAGTCCACCCACAGCGCGAGTTCGGGGCCGATGCCGTTGCGCTTCACGGCCTCGGCACGCTTGCGATTGCCTTCTTCGTTGGTGTCCCAACTGCCTTTCTCGCGGAAGAATAGCGAGCGATTCTCTCGCGTCAGGTTCGCTCGCGTCAGTGTGAGCGGGATCTCGATGGTTTGCGGGTTTTCCATCGTGCCGGTGATCTCGTAGGTGTTCAGCACCTTGCCCGTGCGGGCATGAATGCCGAAATCGAGGAAGCGACGCTCCGCTGGTGCGTCCTTTACCGCCGCCGTTCGCACGCGAACAATGTAGTCGCCCACCGGCCAGTCAAAAGGCACGAGCAGCTCGATGTAGTTCACGTTCAGCTCCGCCGGATGCCGCGTCTGCACGCCCAGGTAAGCTCCGCGATCCACGTCGGGCATGCCGATATAATACTCGTGATACTTCAGCCAGCCCGCGCCGAGCGAATCGTTCGCGAGGTCGGCATCGTTCTCGCCTTTCTTATCAAAGCCAAACGTGCGCGGGTTCGGTGCACCGGGAATGCGGGCCCACTCGCGGCGGAAGCGCGACACATTGTTCTTCACCTCCTCTTGGATCTTCGCGACGATTTCCTTGTTCTCCGGCTTCGCGGCGGCGTCATCGACGGCCTTCACCCACTTCTGCGCACGCTCGCGGGCATCGATTTGATACTTCACAAAGTCCCGCACCTTCGGCGTCGTCGTTTCGCCCTCGTAATGCAGCTTCTTCGTCACGCTCGCGGCGGTCTGCCAGGCAAAAGCCTCCTCCAACGCCTCACGACCCAGCGCCTGATACTGCTCGATCTGGTTCGCCGACATGAAGAGGTTCGAACCCACGGTATCAAAGGCCCCCGAGCCACCATCCGGCGGCAACTCCGCCACATTGATCTCCACGCCGAGCAGCTCCCGCAGCGTGTTTTTGTATTCGCGACGATTCAGCCGCCGCATCGTGATCACGCCCTTTTGATCACCGAGAGTCCTCCGAGCCGCGACCATCACATTTGCCAGATCATCGAGGAAATCAGCCTTCGCGGCACTTGGAGGCTGTTTTTCGTCCTCCGGTGGCATGTCGCCCGAGTTCATCGCATTCAGCACCTTCTGCCACTTCTCCGCGATTTCGACATTCGTGATCGCCAGCGGCAGATCATCGACTCGAAACTTCCCTTTCTGCTTCTCTGGCCCGTGACAGCTCACGCAGTGCGCTTTGAAAAGAGCGCGGTGTTTCTCCGGCATCGCCGGATCGGCGGCGAGAAGGACGGAAGGGACAAGAAGGACGAAAAGGCGACGCATGGGCGGCTCACTAATGCGAGCGGCGACAGCGAAATGTTTCGACCGGAAAGCAGAGCCGCCACCGAATATCCGACATCGCTGATGCGTTGGATCAGCCTCGCATTCATCCCATGAAGATCACCGCCATCGAAACGCTCGTCTGCAACGCCCGCATGAGAAACTGGGTGTTCGTCAAAGTCGTGACCGATCAGCCCGGCCTCATTGGCTGGGGCGAAGCGACGCTCGAATGGCACACACGCAGCATCGTCGGCGCGATCGAAGACATGTCGCACATGCTCATCGGCGAGGACCCGACTCGCGTGGAGTATCTGTGGCAGATGATGTATCGGCAGCACTTCTGGCATGGCCACGGCATCGTGCGTGCGACCGCCATCGCGGGCATCGACCTCGCGCTGTGGGACATCGTTGGCAAGGTGGCGAACATGCCGCTCTCAAAGATCTTCGGCGGTCCCGTGCGCGACTACGTGCGCACGTATTGCCACCTCGGCGGCGGCAAGATGGAGGATTTTTATCAAACGCCCGCCGACAACGCGAAACGCTTCGCTGAACTCGCGCAGGCAGCCGTCGCTGATGGCTACACCGCGTTCAAGAGCATGGCCGTGCCGAGCACGATGCCCATCGAAGGCATGAAGCCGGTGCGCGCTGCCGCAGCAGCCGTCGAAGCGATGCGCAACGCTGTCGGTCCCGACATCGACATCATGGTCGATTGCCACGCGCGTCCGTCGCCTGCGATGGGACTCAAGTTCGGCAAGGCGCTCGATGAGTTCGGACTCTACTTCTTCGAAGAACCCTGCTGGCCTGAGTGCGTCGATGGTCTCGCAAGGATCAACGCCGCGCTCACCACACCGGTCGCCAGCGGCGAGCGCGTGACGAATCTCGAAGCCTTCAAAGACATGTTCGACAAACGAGCGGTCGAGATCTGCCAGCTCGACATCACACATTGCGGCGGCTTGTCCGCAGCCAAACGAATCGCCGCCCTCGCCGAAGCCCATCGCATCGCCTTGGCCCCGCACAATCCACAGGGCCCCGTGAGCACCGCAGCGTCGCTGGAGTTCGGCTTCAGCCAGCCCAGCTACATCATTTGCGAAACCGTTCACAACGACGTGCCGTGGCGACAAGACGTGGTCGAGGAAGGCTTCATCGTGGAGAAGACCGGCCGCCTCGTGCGACCCAACACGAAGCCCGGACTCGGCATCACGATCAACGAAGCCGAGGTGAAGAAGCATCCGTTCCAGCAGGAGATCGTCCTGCGGGAATTCAGTCCTGATGGTGCGGTGACGGACTGGTAACAACCAGCCTCTTCCAACAAAAACGCCGCCCTTGCGAGAGTCGCAAGGGCGGCGAAATCGACATCTGTGATTACGGCGCTGCCAGGATCACCTGACCGCTGAGCACTGGCGACGTGGTCAGCGTCTTGCCAGGCACAGGCAACTGCGGAACGAGGAAGAAGCCCGCCGTGCGATAGCTGTTGGCCCCTGTCTTGGTGACAACGCCTTGATAACTGATGGTCCGCAGCAAGGTAGTCACTGGATTGTTGATCGTGAATTTGCCACTGAAGGTCCCCAACGGTGTGGCACCCAAAGCAAAGCTGACCTTGGCGGGATTAACGGTTGGGTAACTGATCGTCTGAATGTTCTTCGTCAGATTGGTGTTGCGGATGTTGAACGTGAATGGTGCGGGGTTGCCACTTACAAGTCCACCTTCGAGGAAGGTGAGCTTGGCGTTGCCATCGACGTTCGTGAGACCCATGAACACATCGCCATTGTTGATGACCGGGTATTTGCTGCCGGTGACGGTGAGAACAGTCCAGTCAAATCCGAGGCGATAGGCCATGTCGATGGATGCAGGGGCCGCCACTCCTTTCTTCCAGGAAAGCGTGCCGCCCAGGTAGTTGCTGCCATCAATCGTGGGAGAACCCCACAACACGCTGGTGCCACCACTGAAGGTGGAGATGCCAACGATCTCACCTGCCGACCCGATGAAGGTGGCAAGCGTGAAGGCAATGCCATCAGCCGTCTTGCCCGCGAAGGTGAGGGTGCCATTGGTCGCCACCTTGAAGGTAGCGTAGCCGCTGCCTTGCGGTGTTTCGTAATCGCCAACCAGCGCGCTCGGGATGTCGAACAGCGATGTGAAGTCGCCAGCCTTCGGAGCTGGCGTTGTGCCCCAGACATTCCTGACACCTCCCACCAACGTGTAGATGTTTCCGCGGTCAGTGAAGGTGCCTGTGACTGCGCCCGTCGTTGCGTCAATCGTGAACGACAATGAAGCTGGGCTGTTGGCCGGACGCACGGTGCCAAACACGCCTCCCGTGAGTTTGAAGGTGGCAACGCCAGACACGCTGGTCACAGTCGAACCGGTGAAAGCAGGAACCACTGCGCCCGTGAAGCTGTTGACTCCGGTCACGCCTGGGAGCAGAACCTTGGCTGTGAACGCACCCAATGGCGTCACAGAGATCTCGAATCGTCCACCAGCATCAGGCACGATGCCCGACTTGTTGATCAAGCCAGCAAACGAGCCCTTCACAGGATCGGGCAATCCAACAACAACAAGCGACAGAGGACCAACCGGTGCGCTAGTGGCAGAGTTTTTCGCGCTGAGGGTCACGTTTGAAGTCCCGGCCGTCGTCGGCTTGCCTGAGATCAGGCCAGTCGTGACATTGCCTGTCAGGCCCGCAGGCAGGCCTGCAAAGATGAAGCTAGTGGGCGTTTTACGAAGCGCTGGATCCACCGTCACTTGATAGCTGTAGGGCACACCAACTACCGCGACAGGCAGACTCGAAGTCGTCACCACCGGCACTTGATCAGTCACGGCCAGCGTGAATGTGCCCGAGTCGTGGAAGAGCGTCGAAGAGCCTGTCTTGCTCACCTTGCAGACGTAATACTCACTGTCCGTCGGAACCAAGCCGGTGAAGACCAAGCTCTTGGTAGCAGTCCCCGTGCGATGACCGACGACGTCGGTGATGGGGTTGGTCACACTGTCACGCCAGGCGTAGGTCAGCGTCGAGCCTGTGGGTCCTGCTGCATTGACCGTGAAGGTCTTGTTGCCGCTGGTTTGCAGTGTCTTGGAGGAAGCTCCATCAACAACAAACAATTCCGCTATCGCACTGTTGACAGGTGTCACGCCCGTCACGGCGTTGGTGATGGCACACTGGTAATTACCCGCAGAGGTGAGCGCTGCACTAGCGATGGAGTAAATGCTGGAAGTCGCTCCAGCGATATTGGCACCATTCTTCTTCCACTGATACTTGAGGCCTGGCCCCGTAGCCACAACGGCGAAGGTGACTGGATCACCCACTTTGACGAATTGCGATGCTGGTTCAGTGCCAATCACTGGCAGGTCTTCATCATCTGTGATGGTGATCTGCGTGGAGTCATCGAGGCCGATGCCCACACTGGATGAGTTGATGGTCAAAATGATTGTTTCATTGCCTTCGTCGGTGGTGTCGTTCTTGATCGGGATCGACACTAGAGCGGAGGTCTGGAATCGTCCGAAGGTGACCACGGTGGCTGGAGCGGTGTAATCTGTGCCGTTTGTAGCGGTCCCGGAGATTATCAGCTCCACGGACACGGGGACTGGCCATGGCGCGGAGAGCACCAGATTCGCTGTCGTCATCAAGCCATCTTCCCTCACGGTAGAAGAAACCGGAGCGAAGCTCACCTCTGCACCCAGAGACGAACCGACGTAGAACTGCACCGGCTTGGTGTAGCAGGTGCCCGCCGAGTTGTGGGCGACTCCCTGGAACTGGTAAACACCGTCCGCAAGACCTCCTGCGAGGACATCCACCGCATCGAATGTTGTCGCGGCTTCGATGTTCGGAACCGGATAGGTCGAGCCCGAACCAGGATCGTTGACGGGCCACACATTGACGTAAAACTCCGTCATGAGACCATTCGGATTCACTTCAAAGTGAAGCTCAGGATCAGCTCCCACCATGGTGACTTCCTGATTGACCTGAACTACTGGAGCTGCGGGCTCATCCAGCATCCAAACATCGCTGAAGTTGTTCGCTCCATTGGTCCCACCAAACAAGACGGTGTTGCTGGTCCCATCCTGGATAGCTACGGCACCACGGCGGGCACCCGGCGTATTGCCTGGAGCGCCAACACCGAGAGAACCATAAACACCGACACCATTGACGGTCTGCGGCCCCTTGAGCCACACCCACTCACCGCTGGCATCGTAGCGCCAGACGTCATTCATGGCACCCGCACCCTGCCCACCGAAGAGCACGGTGTTGCTCGTGCCATCCTGGACGACTGCGGCACCGCTGCGAGCCCCAGGCGTATTCAGCGAACTCGGCACACCTAGTGTGCCGTAAGTTGCCACGCCATTCACCGTGCTGCTGCCGGTCAGCCACGTCCAGGAGTTGCTAGAGGGATCGTAGGACCAGAGATCATTGAGATTGCCCTTTGTCACCCCGGTCGCTCCCTTTCCAGAACCGCCAAACAGATAGAACAAGCCATCCGTGCCGCACCAAGCAGACGCGTAACTGCGCCCACTCGGGATGCCCGTGCTGGAGGCTGTGCCCTTGAGATTGTATAGGCCATTCGAATCAAGGGTGCTCACACCACCAACCCAGGTCCACTGAGCCGAGTTTGGCAGGTCGTAGCACCAGAGATCATTCAGGTTGCCCACTGTCACGCCGGTGGCACCGCGTCCGCTTCCACCGAACATCCAGAGTCTGCCCAAGGCATCCACCCAGCCCACCGCACCCACACGAGCGCCGGGGGCATTGGCCGCTGCCGGGATATATTGCGAGCCATACAGGCCATTCGCATTGATGAAGTTCGAGCCCTGCACCCAAGTCCACCGACCTGTGCCCAGATCGTAGAACCAGAGGTCGTTGAGCAGTCCAGAGCCTGCCGCCGAAGCATCACGCCCTGTTCCGCCGAAGAGCCACAGCTTGGTCCCCTGCGGATCAAGCCAGGCCACAGCACCACTGCGAGCGCCGGGAACATTCGTGGGTGAGGTTAGTCCTTGAGCACCATAGCTGCCGCTCTGATTGGTCAACTTCGAACCACCAAGCCAAGTCCATGCGCCCGTCGCAGAATCGCGTTTCCAGAGGTCATTGAGAAGACCAGGAAGCGTGCCGCTGCCATAGCCATTGCCGCCGAAGAGCCACATCGTGCCATCCGGCGCATTCCAGACCGCAGCATCAGATCGTGCCCCTGGGATGTTGGATGCATTGGGAACATTGAGGTCGCCATATACTCCGGATTTTTTCACGACCGAAGGGCCGCCGGTCCAGACCCAGTTCGGTGGGCGATCCACGATTGTCAGGAAAGCGGTAGCAGGGTTGGAGTAACCCGTGCCGTTGTGGACCCGGAATGTGAAGGTGTCCGTGCCGATGAAGTTCGACTCTGGATTGTAACGGAAGGTGCCGTCCGCCTCGACCACGACAGAGCCATGCGAAGCATTGCTCACCAGTGAGAACGTCATCGGATCACCATTGGGATCCGTAGCCGAAAGCGTGTCTGTCAGCAGGTCGTCACGGAAGCCCGTGAAGTGCCCATCATCGGCCACCGATACGCCCACTGTGATCGTGATCGTGCCCGTGCCAGAGTCAGCGGTGCCATCGTTGACTTTGAAGGTGAAACTATCGACACCCACGTAAGCGGCTGTTGGCGTGTAAACAAACGATCCATCAGACGCCAGCGAGGCAGTGCCATGGGAGGCCGGAGTCAACTGAGCAAAGGTCAGCGCGTCCCCGTCTGGATCGGAAGCTGGAGCTTGGTCGCTCAGGCTTCCATCTTCTTCGATGAAGAAAGCGCCTCCCGTGGCTACCGGAGCATCCTGCACAGGTGTGACCGTCACATTGACCGTCGCAGGCTGAGAAGTGCCCGCTGCGTTCGACGCAACAAAGGTAAAGCTGTCAGCACCATTGGCATTGAGCGCTGGCGTGTAGGTGTAGCTGCCATTCGCCAGAACAGACAGCGTGCCCTTGGAAGGAAGCATCACAGCCGCGAACGAGGCAATCGGATCAGACTCGGGATCAATGGCCGTGAGCGTTCCATTGTGAGGGCCGCTATCTTCCGCAATCGTGAACGAAGCTGTCTGCGCCACCGGGGCATCGTTGATCGGCTTAATCGTGATGGCGAAGGTGACTGGCGGTGATGTGGCAGCACCATCGGTGACGGCAAACTGGAAGCTATCCGTGCCAACGTAGTTGAGCGTAGGCGTGTAAACGGGAGCCAGACTGGTGCCTACCAGAGCGCCATGAGCAGGCGGCGTGGTCACCACGATAGAGAGCACTTCACCGTCGGCATCAGTGCCCTTGAGTGCCAGTGTCGTCGCGATGTCTTCGTTCATCGTGATGGAGCCAGCCGTCGCCACTGGCGCGGAGTTTGTCGTGCTGAAAGTCCGCACCGCTCCAGCGACCCGGCCCGTGGCATTTTCAACCACGAGGCGATACTGATAATTCGAATGAGGCAAAAGGGTGGTCAGCGGCACCGTCATCACCTTGGATAGAGTGGCAGCAGTGATCGCCACCTTGGCCGTCGTGCTGCCCATCTGGGGAGCAATGCCATACTCAAACCACGCATTCGCAGCGAGCCCGCCAGGGGTGGCGGTGCCGTTCAGAGTAGCCTTCTTGGGCCCCAGCAGCGTCGCCGGATTCGTGACCGCCGTTGGCAGATTGGCAATGGTGCCACCAGCCACAAAACTCAACTGCGCACCTTGCACCGTTCCCTGAGTATTGTTGGCGCTGACGCGGAAGTAATAAGTGGTCCCCGAGGTCAATCCGCCGATTGGCAGACTGATCGCCTGGGTGGCAAATGTGCTCGTGATTGGAACAGCCACCGAGCCCAGCGTCGTCGTTCCATCGCCCCATTCGATCATTGCCGTTGTGGCCAGACCTCCGGGTCTGATCGTTCCGTTAAGGACCGCACCAGCACTCGTCACTTGTGTAGCCGCAAGTGTTTCCACCAAAGGCACAGCTCCAGCAGGTGTCGGCACCTGGGCCGGGCCAGCCTGGAAATTACTCAGGACATCAGCAGCCGAAAGCGCTCCGCCATGGACTCGCAAGCTATTGAGGAATCCAGTGAACCCACCCGTGTTCGCCAGCGTGCCAAAGCCATAACTAACAGGGCCGCCGATCTCAAGAGGGGCATTCCACACATTGGAACCTGCGGGCAAGGCTGTCTCGAGTCGCTTCACCCCGTCAACGTAGAGCTGTCGTGTCGCTCCTGTGTGAACCACTGCGATATGGTGCCATGCATTGATCGCCGGGACACCTTGCGGGATACCCTCACTCCAGTCATCCAGGTTTTGCCCATCCAGGACTCCACCCGTAGATCCATAGGCCAGTTGAAGCGTTGATAGAGCCGCCCCAACGCCGCCTTCCTGCACCAGCACTTCATAAGGCTGATCCAGCGTGGGATTCAGCACCCAGGCCTCGATCGTTTGATCACTTCCAAAGGCGATATCGCTCGGTGCATCCAGAAGGGTCACCATATGCTTGGTGCCATCGAATTCGATGCCAGGAATGCCGCTGCCCGCTGCATTGCTCTGCACCGCAAGTCCCACCGTGTAATCCAGATCGCCCAGTCCACCGAAGCTTGGCCACTCAGAACTGGCTGGAGGATTCGTGGCCCTGACATCTACATAAAGCACGCCCGCCGTTTTGAGCGCACCAGGCATGAATTGGGCCACTGCCGAGGGGCTCTCGCCCATGGAGTTCTTAGCCACCACACGGAAGGCATACTGCACACCGTTCGCGAGGCCCGGTAGTGGCAGCGTCATAGGCACCCACGCACGACCGGCGGGAATGGAAACCGGTGCGCTCGCATTATTAAACTCCGCGCCCGTCGTCCACTCAAACCAAGCCGTGGTGGGCAGGCCGTTGGAGAATACGAGACCATTCAGCGTTGCCGAATTTGGCGTGATCGCAGACGCACCAGCTACCTTGGCGACCGGAATGTTGGGAACAGGTGCCGTCGGCCCCAGGTTGTAGTTAAAAAGCACATCGGCAGCGCTCAGCACACCCCCATGGATGCGCGCGGAATTGATGAAACCGTGGAAGCGATTCACGGGCAGTCCTGCGGCATCCAGAGCAGCGCCTAGCATGATCGGATCTGTCGTAGTCGCTAGATTTCCGCTGAGGGTTTTGGTGACCTTCAGCACGCCATCCACATACACCGTCGCCTTTTTCGCCCCGTCATAAGTATAAACGATGTGATGCCACTCGCCCAAAGTTGGAAGGGTCGTCGCAGTGTAGGGAAGGTTGTCAACCGCCGCAGGACCATGCATGAAGGCACCTGACGAGCTGTTCTGATTGGCGTGAGTAATGACCGCCTGCGTGCGAGTCCCATCGCGACCCAAGGATATGATCGAATCCATGGGACCAAAGCCAGGATTCAAAGACCAGACTTCGATCGTGCGAGGGTCATTGCCGCTGATGTCAGACGTAGCCACCGGTCCCGCATACGATGAATTCACGCCGTTGAAGCCCACACCAGGAATGGTTCGATCATCAACGTTCGATTCCAGGAAAGCCCCGCCCGTGCGGGTAAAAGCCCCGCCCAATGATCCTTGGTTGACCCATGATGCTGAACCCGCCGAAGCGTGCGTAGCATTGACATTCACCAAGAGATCTCCAGCCACTTTCTGTGCCACTGCCGCGGCGGTCATGTCATTGCCTTGGAAAGTGCCCAGACCATTATTCACGACCAGCCGATAATGATAAATCGTTCCTTCGACCAACCCTGTAATTGTAGCATTCAAATTCTGGGTGGTTGTCAGATTGGTCACCTCCTGAACAGGAGTCGTGTTGCCATATAAAGAAGTCGTTCCCCACTCGAACCAGGCCCGAAGGGCCAGGCGATTCGGGTTCACTGAACCCGCCAACGTTATACTGGAGGCTGAGTTGGCTAGTTTGGGCAGGCTAACCACCGTTGGAGGTGCCACCGTGCGAATCGTTCGCGTGATGCCTTTCGATGTGCCTGCAGCACTCTGGGCCACGGTGCGATAATAATAGGTGCCCGGATACGTCAGCCCGCTGATCGTCGCCGCCAGAGTGGCCGAGCCTATGCCAGCCCCCACGTTGACGTGTGTGGTCTCAGCCCCAAAGGACTTCGTAGTTCCCCATTCAAACCAAGCAGTGGTGGTGGAGTTATTGGCATACACATGCCCTCTCAAGGAGGTGCTTCCATTGGGAAGGCCCACGACGGCGTCCGTAAAGGCTTCGGGTATTGCCAGATCGGTAATCGTAATCGTATGAGTTGTTACGCCTCCGAGGTTTGCCCCGACTGGATTCAGAAGCTGCAAAACAACCGTCTCATCCCCCTCCGGAAAGATGTCAGGAGTGGTGTTTAGTGAAATGTTTTTCGGAGGATCGCTAGGCGCGAAAGTCAGCGTCCCCGCAGTAAAGGTGTAATCCACACCTTGACCGGTAGCCGAGCCCCCGATGACGCGATAATCCACGGTGACAGGCGTCGTCTGAGCCACATTCAAAGCCACTGCCACGCTCACCGTCGAACCCACGATGCCAGTTCGTTCAGCAATGGAACTTATTGCCCCACTGAAAGAGACGGATGGCGCGGGAGCCCCCGTGTAAAGATCAACATCGCTGATCCTTAGCGTGGAACTTCCACTGCGTATTCCATAAGCAAGGTCAGGCGCGACATTGACGATCAGTGTCTCGGTGCCCTCCGCAATGGCGTCACTCAGGTAGTCGATAACGAGGTCAACACCCGTTTGCCCCCCCTGGATGGTGACTTCAGTGGGACTCTGCGTTGATGTGGTGGCAATGGTGTAGTCAATGCCATAGGTCGCAGTTCCACTGAGAGTGAACGTCACCTGTCTTGGAGTCGTCGTAGCACCCGTGCGGCTAAAACGGAACCGAGCCGCCGTGCTGCCTGCTGCTGGCTCGGTAATGTTGGTGATGGAACTGGAATTGTCCGCATACGAAACATCAATCGCGGGCAAAAACGCATCAAGAACCGTAGCAGTAGCTTTGGTTTCAAATCCAAGCCGATAGCCGGTGCCTGCGAGCAGGGTGATGACAATCGTCTCCGCATTCTCATTGAGGCTGTCATTGAGCAGCGTAATCGGAAGGTTGAGCACGGTATCGGCAGCACCAAACGTCAATGTGCCGCTGAGCGATGTGAAATCAGCACCGGATGCGGCAGAACCAGAAATGGAATACTTCACCGAAACCGAAGTCCCTCCCGCAGGGCGGGAAATCGCAAACAAGTTACGCGTTACAGGTGCTGAGGACGGTTCTGCCGTCGCCCCCACCAAGGATTGGATCGTGAACTGGGATGAATCATCGTCAACGATGGTCACCGTCGCACTGCCGGGCGGCGTGATCGCATACTCATCATTTGTGGATAGACGACAAATGATAGTTTGATCCGCTTCGTCGATAGTGTCGTTGAACGGCTGTATTTCAATATCCACACTCGTCTCGTTAGCAGGGATGACCGCCACACCCTCCACGCGACGATAGTCATTGCCGGATAGTGCGGTGCCCCCCAGAGAGAACTCCACAGTGAGGTCCTGACTGATATCCGTAGCCACGCGTGAGATTGTAAACTTTCCTGGCGTCGTGCTCGCCTCGGCAACTGTAGGCGTCGTCGCTACCACCGTGAGCACGGGCTGATCATTGTCGGCGATGAAAATCGTGCCTGTGCGTTGCTGCGTATCCCTCTGGTAACTGCCGCTAGTGGCCAATGAAACAGTGAAGGGTTCAATTCCTTCGGCTACTTTGTCATCAACAGCACTAATGGTAAACGAAGTCGATGCCGATCCCGCTGGAATTACCACGCTTGTCAGGCTGCCCGTCGATGTGAAGTCCTCTCCCGAAACGGCTTGGCCCCCATAGCTCAAGGTCACTGTCAGTGGTGAAGTGGTTGCTCCATTTCGCTTCAAGCGCACCACGGCGGTATCCCCTGACTCACTGGCACTCGGATCATCAATCACCAGGGAAGCTACCGGAAGGCTGCTCTGGGCATCCGTGATCGGAATCGTCAGCGAACGTGGGCCGTTAAGCAGGTAGGTGCTGCCAACGGTGTTGGGGAACTCGATCACAGCGTATTCCTCACCTTCGAAAGCCGCATCAGTGAGAGCCGTGAAAGTGATCGTGATGGTGCTTTGCCCGTTGGTAAAATGATAGCCATACAACCCTGCGCTATTAGAGGAAGGTGCCGGGCTCAGCGTATAATCAGACAAGCGGGTGGCAGTGCCATTGGAGGCGGCACCCACTTGCACCGAGAGTGCTCCCGACGAACTCGGACGAGTTAAAGTAATTGTTTTGGTATGATTGACTCCTGCCGTCTCCGTCGCCGCACCAGGTGTTACGGTAAGGTTGAGCGTTTGAATGGTCCCAGTGCCACTTGTGCTCCAGTTCTTACCAGTTGCATCGGCGCTCAAATTAAAGGTGCTTGGGACATCCGGCGATATCGCCAGCGGGTAAAGACTGGCATAGATCGTGGTCGTGCCAGTGGGGAGATTGGTGATCGTGTAAGCACCGCTCGAGTCTGTGTATGCATATCTGTAGTTTGCCACGTTCGCCTTGGAAGGACTTGAAGTGAGAGGCGAATTGGTCATCAGCACGCCCTCAATCGGATTGCCTGAGCTGTCCTTCACCAGTCCGCTCACAGTGAACACGGAAGTGTCGATTCCCACGGACACCAGCAGCGCACGCGTAGTGCGTTTGCCCTTCATGTCACTGGCAGTGCATGTCACTCGATACTTGCCGTCCTTTGCCCAGGTGTGCGATTGACTGGGCGAATTGTTGGTTGAGAACGATCCATCACCAAAGTCCCAATAGAAAGCCACGGCGTCACCATCAGGATCAGCGCTGCTCGCAGTGTAAGTGCCCGTGGGGCTAAAAGTGGACGTGGAAGTGGTGCCTGAGATCGAAAGCGAAGGTGCCTGATTGGTCGTGAAAGGCCCTCGATTGACCACAACATCCACATAAGGCGGCGAAGTGCTGCTCTTGGCAATCGGAGTGATGTGCAGATCGGCTTCCGTATCCGAGAACGTGCGCCCCAAAGGCAGTCCGCCATCATTGCGTGTATCAGATACAGAGCCTGAGCCTGGCGACATATCGAGAAATTGCGCTCCACCATTGGAGCCAAACGGAGAGTTGTCAGCCGTTCCGCTCCCCCAGGGGCTCCACATCACCATCACACCGCTCGCCAACGATGGAATCGCAGGAAAGCCCTGGCGGAAGTCCAGCCAGTATTCTCGCTCCGAATCCTTGGACACTGCCAAGGCGTATCGTTTGTCAGAGTCAGCCTGACCTTGATCGGTCTGATAGATGCGATAGGTGCCATTGGCATAAACGCGGTGGTAGGCATCCGTCGTGATCCAGCCCAGGTCTGCTTTGTGAGGAGCAACGTAGTGCCCCATGGAACCCGAGTTCCCCATCACATCGAAGATATTACCATACTCGAGATTGCTCCCAGGACCGATCAGGCTGGGAGGATTCGTTTGCCAGAAGTTGCTATGCCACAGTCCCAGATTGTGTCCCAGTTCGTGAGCAAGAACGCCAAGCGCGCTCGTCTTTACCCAAACTCCCTTACCTCCCACGTAGCCCAATCCGCCGAAAGTCCCGGGCCCGCCTCGATATTCTACCACATCCAGGTCATAATTGCTCGTGTCATAGCCCATGCGCTTGGCAATCACCAAAGCGTGATTGCGCAGCAAAAACTCTCCATCTTGAGCTGCTCGATACCAAGCCTCCGGGTAGGGCAAGACGATCAGCGGTGCCACAGTGGGTGTGATGTAGAAGCGACCGTAACTGCTATTCATGAAGTAATCCGTCACCTGCTTCAATGTGTTGTATGTCGCGGCCTCACTTTGGGGATCCTGCATCGAATCGGGGAAGGCCACTCTCAAGTAAAGCAGGGTGCTCGTTCCTGTTGTCCAGCCTGTAGGAACGTTGAATGGAGTGATGCCACCTCCGGTCCCTCCTTCAGCCAAGACCTTTCGGTTATCCTGCCATTGCTGCTTTGCCTCCTCCTCGCTGAGGTTTTCGCCATAAGCCTGAATGTGACCGCCAGAGCAGAGGACGATGATTCGCTTGTCATCCTCAACGACCACCTTGCTATCGGTGACCGGTGACACTTGCGCTGCGGTGTCCTGGCTTAGGATCGTCGTCTCACCCGAAATGGGACATACTTCATCGACAGGCTTGGCGGGATCGAGTCGCTCGCCAGTCTCAAGCCGACGAATAGGAGAGTCCAAAACGGCGAGCTGACCATCGACCACCACGCCGCTCACTCTGGCAGACTTCACCGTCCGCATCCGCGAACGATCTCCATAAACAAAGGCGCGATAGATTTCTGGAGCGGTCTGATCCTCAATTCGTTTCTCAGGCATGAACAGGCGGAAAATCGGAGGTGCGGATAATTGCCCCCCACCCGTCGCTGGAACCGCTCCCAAAAGGGCCAGTTCACCGCGTTTGTTAAGCCGCTGCTCCAGCTTGGCCACAAGCTGCGGAGGCAAATCCTGACGCACTACCATTGGCACGGCATTCTCTAAGGCAGCCCTGGGATTCTCGGGGATTAGCTTCCCCAGTGCCACTCTATGCGCATCGGCGAGCTTTTCACCCTCGGCCACCATGGCTTTTCGATCCTGCGGCTCTGCATTAAAGTATCGGCGAGCCCAGTCACGAAATGCCTTCACACCAGCAGGGGCATCGTCTGAGACTGCCGCCACTTTAACCGCACCTGCTGGCGGCTCGGGAGCTGGAGGAAACATTGTGGGCAGCCCAGAGGACGAGTTTCCAGCCTCCTGTGTCACCAGGGCAACAGCACGAGGCTCATCACTCGACCTTGATCCATGTTGCGAAACGGCTGGAACCACAGATTCTTCCACTCGACTAGAGTGCCAGACCAGCCAGGATCCAGCCGTCAACGCGGCGATTGCAATAAAGAGGAGACGATTTCTGGTTGTCATAGGTCGTGGAATTTATGCTGTCAGCGCAACAACCCCTGAAAACCACGGCTGGTTTCAAGACTGTCGGGCACTACTGTTGCCAGTGATAAAATGAAGGCCTTATGTTCAGAAGGCCACCCCTACAACTGACGGCCTGTGTTTATCTTAGCTGCCACCTGTTCGACAAGACATTTCTTGCGATTCCAGATCATAGCAAAGCTGATGCATTCATTCACCCAATCAGACCGAAAAGCTCTTCCATCACACCGCGCATTCTCAATCAAGCATGATGTGCAAACTCCAGGGAGATACGAACCCACTCTTATCCGACACAAATTCAAAGTTCAGAAAGCGAAGGCCCGAGCGTATCGAAAGCCATGCGTCTCAGCGTCTTCTCTCTCATCATCGCAACACTTGCCAGCGCTCCGAGCGACGCATCGGGCAAACTTCAATTCAATCGCGACATCCGTCCGATCCTCTCAGACAAATGCTTCCACTGTCATGGCTTCGACCCCAAGAAGAGGGAGGCTGATCTTCGTCTCGATCAACGCCAAGCTGCGATTGAAGGCAAGGCCATCATCCCCGGCAATGCGGATGAAAGCGAGGTCATCAAACGCATCATTGCAACCGACGACGACCACATGCCGCCGCTCAAAGCGAAGCTGGGTTCGCTCACGCCTGAAGAGATCGCCACCTTGAAGCAATGGATCAACGAGGGCGCTGAATACGAGGAGCATTGGGCGTTCGTGCCGCTCAAGCCGGAGATAACGAAGGGCACGAGCATTGATGCGATCATTGAAGCAGCACTCGCTGAGCGCGGACTGAAGCTCCAGCCCGAGGCGTCGAAGGAGACGCTGATTCGTCGGCTCAGTTTTGACATCACTGGACTGCCACCGACGCCGGAAGAGGTGGAAGTTTTTGTGAGAAGTGGAGAAGTGAAAGGTGAGAAGACTTTAGCCTCTGCCTCTTCTCCACCTCTCAACGTCTCCACTTCTCCACAACCCGGCGCATCTCAGGCTTACGATGCTCTCGTGGACAAACTCCTCGCCTCCCCCCACTACGGCGAGCGCATGGCCGTGGACTGGTTGGATGTCTCTCGCTACGCGGACAGCTACGGCTTCCAGGTGGATCGCGAAAGAGAAGTGTGGCCGTGGCGTGACTGGGTGATCAAGGCCTTCAATGAGAACCTGCCGTTCGATAAGTTTGTGACGTGGCAGCTCGCGGGCGATTTGTTGCCGAATCCGACCGACGAGCAGCGGCTCGCCACAATGTTCAGCCGTCTGCACATGCAGGAGAGCGAAGGTGGCAGTGTCGAAGAAGAGTATCGCGTGGAGTATGTGTGTGACCGCGTGCAGACGTTCGCTACCGCATTCCTGGGGCTCACCTTCGAATGTGCGCGCTGCCACGATCACAAGTTCGATCCAATCGCGCAGAAGGACTTCTATGGCTTGTTCGGCATGTTCCAGAACATCGACGAGGCCGGACTGTATTCGTTCTTCACGCCCACGCCGCCGACACCAGCGATGATGATGACGGACGAAACGCAGAAGAAAAAGCTCAATGGGCTGCGAGCGACTGTAGCGAAGCTCGAAAGGAGCGCGGGCACTCCTGCCCGCACGAACGTCGCGGTGCAAAGCATCGACACGAAGCCCCTCGCCTCGTTCACCTTCGACACCCTCGACAAAGGCAACAAGCTAGCCAATGCCATCGACGCAAAGCAACCCGCGACGCTCAAAAGCGAGAACACGCTGGTCGAAGGCCGCAACGGCAAGGCCATCAAGTTCAGTGGAGACGACGCCGTCGATCTGCCGCTCGGGAACGTCCACAGCAACGATCCGTTCAGCGTTTCGCTGTGGATCAAGACGCCGGATGTGAAGGATCGTGCGGTGGTGTTTCATCGCTCGCGCGCTTGGACGGATGCGGCGAGCCGTGGCTACGAGCTGCTCATTGTTGAAGGCAAGCTCCAGTGGTCGCTCATTCACTTCTGGCCGGGCAATGCGATCTCGATCCGCGCGAAGGAACCGCTGAAGCTCAATGAGTGGACACAGGTCGTTGTCACGAACGACGGC
>CAUJJC010000178.1 GCA_963204975.1 Verrucomicrobiota bacterium | reverse complement strand
CGTGTCGGTGGTCCACGGCTTGGTGCGGTCGCGGCTGGTGTGGCCGTGCGCGAGGGTGAGCGTCTCCTGGCCATCGCACCAGATGCTCACGGAGGCACCGAGTTCGCCCCGCAGGGTGAAGTTCTCCTGAAACCATCGCTCGACGGCCTCGCGTCTGTCGGGTCGCAGTCCGGTCATAGCAATTGCGAGCGCAGCGCGGCGAGGTCCGGATCTCTGCGTGCGAGGCGGCGCAGCGACTTGTCCTTTTCAAAGGCGATCTCCAGGTATTGCAGCGCGCGGTCGATCTGACCGAGACGGGCGTTGTAGCAGCCGAGATTGTAATAGTAAACCGACTTGCCCTTCAGGCTCTTCGGTCCGTTTTGCAGCACTTCCATGGCCTCGGCCGTGCGACCCAGTTCATGCAGGCAGTAGGCCGCATGGATGAAGCCGCCCGGATCACTGGGCGAGGCGGTGCAGAGTTCATGCGCGGCGGCCAGGGCCTCGCTCCAGCGGTGCTCGCCCATGAGGCAGAGCAGACCGATCTCGATCACATCGGAGCGCTCAAAGGCCTCGCGGGGCAGGGAACGCAGCACGCGCCGGGCCTCATCAAAGAGCCCCAGCTCCACATAGCCCTGTGCGGCGACGATGGTGCGGTCCTGGTCGTTCATTGTTTCCGATTGCGTCGCTGATGATGAGAACGTAAAACCCGCGCGTGAACAAGGCTTTTGTGTTGGGTGCAGGATTGGGAGAGCGGCTGAGACCCTTAACGGAGCAGTTGCCCAAGCCGCTGATTCCCGTCTTCCATCGTCCCCTCATGACTTACGCTTTCGATCATTTGCGTGCGTCCGGGGTGGGGGAGTTCGTGGTCAATACTCACCACATTCCGACGGCCTATGACACAGCCTTCCCAGAGCATCGGTATCAAGGCTGTCCCATCAGCTTCCGCAACGAGAGCCCGGTGCGCCTGGAGACCGCAGGCGGCATCGCGAATGTGCGCGATCTCCTCGACGGGCCGGACTCCTTCTTCGTTTACAATGGCGACATCCTCACGGACCTCCCGCTGGCACCGCTCATCGCCGCGCACGCATTGAATGACAACGTGGTCACTCTCGCGCTGCGCAGTCGCGGACCCGCCTTGCATATCGCCTTTGATGAAGCGCGCGGAGTGGTCACGGACATCCGCAACAAGCTCGGCTCCGGCAATGAAGGCACCCATCTCTTCACCGGGATCTACCTCGTTAGCCCGCGATTCTTCGAGTGGCTCACACCGGGCAAGGTGGAGTCCGTGATCCCCATCTTCCTCAAGCTCATCGAGGCCGGGCATCGCGTGGGTGCGGTCGCGATTGATGACGGACAATGGTGGGACCTGGGCAGCCGGGACGCCTACCTCGAGGCCCATCGGGCAAACCTTGGCCACTCGACCTTCGGCACCATGGTGGATATTCACCCCGACACTGCGGTGAGCCCGCTGGCCACCTTGCGCGGCACCAACGTGATCGGTCCAGGTGCCACAGTCGGCGAAGGCGCGAGCCTTGAGAACTGCATCCTCTGGCCTGATGCGCATGTGGCACCGGGTTCGCAATTGCGGCGTTGCATCGTTCGTTCCAACGTCCTCGCTCAAGGGGTCCACGAGAACCACGATTTTTAGTTCATCTTTCCGTCTTCATCCTTCATCTTTTCGTCGATGCCTCCCGAACACGAAGCCCTTCTCATCCTCACGCAGCAGCAGTTTCCGGCGCTGATGGGCCTGCCCAGTGAGATCGAAGCCATCACCAAGGGCGGCTCTGATCGGCGCTTCTTCCGCCTGCAATGGCCTGGATCCAACAATCCCGGCATGGTGCTGATGGTTTACACCATGGCCCGGCCGGACAATCCGAAGTTCGTCCCCGCCACGCATCGCCTCGCTGCTCGTGGCGTGCATGTGCCACGCATCTACGCCTTTGACGAAGACAAGCTCTGCGTCTGGCTGGAGGACCTCGGGGGCGACGATCTGCATGCTCATCAGCACGACGACTGGTCTGCTCGCCGCGCCTTGTATGAGGCAACGCTCGGCGAAGTCGCGAAAATCCACGCCATCGAGGAATCCTCACTCGCGAAGTCCGACCTTGCTGAACTGGAGCCTCCCTTCGATGAAAAACTCTATGCCTGGGAGCAGGACTACTTCCTCACGCACTTCGTCGAAGGCCATCTGGGCAAGCGACGGAACGATCCCGCCTTCGCCGCCGCCCACGAGTGCCTCATTGATCTCCGCAAGCGCCTGGCCAAGGAGCCGCGCTGCCTCGTGCATCGCGACTTCCAAAGCCAGAACGTGATGCTCCGCGATGGCGACGCCTGGTTTGTGGACTATCAGGGGCTGCGTCCTGGACTAGCGGAATACGACCTCGCATCGCTGTTGTTCGACCCGTATGTGCAGTTCGAGAACAAAGAGCGCGAGGACCTCATCGCCTTTTATGCGCGCCATCGTGACGAAGACCTCATCACCTTGCGCGAGCGCTTCCATCTCTGCGCGGCTCAGCGCCTGATGCAGGCGCTCGGTGCCTACGGTAACCTCAGCCGCAACCAGGGTAAGCCGCACTTCAAGCAGCACATCCCCGCCGCCGTGGCCAATCTCCGCTACGTGTGCGCCCAGCACCATCTGCTGGAGCCCAT
>CAUJJC010000177.1 GCA_963204975.1 Verrucomicrobiota bacterium | reverse complement strand
TGCGCATCGTCAATACCCTCGAATCCGACTGCGGCTACCCAAGCACCGTCCAGCGTGCCGATGACAAGCTCGTCACTGCGTGGTATTCCAAAGCCAGCGAGAACCACCAGCGCTACCACATGGGCGTAGCGATTTGGGACGCTCCAAAGCCATAAAGCAGCCTACTTGGCCTGATAGCCTTTCCAAAGCCACTCCAGCGCCTGCGGCAGGATCTGTGACCGCGCAGGGCCGAGTCCGTGGCCGGCATTCAGGCAATAGACATACTGATACGGATAGCCTTTGGCCTTCAGCACCTTCGCCATGCGGTGATTGGCCTCCACCCAGTCGTGCATGTCGTCACGCATGACATTGGGATTGAGCAAATCACGATCTCCCACGGCCAGATAGATGCGCAGCGGCTTCTTGGTGCTCTCCGGGATGAGTTTGCTGTGGAAACCCCATGCGCCATCCGGCGTCTCGGGATTGAAAGGCCACTGCTGATTCACAAACGTGCCCGAAGTGGTCAGCACGCGATGATACAAATCGGTGCGATACCACGCCATCGCCAGCGCACACGATCCGCCGGAGCTGCTGCCCATCGTGGCACGGCCTTTGGGGTCCTTGGTGAGTTTGACGCCCAAATTCTTTTCGACCAGCGGCAACACCTCGTTCTCGATGAACTCCGCATACAGGCCGGACATCGTGTCATACTCACGACCACGCTCATGCCCCTGGGCATCGCCACCGCCGCTGGAGATCAGGATCGCGACCTGCACCGGCACACGCTTTTGCGCGATGAGATTGTCCAGGATGTGCGGCAGCGTCATGTCCGGCTTTCCACGCGGCCCGTCATGGCCCACGATGAACGGAGCCTCTATGCCCGCGACGTATTGCGCAGGCACATACACCGTCACGAAGCGCTGGTAATCGATGGGATGCGTCTCCACGATCAGCGTCTTCGGGTTGTTCGGGTCCACGGTGCCGAAAACATCCCGCGCGATGCCGGGATTGAAGAGTTTGCAGTCCTTGGACTCCATCACGAACTGCGTCACCTTCCCCTGAGGCACGCCTTCCACCACCTTCGCCTCCGGCGGAGCGACATAGTCCGGCCCGATGACGAAATCCCCGTCCACATCCACCGGCGCATTCACACCCGGCTTGCCATCCAACCGCGTGAACTTCGGCGCACTCGGCGCATCAAACGGCCTCGTCGGCGGCTGCGGACGATCTGGTTTCTTCTCCTTCGCCTTCTGAGCGAAGGCTGGGAGTGCGAGTGCGGTGAGAGCGAGGAGAAGATGAAGGGTGCGCATAGAGCTTGAGGCTGGAGGAAACGGCTAAACGCCACCGTGCTTACGAGCTTTGTGCGGCCACGACTCTCATCGTGGGCCGTTTTGCGAAGCATCGGCAAGATCGAGCGTTTGGGTGAGGTCCGCCGCATCATCACCAAGCCATGAAGCTCCTCCTCGCTCTCCTGATCACCCCGCTGGCACTCTCGGCGGCGGATCGCACCTTCTTGATGGTCGATGACCATGACGTCCTCTACCGCGCGGGGACGCGGCGTGTGCTGGAAAAGCCGGTGCGTCATGCCCAAAACCCGGTCATCACCGAGGACAAGCCATGGGAGATGGCCATCGCGTGGACGAGCGTGCATCGCGACAAGGCTGGGAAGTATCAGCTTTGGTATCAGGCTTATGCGGGCAAGCGGGCGCAGCTCAAGACGCACGAGTGTGTCGTCTGCTACGCCGAATCGGCCGACGGCATCACGTTCACGAAGCCGAACCTCGGCCTCTTCGATTTCAATGGCGAGAAGAACACCAACATCGTGCTCATCGGCAGCGGCTTGTATGGTGATCGCTACTGCAACAGCGTCATCGTCGATGCAAAGGAGCCCGATGCCGCGAAGCGCTACAAGATGCTCTACTACGACTGGGCCAAGACAGCGAAGGGCGAACTCGTCGCGGGTCTGCACCTCGCCTTTTCGGCCGATGGCATTCGATGGGCCAAGCACCCCGAAGCACCGCTCTACACGACCTCTTTTGGCGGGAAGAAACAGCAGCCGCCCTTCGTCGGCGAAAATCCTTACACCGAGACGACGCTGCCCGATGGCCGCGTGAAGAGGCAACTCCTGCGCCCCATCAGCATGTCGGATGCGGCGGACCCGCTTTTTGATCCCAAGCGCAAGCTGTGGGCGATCTACGGCAAGGCGTGGATCCCCGGCCCGGATGGCGGCCACGGCTGGAAGCATGGCATGGGCCGCATCGAGAGCCGCGATCTGCTCCATTGGAGCAAGCCGCAGATCGTCTGCTTTCCCGATGAGAAGGATGGAGCGCTGGAGTTTCACACCTCACCCGTGTTTTTCCGCCACAACCGCTACTTCAGCCTCAATCAAATCCTCAACCGCCCCGGCGGTGGCACCATGGACATCGAGCTAATGCTCAGTCGCGATGGCCTCGACTGGCAGCGACCTTTTCGCGATGATCTGTGGCTGACACGCAGCCCCGGCGAGCAATTCGACAGCGGCACGCTTGCCACGAATGCGGACATCGTCCTCGAAGGCCGCGAGATGCGCTTTTACTACGGTGCCTACAGCAGCGGTGCCATCGGCGGCGGCACGAACATCACCGGCGACCAGCAAAAAAGCGGTGTCGGCATGGTCTCACTGCCACTGGATCGTTTCGCCGGTCTTCGCAGCGAACCGGAGCCACCGACGCCCAAAATCAAAAGCCCACCCGACATCGGCCAGATCACGCTGAAGCCGCTCGACCTGCAAAACCGCACCGAGATCTATGTGAACGCCAATGCCGCTGGCGGAACTCTCTGGTGCGAAATCCTCGACGAAGACGGTTTCCGCCTCCCAGGCTTCGACAAGACCAGTTGCGTGCCTTTGAAGAAAGACACCACCCGCTATCGCTTCGCCTGGAAGGACAAAAAGCTCGCCGAACTGCCCCCAGGAACATACCACCTCCGCCTCCATCTCCAAAAAGCCACCGTGTATGCCATCACTCTTCACTAAATACCTGGCTCTGCCTCTGCTGACTTGTGGCTTGTGTGTTGGTGGCGAAGACTTGTTCGATGAAACAAAGGAGATCACGCTGTTCGCCTTCGACAATGTCTCGATACCTCACACGCAGAACTTGAAGCTCGAAATGCGGCAACCGGTGAGGCATCCGGCGAACCCGGTGGTGCCTCGCGGGGCAGCGGGCACGGTGGACGCGCATGGCGTTCAGTTTTATGGCTCAGTCATCAAGGACGGGGGCAAGTATCGTATGTGGTATGTGGCGTTCGACGATGCGGGCAAGGGCGCAGTAGCTTCGGAACGCTGGCGCGCAGCGTATGCGGAGAGCACGGATGGTGTGAGCTGGATCAAGCCTGAGCTGGGGCTCGTCGAGTTCCGTGGCAGCAAGAAAAACAACCTCGTCGATGTCGGTGGAGCTTGGGGTTTTGTGAACTTGAAGGTGATCAAGGATGAAACCGATCCCGATGCCTCGCGTCGCTACAAGATGACGACGCACGTCTATTTTCGTCACCACACGCGGCTGGGCACGCTGCTGCCTTTCGTAAGTGCTGATGGTCTGACGTGGCGTCCGGTCAAAGACGTAAAGCCGCTGAAAGGCGAGCTACGCCAAGCGGATCTGCTGGTGCCGGGCTTTCATCTGGAGCCCGCGTGCGGACTGTATCAGTGGCATGGGCAATACGTTCTCACGGCGCAGAACGCGATGCCTCACACGCATCATTATCAAGGGCGCGTGGTGCGGCTGCATCGCAGCGCAGACTTCGTGAACTGGTCATCGACGAGCACGCTGGCCTTTGTTCGCACGCCACAGTTTGAGTATCTCGGCGCGGGGCGAAGTCGTGAAGGCGAGCAGAATCATGAGGGCATCGCCGTCTGGAATCGCGGGAACGTTTTGCTCGGCGTGTATGGCCGATGGCACGGTGCGGCGGAGTGGAAGGACGTGTCGGTTGACCTGGGGTTTGTGATGTCGAACGACGGACTGAACTTTCGCGAGCCGAAGCACGAATGGACGCTGCTGGAGCGAGGCAAGAATAGAGAGTGGGATCAAGGCGGTGTCATCCAAGGCCAGGGTTTTGAGAACATCGGCGAACACACCTTCCTCTACTACGGCGCGTGGGACCCTCGTGGCACGGGCGGGCCTGAAGTGAAGCGCGGTGGCGTTGGGATTGCCATGTGGCCGCGTGATCGAATGGGAGACCTTGTGTTCGACAACAGTGGCGAAGGGCCTGGCGACTACCAGATGCCCACGGTGACGGCAGAGCTGGTCACCGCCGCGATCACAGTGAAAAATCCGACCTTCTTGATCAATGCTGATGGATTGGGGCATCAGGCGGTGCTGCGCATTGAGTTGTTAGATCACCTAGAGCGGCCCATTCCCGGATACTCCACAAGTGTGAGCAAGAGCGGCTTTCAAACCCCAATGATATTGGATAAGCGCGAGCCATTGCCTCAGCGTGTGCGTTTGAGGGTTGTTTTTGAGGGGGCGAAGCGCTCGAAGATTCGATTGAGTGCGATTTATATCCGACCAGGCAAGTCACAAGAATGACGAATGCGCGATAGCATCGAATGGCCTCAGGTCGGAGGAGGTCTCGATTTTGCAAGGTATGTTACATGCCTGAGCTATGAATGCTGGTCTGCTCAACGAACCAGAACCTTGCGCTGGCAGCGGGAATGGCGATCATCACAATCGGGACATGAGCTTTCGCCTTTGTCTTTTGAGTTGCCTTGCGCTGCAGGTTCAGGCTGCCGAGCAGGTGTTCTTCGCCTTTGATGATATTAATCTCGCCTGGCAGCACAATCTCAAGCTCACGCTCGTGCCAGCGACAAAACATCCGGCGAATCCCGTCCTGCGCAGCGGTCCGCCCGGATCTTCGGATGCCGGCCACGCGGTCCTCTATGGCACGGTAATGAAGACCGACGATACCTTTCGCATGTGGTATCTCGGCATGGTGGAGAAGGAGATCGTCAAAGGCCAGGCACCTGGCTGGTGGCGTCCGATGTGCTACGCGGAGAGCAAGGATGGTGTGAACTGGACCAAGCCGGAACTGGGCCTCGTCGAGTTCAACGGCAACAAGAAGAACAACATCTGCCTCATCGAGAGCGAGGTGCATTCGATGACGCGCGTGAACGACTTCCTCTCTGTGCTTTACGAGCCGAACGAGCCCGACGCGACCAAACGTTACAAGTGCGCCTTCATCGCGCACATGCCTATCGAGGACGTGAAGGGTGGTCGCAGCAAGATCGGTCCCAACGAGAAACGCTGGGGCGCGACGATCACTGCCACGAGCGCGGATGGACTGACATGGAAGTGCGTGGGTGATCGTCCCACGAACGCAGGCGGCGAACGATTCGAAGTCAGCGGCCTGTATCGCTTTGGCGACTTCTACTACACCACGGGCCAGTTGCTCTCACCGTGGGCATGGCGCGCGGACGGTAGCGACGTGGGCCGGTTGACGCTCTCTTATCGTTCGCCCGACTTCGTGCATTGGTCACAGGCGAAAGCGCTCTCACTCGCTCGCACCGGTCAGCTTGCCGAGCCGCCAGCAAAAGGTCAGCAAGGCCACATGGGCGCGGGCATTTGGAACCGTGGTAATGTGCTCGTCGGTCTCAATGGGCTCTGGCAAGACGCCGATCAGCCACCACCCAAAGGCAAGAGCTGGAACCTCGGTGTTCATGTCGATCTCGGCCTTGTGATCAGCAATGACGGCGTGCATTTTCGCGAGCCGGTGCCCGGCTTCAAAGTGATCCCGCGTGGCAAAGAAGGCGAATGGGATGATGTCGCGATCCTGCAAGGCCACGCCTTTGTGAACGAAAGCGATCAGACCATGATCTGGTATTCGCACTGGGACACCGGCGGCGTGCTCGACCACATGCACATCGGCCTCGCCACCCTTCGTCGCGATGGTTTCGGCTACCTTTCACCCAAGGTGGAAGACAACGACGCGCACGTCATCACCAGCCCTTTCATCGCCAGCGAGATTGCACTTAATGTTGATGGCGTGAGCGATGCAGCACCACTGAGCGTGCAATTGCTGGACCACCTTGACCATCCTCTCGACGGCTACACCGCGACCATGAAGCAGAGTGGCCTCAACCAAGTCATCAACTGGCCAAAGCCGTTACCAAAGGGCCAGCGCATCGCGCTGCGAGTGAACTTCCCTGCGAAGAGCACGGCGAAGCTGTATGCGGTTTATGCCGTGCCCTGATCAACACTTCGCCGTCTTCCGCTTCGGTGCCACGGGAGCACCGCGTCGGCTTTTGAGAATGCAGCTCTCTGCGTCTGGCACTTTGCAGTCCGTGGTGCCCATCTCCACTTCCACCTTGCCTAGCTTTCGGGCGGTAACGATGGCTTTGTCTGCCAGTGGCGCGACATACGTGCCGCAGCAGATGACGAAGTTGTTCATCGCGTAGCGCACGCGGTTGGCAGATGTTTTGAGCGTCTTCACTACTCGATCAAGCAACGCGGCGAGTTCCGTGATGGGCAGTTGATCATCAGCGCGAGTCATCACGACCGAAGCCAGAGTCGCCCAGCCCGCCGTGGTGATGAGTTCCTTCGGCGAGTCGATCCACTTCATCGCGATCTCGACAGCCTCAGGATGCTCCGACGCCACCCACGGCACCGAGCAGCCCGCGATCATGTGCCAGGGTGCTTGGTTCGCCCACTGATCGAGTTGTTTGCGCGTCATCTTCCGCCCATCGGCGATAAGACCCGCGAGATACATCGCATCCGAGTTGCCCGTGGCGTAGAGCTGAAGCGCCACCTCTTGGTTGCCTTTGAGCTGCTTCACCAGCGGCTTCATGTCGCCGATGCGCACCCCGAAGCTCGGTTCGGTCGCGCCATGCTTTTTCAAGATGTTCTTGATGGTGGGGCTCCCCTTGGCGGCGAGTGCGGCCATGGCTTCGTCGAGTGTCATAAGATCAGCGTTTGCTGAATGCGTAAGCAAACTTGTTGGAACACAGGAAGACTACGCCATCGGAGACGGCGAGGCTGGCATTGGCTACGCTGTCGTCATCGGCGATGACATTGGTAGCGAGCACTTCGAATTGGGGCTTGGCTGCCAGCACGACGGTGCCTGACTGGCGAGTGACGAAGTAGAGTCGGTCGCTACTAAGTAGCGGAGTCGAGTAGCAGCGATCACGCTTCTTGGTGAGCAGCGGCTGCTCATAAACCACGGCACCTGTCTTGGCATCGAGACACACAGCTTGGCCGCGCGAGTCATTGGCGAAGTAGAGATGACCTTCGTGATAAACGGGCGAGCCGACATTAGAACCCTTCTGTGCCTTCCAGACGATATGCGTGCTGCTCACATCGCCTTTGCCACCTGCCTTCACCGCCATGGCCTGTCCGTTCGGTGAGCCGATGATGAAGATGATGCCGTCGTGAGCAGTGATCGAAGGGCATAGCTCTGCGGCCTTGATGCTCTGGCAAAACCATAGCTCCTCGCCGGTCTTAGGATCAAAGGCACGCAGCTTGCCGCTGGAGTTCACGATGAGTTCATCATGACCGTCCACCTTGACGATGGTGGGCGTGTTCCAGGATGCGGGGAAGCCGTTGGCACTCCACACAGTCTTGCCCGTGGCACGATCAAGAGCGAGCAACTGATTGCTCTCCAGTGCGGCATTCACGATCAACAGATCACCGTAAAGGATGGGCGATGAACCGACACCCCAGTCGTGAGCCTTGTCACCCACGCTCACGTCCCAGACCTTCTTCCCGTCCACCGTGAAAGCATGGATGCCCGCATTGGCCATGAAGAAGAACACGCCTTTGCCATCGGTCACCGCCGAGCTGGAGGCATAGCCGTGCGTGGTGATGTAGGTGCCGGTGAAGGGTTTGTTCGGAAGATCGGTCTTCACTTCGTGGTTCCACAAAATCTTGCCCGTTTTCTTGTCCAGACACAACGCATGGCGGGTGAGCTTGCTCATGTCACCAGGGCCTTTGGGATCGAGTCCGTAACCGCTGTAGCTGGTGAGGAAAACCTTGTCGCCACTCACGATAGGACTTGATGAGCCAGGTCCCGGCAGTTCGGTGCGCCAGAGCAGGTTTTCCTTTTCGCTCCACGTCAGCGGCAAGTTGATTTCGGTGGTTACGCCATTGGCCATCGGCCCACGGAACTGTGGCCAGTCAGCCATAACAAAATGAACGCTGAAGAGGGCGACGATGGCAAAGAGACGCATGAGTGGTGAGTGGGTTGGACGAAGCCTAACGCCCCGGCGAATCCAATCCTTCGCTTCCACCACGAATTACTCTCCAAACGCCATCAACTCCTTGTCGGTGCGCACGTAGATCACGCCATCGACAATGGCGGGCGTGGCGAAGACAGGGGCTTTGAGATCGTTGCGGGCGAGGACTTTCAGGTTGTCGCTCTTGGCATCGAGGACAGAAATGGTGCCGCGTTGAGAGGTGACATAGACGCGATCATCAGCAGTCACTGCAGAGGCGTAGTATTCGCCGGAGGCATCAAGGCGCTCCCCCTGGAAGAGGGGGCTGCCGCTCTTCACGTCGTAGGCGGAGGCGAGGCCGCCGCCTTTGACGGTGAAGACGCGACCGTTCGCAATCACGGGTGTGAAGACATAGGGCAAGTGTTTGATCTGCTGCCAGACGACGTGCGTCTTGGTGATGTCGCCGCTGCCGCCGGGTTTGATGGCGCAGAGCTTATTCACCGCGTTGGCGAACATACTGCGCATGACATCATACTCATCTTTGGAGACCTTGTTGCTCTTGTCCGCGTCGATGATTGTGAAGCGGCTGCGCACGGGGCCTTCGGGGAACTCGGTCTCGATCAGTTGTCCGTCTTTGTCCGCATCGTGGGCGGAGAGGAAGACATCGTGAGGCTCCATCTCAACGCGATCATCCTCATCGCCGCCGACGTTCCAGCCGCAGATGAGCAGCATGTCCTCGGTAGCAATGGGGCTGGTGTTGGACACGCGTGCCATGCCGCCCACGGACCAGCGTAGCTTGCCGTCCTTGAGGTCGTAGCTGCGTGTCCACAGCGAGCCGCAGACGATCAGTTCTTCCATGTCGCCATGCTTCCAAATGAACGGTGTGGAGAAACTGCGGCGAAACTCGCTGCGATCCACGCGCCACGCTTCGTTGCCCTTCTTCACATCGAACGCGAGCATGTGGCTGCCCACATCTTGATCGATCACGAGGATCACCTTGCCATCCGCGATGATGGGCGATGAGCTGGTGCCAAACTCGACCACGGGTGCTGGCATCGGCTTCTTCCACAGCTCCTTGCCGCTCCAGTCATAGGCGATCAAGCCGAACGAACCAAAGTAAGCGATGAGCCGCTCGCCATCTGTGCAGCAGGTCGGTGTGGCAGGGCTGCCAATGCGATGCGCGGGCTCCAGTTTGTCGGTCGGTGCGGCGACTCGCCACAGTTCTTTGCCATCGGTGCGGCTGAGGCAGAAGGTGATGAGCTTGCCCGCATCGACGCCGGTGAGCGCGATCTTGTCGCCGAAGATGCACGGTGACGAATGGCCCTTCGGAGCTGCGGCTTTCCATTTGAGATGCTTGTCTGCGCTGAACTCAACAGGCGGCTTGCCTGTGCCAATGCCCAGTCCGCCTTCTCCTCGGAACTGTGGCCAGTTGGCGTCGGCGAGAGCGAGGTAACTGATGGCGAAGAGAAAAACAAAAGGTCTCATGAGATCGAGTAAAGGCCGAGCAAAATGTGGGAACTGGTCGTCAAGAGGTGAAGATGACAGGACTGCTGAACGAACCAGTGGAATCATCTTTTCCAAGGATGGACGCTCTGCCAATCTCGGATCAACTACATGAAACTCGTCACCGAACTCACCGACAAGGATCGCGCCTTGCTTCACCGCTGTATTCATGGCTTCGTGCCCGTGCAAATCTATGATGCTCACACGCACTTGTATCACACGAAGCACTTCGCCGAAGGCAAGCGGCCGATGTTTCTCGATGCGGACCGTGGCTATGGACGGCGTGACTTTGATGAAGCGATGAGTCGCTGGATGCCGGGACGGAAGGTCGAGGGGTTGTTCTTTGGCTACCCAAGTGCAGGCAATGATCGAGCTGGCGAGAACGCGTGGGTGCAGTCGCAGATCGACATGAGCACTAACTCACGCGCACTGGTGCTGGCAGCTCCCACGGATGATCCGGCGGAGGTGCGCCGATTGATCGGCACGGGTGTGTTTGTCGGCATCAAACCGTATCGGCTTTATGCCGACGTGCCGGATACGAAGGAGGCGGAGATCGAGTCCTTTGCGCCCGAGTGGATGTGGGAAGTTTGTCATGATCACGATGGGATCATGGTGCTGCACATCATGCTAGCCGATGGTATGATGGATCCGCGCAACGCGGAGGCACTGCGGCGGCTGTGCCGGAAGTATCCGCGCTGCCGTCTGGTGCTGGCGCATGTGGCGCGGTCATTCAACTACCGCCATGCACGCGAGGGGCTCCATCATCTCGTCGATCTGGACAACGTGGTGGTGGACACCTCGGCGGTGACACAAGCTGGTGCATTTCGTGCGGCGATTGAGATCCTCGGGCCGCGTCGCGTGCTGTGGGGCAGCGACTACATGGTCAGCGAGCTGCGCGGCTCCTGCATCACGCAAGGCGACGGCTTCACCTGGATTCATCCCGAGATCACCGGGGACAAGCTCACCATCTTCGGCGACTACACGCTGGTGGGGATCGAGTCGCTCATGTGCCTGCGCGAGGCTTGTGATGACACGGGGATGAACGAGTCGGATTTGAAGGACATCTTCTGCGATAACGCGCTGCGTCTGCTGGCTCCGCACTTGGGAACCGAGACCCAATCACCGCGAGGTCCCGAGTTGTGGTCCGAGGCGAAGACGAAGATCTCGTGCGGCACCGGATTGCTCTCCAAGCGTGCGCACTTGTTTGATCCGCAGTCGTGGCCTTCGTATTTCTCACGGGCCAAAGGGTGTGATATCTGGGACCTCAATGATCGTCGATACACCGACTTCACAGGAGGCGTGGGTGCGATTCTTTTGGGTCATGCAGATGACGAGGTGAACGCGGCAGTGAAGCGGCGGGTGAACCTTGGTAGTTATGCCACGCTCGCATCCCCCGACGAAGTGAAGTTGGCGGACACCTTGCTCGATCTGCATCCGTGGGCGAGCAAGGTCCGCTATGCGCGCGGCGGTGGCGAGGCACTGGGGCTGGCCGTGCGCATCGCGCGTGCTGCCACGGGCAGGAGCGGGGTCGCCTTCTGCGGTTACCATGGATGGAGTGATTGGTATCTCGCGGCGAACCTCAGCGACGATGCGGCGCTCGACGGTCACTTGCTGCCGGGCCTACAACCTCTCGGTGTGCCGCGTGAACTTGCAGGCACGGCGGTGCCGTTTCGTTACAACGACATCGAGTCCTTCCGCGCCGCATTGCAAAAGCTCGATGGCAAGCTCGCTGCCGTCGTGATGGAGCCAATGCGCAGCGAGTTCCCGCGCGATGGATTCATGCAGCAGGTCATCGATGCATGCCATGCGGCTGGCGCGGTGTTTGTGCTCGATGAAGTGACAAGCGGCTGGCGCTTCGGCTTTCCAGGTGCGGCTCCGAAACTCGGCATCGAGCCCGATGTGGCGGTGTATGCCAAGGCGATGTCCAATGGCTATCCCGGTGGTGCGATCGTAGGCAAAGCTGCGATCATGGACGCGGCGAATGACAGTTTCATTTCAAGTAGCTACTGGACCGATGGTGTGGGCACGGCCGCATCTCTGGCGTGCATCGCCAAGATGAAACGCGAGGGCGTGCAGCAGCATGTGTGGTCGCTCGGTGAGAAGCTTCAGGCGGGGCTTCGCGAGGTGGCGGCACGGCATCCTTCGTTGCAACTCAAGATCGGCTCCATGCCGTGCGCACCATCCTTGGCCTTCGGCCTTGGTGATGAAACCGCAGCCGCCAAGGCGCTCATGATCCGGCACATGCTTCAGCGTGGATTCCTCATGTCCAGCCAGCTCTACGTGACATGGCCACATCGTGAGGAGATCATCGCGCACATGCTCGACGCCCTGGATGCTTCACTGGCTGAAGTGGCGAAGACGCAGGAGCGCGGAGCGCTGAAGGCGGAGTCGGGCGTGGGCCATGTCCAGCAAGGATTCGCCCGACTCGTGTGAACGTGGGCTATCGTATGTCGCGCAGCGCCGGGAAGTCTGAGCGCCATTGACTTGCGATGGCTGGATCGAGCGTGGCCTCGAGCACGCCTTCCCGATCATCCGCATCGGCAACGATGTGGCCATGTGGATCAACGACCAGCGTGCGACCGGGATACGTGAAGCTGGGATCGGTGCCGCAGCGATTGACCCCGACCACCCATGCGAGGTTCTCGATTGCCCGCGCCTGGAGCAGAGTGACCCAGTGCTGGACGCGTTTGATCGGCCAGCTGGCGATGTAAATGATGAGATTGGCACCTTGCTTCACCGCGTCGCGAGCCAGTTCGGGAAAGCGGAGATCGTAGCACACCAACGGGGCAATTCTGAAGCCGCCGAACTCAAAGGTGACGACTCGGTTGCCCGCTTCGTGCACTAGGTGTTCGTCGCCAGCCGAGAAGGGCCGCATCTTGACGTAGCGCGCCAGCTCCGTGCCATCGGGAGCGATGGCGAGGGATTTGTTGCGGCCCTTGTCACCCTCTCCACAGCCGACGAGTCCACCGATGACGCAGCATTGGTAGCGAAGCGCGAGGTCTCTGAGGAAGCTCTCGGTTTCGCCAGCCGCAGCTTCGCGTGTGGCGCTGAGGTTCTTCGTGAAGCCGGTGGCAAACATCTCTTCCAGCACGATCAACGATCCAGGCGTGGGGCTTGCCTTCGCGAGCATGGACGACACGCGCTCGAAGTTGGCGGGCTTGTCTTCCCAGAGGATGTCGTGCTGGACGGCGTAGAGCTTCATGGCGCTACTTTTCCACACGAACGAACTTCGTCACCTCCATCCGTGATGCGAGTTCGCGGATGTCGATCTGCCAGGTGCCCGGATCATCGTTCGTGGCGATGTCGAGCTTCACAGTCAGCTTGCCATCTTTGGCTCCATAGTAGCCCGAGCCCTCGGCGGTCTTGCCATTCGCATCGCGCACCTGCACCTGCATCGGGATGACGGCGCTGACGGGAGCAGACTTGGTGTCAGTCACTTCAAGGGCAACGGTGATCGCGTTGCCCGCCTTGGCGATCTCAGGCACATCGGCCTTGAGTTGCATCACCGGACGCGGGACCACCATGAAGAGGCGGCCATCGCAGGGGCCGAGTTCCACCTTCCAGCTTGCCTTGCCTTCGCCGAGCGTGGGCAGCACCAGGGACGAGCGATTGAGATCGTAGATGTTCGCGGCGTCGGTGGTGAGTGTGATCGTGCCACTCGCAGGTGCGCCATTCTCCATCACGAGCCCGTGCTGGCCGACGTAGTTGCCATACTCACGCTTGTCATTGATGGCGAAGACGTAGATCGCATCGCCGTAGCGCCGCGTGCGGAGGATGATCTCCGGATTGTCGCACACAATCTTCGGAATCAGACCGATGCTCGTGAGCTGAGGGCTCATCGACTGGGCGAGTTCGATCACCTTGGCCTTGTCGGCATCGGCTTTCTTCACTCGCTTGAAGCTAGGCAGCAGGAGATCCGCTTTGAGCCCTGGGCAGAGGAACTCATCGGCGATGATCTTGCCCCCCTTCTTCTGCCAGGCTGCGATCTTATCGACGACGCTCTTCGTGAGCACATCGCACTCCGGCATCACGAGGAAACGACGACCACTGAGCCCGGACTTGAGCAGCGTCTCCTCAAAGAGCACATCGCACTGCACATGTGCATGTTGCAGCGCTAGCCAGACATCGGTGGCCCAGCTCATGTTGCTGCCGTAGCCACCACGACGGGCGAACATCTGCGAGGTGAAGCTCTCGAAGAAGGCCACTTCACTCCGTTCATCGGGGATCTGCACCAAGGTGGGTCCCAGGGGCTGGATGACCTCGTGGATCAATTGCTTGAGCACGGGCGCGGTGTTGGGATTGGTGAAGCGGTAGCCGCTGGTGCTGTTGGGATCATCGACGAGCGACTGCCAGCCGTGATACATGATGCCCTGGATGGGGCGTGCAATCTTGGTCCACAGGGCCTCGCGCAGGTGCATGGGTGCGATGGTGATGTAGGCCGCGTCAGGATCGTGATCCTGCCACGCGACCACGTCGCCGGGGGCCTTCTGCCCGATGGGGGCCGTCTGCGACCGATACCAGATGAGCTGGGTCATCTTCATCACCTTCTGATTGCGCCCGCTGGCCGCGCTCATGGCAAAAAGTTGGTCCGCGCACAAGCCGATACGCTGCGGATCGGGATAGGTGTAGGTCCAGTGCGAGAGCACGTCCACGCTGCCGCCAGCACCACTGATGGAGGGCTGACGAACGGCGGGATCAAACCACGTCCAGAGCCGGTTGCTTCCGCCCTTCACCCCACGGCTGAGTGCTGAGTGTAGGGCATTCCAACCATCCCCCGTGGTCCAGAACCAGCGGTAGTATTTGAGGATCGGATGATCATCGGCGATCACACGATCCTGGGGGAAGTCCTTGAGCTTCGTGTAGTCCACTCCACCGCGTGTGACGACCTCGGCAGGGATGTCGGCGTTGGCAAACTTGCGATAGTTCTCCACATCGACGGCATTGAACGAAGGCTGGGAGGCATCGCGCACTTCGGTGTCGATCAAGGCGGCGCTGAGAGCGGGCATGTCGCCGTAAGTTTGTGCAACGGAGCGTCCGACATTTTCAAAGAACGGAGGCAGCTCGGGCATGGAGGCGCAGATGTCCCGACGGGTGTAAGGCTTGCCGCTGCGATCGACGCGGGCCATCTTGTCATCGTGCTCGAACATGTTCGCGGGCGACAGACTGGCGACCACGTTGATCCCATCGGCCAGTGCTTGATCCAGCATCCGGCGATTGCTCTCGATGAGTTCCGGCTTGCCTGGAGGCACAGGTTTCTTGGCCTCCCAGACCGAACCCACATCAGCGCGAAGACCCAGGCAATGAGTGAAGCCAATGTCCTTGAGTTGTGCCGTATCATCAGGGCTGGAGCCCCACATGATGACGGGCATGGAGAAGGGCAGGGGACGGGGCACGATCTGGAAATTCTCGGTCTGCGTGGTGGTGGTGCCGTAGAGTTCGAGACGGGCCCGCAAGGGGTAGTGATCAGGTTTGAGAGATGGGTTCAGCGTGGCCGTGGCGGTGTAGCTCTTGCCTGATTTGAGCGCAGGCACATCGAAGGCTTGTTCCTGATTGGCGAGCGAGAGACGGAGCTTCGCACCTTCCATCGTCGAGCGCTGGAGATTGGTCACTTTCACTTCGATGGGGCGGGCCGTCTCCATTCGTCGCCAGACGTGACGGCTGGCTTTGATTTGCACCACCACGGGTTCGAAATTCATGATGCCGTCACAGATACGAACCTCATCAATGAAGCCGGGAAAGCCACCATGATTGCTGCCGAGGCGGTCGCCAATGCTGAGCGCTTTCACTCCAGGCGTGATGGGGCCGAGACCACTTTGCTTCAAGCCGCCGGCAGTGGAGCCATCGAAGTAGAATCGCACCTGGCCTGCCGCATCGTAAGTGACGGCAACGTGATGCCAGATGCCGGGTTCGATGGTGAGAGGATCAGAGTGGAACAGCCGCGACTCATTGCCAAAGCCGAGATTCACTGACATGCGTCGCTGACCTGTCTTGCTCGGCTCCGTGAGCTGCCATTGGTAGTCGGTGTGATCGACATACTTCTTGTCCAGCAGGTAAGGACGGAGGCGAGGATCGGTGTCCGGCTTGAGCTTGATCCACATCTCGATGGTAAAGGCACCTTTGGGCGAGAGCTTGGGCTTGGCTGCGGTGCGCGCCGCATGGGGCTTGTCCTCGACCGGGAAGCCTGGGAAGGATTCGAGGCTTCCACCGGACTTGCCTTTTTCAATGAACACAGCGCCTTGCAGGGTCAGGTCATTGCCTTTGCCGGAGGCGTCCTTGAGTGCGGACTCGCCATCGAAGGTCCAGTGGCCCAGCACATGAGCCCCGGTGGAGTCTTCTTTGGAGTAGCCCGATTGCCAGGGCTCTTGAAGGCGCGGGAGGTCCTGGGCGAGAAGGGAGAGCGAGGTGAGCAGCAGAAAGGGGAATGCAAGGCGCATGATGTAGCCCTGCATACGGAGTGAGGTGCTGTCTTCGCTCAGGTCTTCGTCTTTCGTTTGGGCGATGAGTCACGCATGATGTCGCGTGCGTGCTGGGAGATCTTCAGCACCGCCGGATGGCGCACGGTGCGTTCGAGCGTGATCATGTAGCACGCGAATCCGCAGCCCGGGGGCTTGCCAATCGGGTGGAGGTCGTAGCGATTGCGGGCATCATCGAGCACTGGTTGTGCAACGGGTGCAAAGCCAAGGCCGTCGGCGGCGGCGGTCTTCATCAGAGCTGCGTCATCAAACTCCGCGACCAGGCGTGGGCGGAGGTGCTGGGCGGCGAACCAGCGGTCGAGTTGATGACGCCACGCGGTGCGGCTCGCAGGCAAGAGGGCGGGGGCACCATCGAGGGACTTGGGGAAGTTGCGCTTGAGCTTGGTCGCCAGCTTTTTCTCAGCGCAAAATACCACGGAGGCTTCGCCGAGCAGGTGGCTGTAGGACTTGATCGGCATTGACGTCGGTGCCGGTTCATCAGCCAGCACGAGGTCAAGGCGCAGGCTGGCGAGCTGGCCGAGCAGATCGCTGGTCGATGCCTCGACGCACGAGAGTTGCAGGCGAGGATACGCGAGCACGGCAGGACGGATGAGGTTCCAGGCGACGAGCTTGGGCAGGGAGTCTGCGATGCCGATGTTGAGTCGCAGAGGCACATCAGCATCGCGGCCTTCGAGAGCCTCGGCCAGACGCTGGCCCGCTGCAAAGATGTCGCTAGCGTGATTCATCACCAAGTGGCCTGCATTGGTCAATCGCAGTCCACGGCCTGAGCGTTCGAAGAGCTTTCGTCCGATGGTGTCCTCCAGCACCTTGATCTGACCGCTGAGGGTGGGCTGGGAGATGTGTAGCTTCTCGGAGGCGGCGCGCAGACTGCCTGCGCGTGAGACTTCCCAGAAATAGCGCAGATGATGGTAGTTGAGGAGATTGGGGTTCATGATGTTCAGTTCGATAAATACGAATGATAAATTGGGAACTTCGTAATGGGCGAAGAGTAGATGCCTGCCAGGATTGCGCCGTGCTCAGCCAGAGCACGTTCAAACAACAACACTAACGAACATCATGAACAACGATACGACTCCCCCGGATTCCAGCCGCACCAAAGTGCGTTTCTCGGGTTTGCCCTCATCAAAGAAATGGCTGTCGCTCGTGCAGTCTTTTTTGCAGGGTATGAAAGGCCAGGCGCGCGTCGAGCACGCCGATGTGAAACTTCAGCACAGCGCTGATGCGAGTCCAGGCTACACGGCTTCTGTGCATCTCCAGGTGCCCGGACCAGACCTCAAGGCTGAGCATCGCGGGGCCACACTCCAGGAAGCCTGGCAGAAAGTCTGCGCCACCGTGATGGCGAGAATCCGCGAGCGTGACACAAAGCGGGCGGCCTCCCGCAAGCGCACCGAGCCGCGTCGTGCGCTCTGCACTTGATTGATTTGGTTCGGAGTTGAGACAGGGGCGGGTGCTGGCCCAAAAAACGCTGGCACCCGCCCTCAATGAGGGACACAGACAACGGGACGATTCGCCCATCACGCGCCATGCCCAAGACACATCCGCTAGATCATCTCATCGACAACAATCGCCAGTGGTCCCAGGCCAGACAGGAGGCCGATCCTGGATTCTTCCAGAGACTCACCCGCCAGCAGGCACCGGAATATTTGTGGATTGGCTGTGCGGACAGCCGCGTTCCAGCCAATGAAATCGTGGCGCTCGATCCAGGTGAACTTTTCGTGCATCGCAACGTGGCGAACGTGGTGGTGCATACTGACTTGAACTGCCTCTCCGTGCTGCAATACGCCGTCGATGTCCTCAAGGTGAAGCATGTGCTCGTTGTTGGCCATTACGGCTGCGGCGGTGTGCAGGCAGCGCTTACCAATCAAAAGCTGGGCCTCATCAACAACTGGCTGCGCCATGTGCAGGATGTGAGCAACAAATACGCGCCCACGCTTGCTGCCGAGCCGGAAGGCGCAGCGCGTGTGGATCGACTTTGCGAACTCAATGTGATCGAGCAGGTGGTGAACGTTGCGCAAACAACCGTCGTGGAATCAGCCTGGGCACGAGGCCAGGAGGTGACGATTCACGGCTGGATCTACAGTCTGAACAACGGGCTGGTGAACGATCTGCGCGTGGACATCGCGGACCCTGATCTGATCGACAGCACACGCGATCACGCAGTGCAGCGTCTGGCGATAGGTGCCTGAACTCCGGCGCAACCTTCCGGCATGCCATTGCTCAGGTTGCGATCACGGTAAATCCCCGCTGGAAATGCCACGATGCCTCGGCCATGTAGGGCGCGAGCATGTTTATAGGTTCTCGCATTTTTCGCCCTCTGCTGAGCGGAGCTGTCCTGGTGGCGGCCTTGTTTGCATCTGAGTGTCCGGCTGCTGAAAAGGGCGGGCAAAAATCTTCGGCGGTCTCAGCACAAAGCGCTCCCAAAGCCCCTGCAAAAGCCACGAAGCGGGTGGTGCCTGAAGTGCCGCTGTATCAAACTCCCAGCACCACGGTGGAGCAGTTGCGCAAGGTGCTCCCCGGCACCGTGGCGAAGCTCTCGAAGCGCAAGCCGGTTCATGTGGTCGTGATCGGTGACGACCTAGTGCGCATGAGTGCGCGCGACACGACGGACGGCAATGCCTTGCTTGCTTGGTCGGGGCAGTTTGTGAACGAGCTGGCTCGCGAGTTTTTCTATCCCGGTGGTGTGCGTTTAATTCAGCCGGAAAAAGGTCGGCCCGAGAAGATGTTCGATACTCGTGGCGAGGAGATCACGATGCGTGTCTTTGCTGTGAAGGGCGGCACCATGCAGAAGGCGCTGGCATTGCTCTCCACGTATGGAGCCGAGGCTCCGCCAGATCTTTTGATCGTGGGCTTTGGTCTCCATGATCAGCTCTCGGGCACTGATGTGATGTCCTATGCGAAGAGCCTGCATCAGGTGATCGACATCATGAAGCCGCGTGGTGTGGACATGCTGCTCACTGGACCGATGCCATGTTTGAGAGAGCCCGTCAGCCTCAGTCTGGGAGCTGCACGAGTCTTCGCCGGGATCGCCAATGACACTGCAGTGGAGACCGGTGTGGCCTTTGCGGATCTGAGCAATCTGGGAGCTTTCGTGCAGTTCGGTTCCGATGAGCCAGTCTCGGCAGACAAGGCGCTCGATGCCGTCGTGCATCAGTGTCACGACTTCTTCCAATGGGGGGCGATTTTCGATCCCATGATCCCGAAAGAGGCGATGCACCTGAAGGCGGGGCAGACGGCATATCGCACGCTCGCGGGGCTCACGCCAGCGGTGCCATGGCAAGTCCATGCGTCATCAATCGTGCGTGCCGATGCTGAGCGATGCATGGCTACCGTCGTGATCGAGAACACCTCGCGCACGAAGTTGAAGCTCGATCTGAGTCCACTGCGCCTACCACGCTGGACGCCGCAGGATTCGGCGACACGAATCGAACTCAAGGCCCGCGAGAAAAAGGAGATCAAACTGGTCTGGCAGCGCGCGAGCGGTGCGGCTGATATGCGTTTCCCCGCCTTCGCCGGACACGAGGCGGTGTTGCGCCTGCCGTTGCTCATCGCGGGCGGAGGCACAGCCCGCGTGGAGGAGGTGAGTGCTGAAGTGCAGCCGCTCGCCGTGCTGTGGAAGCTGGATACGCTGTTCAATCAAGAGGGCACTGTGACCATTGATAACGTGGTGATCAACACGACCTCCTCAGAGCTGAAGGACGTTCGGTGGACTGCCGAATGGAACGGGCAGAAGGAGCAAGGCACGACGCAATTCGCCCCTGGGGCCAATGCTACTCTGGGAATTAGTTTCGATCTGCCCAAGGCACCGTCAGCCCGTCGTGTAGCCTCGCCATTGACGCTGGAAATGACCGTCAATGGCAGCGCGCTACGCTGGGAGCGGGCGATGGAAGTCTCACAAAATTTTGGCATCAATGAAGAGGTCGCTCTTCAACCCGTGGGCGCTGGCAAGGCGACAGTGACGATGGAAACCCAAGCCGACAAAGAGGCGCTGAAACTGGTGCTTGGGTTCACCGGAATCGACCTTCACGCTGATCCTTCAGGCACTGCGGTGCGGGCTGACATCAACCTGGACGCCCGCTCGTATGGCAGCCGCCTCACGCTAGGTAGCACAGAGCGCATTACGACGATTGCACCGACGACCGACGGTCCCGCGATCGTGGGGCGGATTGCTCCCTGGGCTTTCGGCACCGGCTACGGGATGAAGTTTGATGAACAAGCCGTGGCGGCAAGCCTCGAAACTCAAGGCTCGCATCGTCAGCTAGTTATCAGTTTGCCGCGCAGCTATCTCTACCGGCACGAGTGGGCGGTGGGCAATGGCAACAGCCAGTTCGGAATCAATGCACGCATCGCCTTTGCACAAAAGGACGGCAGCTTCACGCCCGACGGCACCTGGTCTCTCACTTTGAATGGTAAGCACGGCGACGACGCTGAGGGCCTTGCCGTTCTCGAACTCACTGACAAACCCACGACGCGTTGGACCGTCGTCGTGTGGTGATCCGACATCATGGCTAGCAAGATCGACGACCGCGCAGGGCGCAAACTCTGGGACTCCAGTGCATGGAAAGACGCCGCCTTCTTTCTGAAGTATCTGCGTCCGCACTACAATGTGTTCATCCCTGCGCTCATTGCGCTCGCTGTTTCCGCAGGGCTCACACTGCTCTTCATGCGCTATCTCGGCGCGCTCGTTGCGCCGGCCATGGCAGGCAAATCGGGAGATGCTCTCATGGAGCATGCCACGCAGAATGCGACGATGCTGGTCGGGCTGGCTGGCGCGATGGCGTTCATCGCCTTCTGGCGCATCCTGCTGTTTGCCAAGGCGTCCGAACGAGCACTCTCTTCGCTGCGCATGGACACCTTCAGCCAGATTGTTCGGCTGCCGATGGCCACGCTCAACGTGCGGCGCTCGGCTGAACTCGCCTCCCGTCTGGCGAATGATGTGGAGTCCATGCGCGACACTCTGGTGGTCACACTGCCCATGCTCATCCGCCACACCGTGATGCTCACAGGCAGCATCGTGATCGTCTTCTGGATGTCGCCCAAGCTCGCGCTTTTCATGATCGGCACGATCCCCGTCGTCATCACGCTCATCGCCATCTTTGGAACCCGCATCCGCAAGCTGACCAAGAAGGCGCAGGACAATCTCGCGGCCTCGCAGGTCATCGTGGATGAGAGTCTGCAGAGCATCATCAGTGTCAAAGCCTTCGCCAACGAGCAGCACGAAATCTCTCGCTACAATCGCACGCTCACCACCTTCCTGAATGCCGCCGTGGGGGCCGCGATGCCTCGGGCTTTCTTCATCGCTTTCATCATTTTCTCGTTCAGTTCCGCCATCACGCTGGTGGTCTGGTTCGCGCTGCGCATGGTCAGCACGGGCGAAATGGAGATGGGCAAGCTCCTCCAGTTCAGCCTCTTCAGCGGCATGGTGGGAGCATCGTTCATGCAGTTCCCAGAACTCATCGCCCAGCTCCAGCGCACCCTGGGTGCGACGGACCGGGTGCGCGAGATTCTTCAGGAGGCAATCGAAGCCGAAGATACTTCGGCCACGCCGCGCTTTCAGGGTGAAATCGAGATGCGCGGTGTCGGGTTCGCTTATCCCACGCGGCCTGAGGTGACGGTGCTCAGCGACTTCTCGTTCACTGCCAAGGCCGGTCAGCGGATTGCTCTCGTGGGTCCCAGCGGTTCGGGCAAATCGACGACGGTCTCATTGCTCTTCCGTTTCTACGATCCGGTGAAGGGCGATATTCTTATTGATGGTCAGTCGATTCACGATCTGCCGCTGCAGGGCCTGCGCCGCAATCTCGCGCTCGTCCCGCAGGAGGTGCTGCTCTTTGGTGGCACCATCAAAGAAAACATCGCCTACGGCAAACCTGGTGCCACCGATGCCGAGATCGAAGCCGCCGCTGCAAAGGCGAATGCTGCGCAGTTCATCAGCCGGCTCCCCGAAGGTTATGCGACCATCGTGGGCGAACGCGGCACTCAGCTTTCAGGAGGCCAAAGGCAACGCATCGCCATCGCCCGGGCCATCCTGGCCGACCCTGCGATTCTAATTCTCGATGAAGCCACCAGCAGTCTCGACGCCGAGAGCGAGCGGCTTGTGCAGGATGCGCTGGACAAGCTGATGGAGAACCGCACCAGCATCATCATCGCCCATCGCCTGAGCACGGTGCGGCAGGCCGATCAGATTCTCGTCATGAGCGGCGGTGCTATCATCGAACGCGGCACCCACGAGGAACTCGCAGCGCGCCCCGGCGGCCTCTACGGCACCTTGGCGAAGCTGCAATTCAGCGCGTGACGGTCACTCCATCTAGCGAGCGGCTACTCGTCGCTTTCTTCCGCTGAGCTGCGCTTCGCAGCTTTCTTCGCGGCCTTTGGCTTGGCTTCACGCGGCGGGAACTCCCAGTCGAGCAGTCGCTTGCCTTCCGGCTTGCAGTTGAGGTAGGCGCTGAAGGGACGGTTGCGCTTGGAGATCATGCCTTCGATGAGAGCGGTCTTGCCCTCGGTGAAGAACTTGATCGCGTTCTCAACGCTGATCTCCTTCTGGCACAGCACCTTCGGCAGGCGCGCATTGCAGGCCTTCTGATCGTTGAGCGCCACGCTGCAAATGTAGCCATTCGGCGTGTCGTAGATCTGGCCGGGCTGCTTGCGGTTCTTGTGTGCGCACACAGGGCACGGCGCGATGGGCTGGCTGGCGCTGAGGTCCACCTTCGGCGAGTAGAACGTGGTCTTCAGATCATCGCCAATCTCCAGAGAGGCGGTGAACTCTTCGCCGTTCGTCTTGAGGAAGCCGTCGAGCGGCCCCAGGAAACGCTTCTCGATCAGCGTGCGGACTTCGTCTTGAGCCATCGGACGACGGGCGATCATCTTGCGCACGCGCAACTTGCAGCCTTTGCAGCCGAAGAACTCATCGGTCTGATTGAATCCACGCGTGCCGCAGAACGAGCACGTCGCATCGAGTTCCGGGAATACGCGAGCCTTGGACGCCGCGACATAACCCTTGGTCTTATCGACCACGCTGGCGGCCATCGCCTTGATCTCCTTCATGAAGGTGACGCGATCCAGCTTGTGATGCTCCATCTGGCGCAGCTTGTATTCCCACTGGCCAGTCATTTCCGGCGATGTCAGTGCCTCGACGCCGATCTCGCCCAGCTGATCGATCAAAGTCAAGCCCTTGGCCGTAACCACGAGGTCACGACCTTCGCGCATGATGTATTCATCGGAGATCAGGCCTTCGATGATCGCCGCGCGTGTGGCTGGTGTGCCCAGGCCGCGCTCGCTCATCGCTTCGGCGAGTTCTTCGTCTTCCACCAGCTTGCCAGCACCTTCCATGATGCCGAGCAGCGTCGCTTCATTGAAGCGCGGCGGCGGACGAGTGGCCTCTTCGTGCAGTTCAACGTCGAGCGTGTTGGCGTGCTCGCTGCCGTTGTAAGGGGTCAAAACTTTGCCCGTGCTCTTGTCATCGTCGGAGGATTCCTCGGCACCCTTGCGGCCATACACAGCACGCCAGCCCGGCTCGCGCAGCACCTTGCCGTCGGACTTGAAGCAATCGTTCTCCACACGGGTGTAGCGCGTGGTGATGTCCCACTCCGCAGGCGGGAAGAACACCGCGATGAAGCGGCGCAGCACCATGTCGAAGAGCTTGGATTCATACTCATCCAGCTTGGACGGAATGACGCCGGTCGGGATGATGGCAAAGTGATCACTGACCTTCGAGTTGTCGAAGGTGCGCTTGTTCGGACGCACCCAGTTCGCGTTGAGCGCCTTCGCGGCGAAGCCAGCGGTGTCACCCATGTTGCTGCTCGCGATCGTCTTCATCGTGCCGATCACGTTGCCCAGATAATCCTCGGGCAGGTGGCGGGAGTCAGTTCGCGGATAGGTCAGCACCTTGTGCTTCTCATAGAGTGCCTGCGCGAGTTGCAGCGTGCGACGTGCGCTGAAGCCGAAGCGATTACTGGCCTCACGTTGCAGGCTGGTCAGATCGTAAAGCAGCGGCGCGATCTCACGCGTTGCCTTCGACTGCTCGGTGATGATGCCGGGCTTGCCAATGCAGCGGGCGACGATGGCCTCGGCCTGCGCCTTGTCCCAGATGCGCTCGGCCTTCTTGTGCTCGTCCTTCTCGTCTTTCAGGAAGGACTCGTCGATCCAGCGACCGTTGTAGCGACCGCTGTCGAAGCCGAACAAGCCATGCACCTCGAAGTAAGGGCGCGACACGAAGGCGGCGATGTTCTTTTCGCGCTCAGCCAGAATGGCGAGCGTCGGGGTCTGCACGCGACCCACAGGCGTGAGGCGAAAGCCGCCGTGACGCGAGTTCATCGCGGTCAGAGCACGCGTGCCGTTGATGCCCACGATCCAGTCACTCTCACTGCGGCACTTCGCCGCGTCGGCCAGCGGACGCATCTCGTCATCGCTGCGCAGCTTCTTGAACGAATCCAGAATCGCGCCCTGAGTCATCGACTGGAACCACATGCGCTGGATCGGCTTCTGCACGCCAGCGAGTTCCACGATGTAACGGAAAATGAGTTCTCCTTCGCGCCCGGCATCGCACGCATTGACGAGCGTATCGACATCCTTGCGCTTCATCAGACGGACCAGGAGCTTGTAGCGATCCTCCGTCTTCTCCACCGGCTGCAGCTCGAATACTTCCGGCACGATCGGCAGCGCCGTGAAGCCCCAGCCGATCTTCTTGCCGTTCACCTCGGGCATCTTGAGTTCGACCAGATGGCCGATGGCCGAGCTGATGACGTGCGTCTCGTTCTCGAAGTAGTCTTTCTCTTTGCTGAAGGGCTTCATGCCCGGTGCCTTGGCAAGCGCTCGTGCCAGGTCGGTCGCGACACTGGGCTTTTCAGCAATGATGAGAGTTTTGGCCATATAATAAGGGGGGAGGTGAGCGGAGCCGATGAAAGAAGGAGTGTCAAGGTGTTTGCAAATTCGAGAATTCCGCACGCTGCCTGCCGTATGAGAGACATGCGCCTTCTCCTCACTACGCTGCTGTCTCTGCCCCTGGCCGCCTTCGCTGATCGTCTGCCTCGCAACGAACTGCTCAAGTATCACACGTCAGACGGCTCGGTTGCCGAGGCCAAGAATGCGACCGAATGGTCGATGCGATGGAACGAGATCCTGCGTGGCATGCAGGAAGTCATGGGACCCAAACCCACCGATGCGAAGCGCTGTGCGCTCGACTTGAAGATCGAGGAAGAGACCGACTGCGGTAGTTATGTTCGGAAGCTCATCAGCTACGCCGCCGAGCCCGGTGGTCGTGTGCCTGCGTATCTTTGCGTGCCCAAAACTGCGACCGCCGACAAGCCCGCGCCCGCCGTCCTTTGCCTGCATCCCACTGAGAACAAGATCGGCTTCAAGGTGGTGGTCGGACTCGGAGGCAAGGAGCACCGGCAGTATGCGCAGGAGCTGGCCGAGCGCGGATTCGTGACGCTGTCGCCCAGCTACGTGCAGCTCGCAGATTACCAGCCGGACTGGAAGTCGCTCGGCTACGACAGCGGCACCATGAAGGCGATCTGGGACAACATCCGCGGACTCGATCTGCTCGAGTCGCTGCCGTTCGTGAACAAGGCGAAAGGCTTCGCCGCCATCGGACACTCGCTCGGCGGCCACAACACGCTCTACACGTCCGTGTTCGACAAGCGGATCAATGTAGCGGTGTCGAGCTGCGGCTTCGATTCCTTCACCGACTACTACGGCGGCAACATCACCGGCTGGACGCAGGATCGCTACATGCCGCGCATGAAGAACTATCTCGGCCATCCGCAGGACGTCCCCTTCGACTTCTATGAAGTCATCGCCGCACTGGGAGATCGGACCGTCTTCGTCAATGCGCCGCTGCGCGACAAGAACTTCAAACACGACAGCGTGGATCGCATCGCTGCGGCCTCCGAGCCCGTGCGTAAGCTCCTCGGAGGCACGCTCACCGTCCGCCATCCCGACACGGAGCACGACTTCTCCGACGACGTGCGGTTCGAGGCCTATCGCGTGATCGAAAGCGCCTTGAAGTAGCCCGGCGGGCGTTCTAAAGGCTGCCATGCCCCGTCTGCTCCTGCTGATCTCGCTGCCGCTCTACATCCTCGATCAAATCACGAAGCTCTACATCGTGAAGCACTTCGAGTTGAACGGAGGCGATCAGACCGTGATCGAGAACTTCTTCTGGATTCACCACACGGCCAATACGGGCGTGGCCTTCGGCATGGGCAATGGCGAGTGGTGGGCGAACTACGTCTTCGGCGGCGTCTCGCTTTTCGCGGCCGTCTTGATCGCCGTGCTCTGGCGCAAGGGGGCGTTCCCTGGGCCTTTCAGCCGCCTCGCCGCCGTCCTTTTGTATGCCGGGATCGCGGGCAATTTTACCGACCGCATGCTGCATGGCTACGTCGTCGATTTCCTCAAGTTCGATCTCAAGGTCATGGTGTGGCCCAGCTTTAACGTCGCCGATTCGTGCGTGGTCTGCGCAGCGATCCTGCTCTTCGTGTCGTCGTTCATTGAAAAGCCCCCTGTCGAAAAGGCTGCCGCCACGCCCTAGCGGACGTCCCTTATCCTGCGGCCCAGCTGCAACATGCGGCTGGCATTCGCGTTCCTTCCCGCCTCCATTCTCCACCCATGAAAGCACTCCGCCTCACTGCGCTCGTCCTCCTCGCCGCTGGTTCCACCTTTGCTGATGAAAAAGACGGCAAGCCCTGGCCCCTCGGCTACTCGGATACACCGCTCATCACGCCAGACTCCAAGTGGAAAGTGCATGACATCGACCGCCCGCGTCCTGAAGCCGTGAAGCCTGGCGACAAACCCGGAGATGCGCCTGCCGATGCCATCGTGCTCTTCGATGGCAAGGACGTGAGCAAGTTCGTGGGCAAGGACGGTGCTGCCTGCCCGTGGAAGATCGAGAACGGCGAACTCATCGTGGCTGGCGGCGACATCTGGACCAAGGACAGCTTTGCGAGCTGCCAGTTCCACATCGAATGGAAGAGCGATCCCAACACGATCGGCAACTCTCAGAAGAAGGGCAATGCGGGTGTCTTCTTCATGGATCGCTACGAGACCCAGATCCTCGACTGCCACAACAATCCGACCTACGCCGATGGCATGGCGGGCTGCATTTATGGCCAGACACCGCCACTCGTGAACGCCGTCCGCCCCGCAGGCGAGTGGCAGACCTACGACATCATCTTTACCGCCCCGAAGCTAAACGGTGACAAGGTGGTGGAGCCCGCCCGCATCACCACCATCATCAATGGCATCGTCGTGCAGAACAACACCACCATCCTCGGCCCGACCAAGCACAAGCAGGCAACGAGCTACGAAGGCAGTTTCCCAGAAAAGGCACCGTTCCGCTTCCAGGATCACAAAAACAGCATACCGAACCGCCTGAGAAATATCTGGGTTCGCCCGTTGTAACTCGCTGAATCGCCATTTGACCGTTCGATCCGAACTCGTAAACTCGCCGCCCATCCCTAACTATCCATGTCCGCCGCCACCGCTGAAGCGCCTGCTGCCCCTCCTGCTGAGAAGCTCACCAAGAAAGTCCTCACCGCCGACCACCCAACATGGTGCCCTGGCTGCGGCGACTTCGCTGTTCTCGCTGCTTTCTACAAGGTGCTGGAAAAGCTCCAGTATCCTCACGAGAAGATCGTCTGCGTGGCCGGCATCGGCTGCTCCTCGCGCTTCCCTTACTTCGTGAACAGCCACGGTATTCATTTCATTCATGGCCGTGCGCTGCCGCTGGCCACCGGGCTCTCGCTCAGCCGCCCGGATGTGCATGTGTTCGTCTTCGGTGGTGACGGCGACGGCTTCTCGATCGGTGGCAACCATCTCAACCACGCCGCTCGCAAGAACGTCCGCCTCACCTATGTGATCATGGACAACTTCGTCTATGGCCTGACCAAGAATCAGACCAGCCCGACCTCGCCCACAGGCCGCAAGTCGAAGACCGACCCGCAGGGCAGCTTTGATCGTCCGATCAATCCGATGAAGCAGCTCCTGGCCAGCGGTGCGACCTTCATCGCCCGCACTCATGCCGCTCAGGTCGCGCACATGATGCAGACTTTCGAGCGCGCCATCCAGCACGACGGCTTCAGCGTCGTCGAGTGCCTCAGCGAGTGCGTGATGTTCTATCCCGGGGCCTTCGATGACGGTCTTCCCCGCAAGGGCGGTGTGTTCGACGTGATCGACGAAACCGCTCACGACGTGAAGGACGACGTGGCCGCCTTCAAGCTGGCCGACGCTCCCGCTCCCGGCAAATTTGGCGTCTTCTACCAAGTCAACCGCCCGACCAAGAACGAGAAGGAACTCAACTTCATCGCTGAGACCCAAGCCAAGCTCGGCGGCGCTTCGCAAAAGGACCTCCTTCGCAAGCGCTTCGAGGTGATGCGCTAGGTCGCGATCAAACGATTACTCACAAAGAAGGCGGGATGAACTCCCGCCTTCTTTGTTATCTGGTCAATACGTCGCCCGTCCGCCCGTGAGGTCGAAGGTGGCGGCGGTGGTGAAGGAGCAGTCTTCGGAGGCGAGCCAGGCGGCCATGGCGGCGGCTTCGTGCTTCTGGCCGAAGCGGTTCATCGGGATCTTCGAGAGCATGTAGTCGATGTGCTTCTGGCCGACCTGCTTGAGGATGTCCGTCTCGATCACGGCGGGCGTGATGCAGTTTACGAGGATGTTCGATTGCGCGAGTTCCTTGCCGAGGGATTTGGTTAACGCGATCACGCCGGCCTTGGCGGCGCTGTAGTGCGAGGCGTTGGGATTGCCTTCCTTGCCGGCGACGCTGGCAATGTTGACGATGCGTCCGTAGCCACTTTTCAGCATGTGCGGGACGATGGCGCGGCAGCAGAGGTAGGGGCCGATGAGGTCGATCTCCACCACCTTGCGCCATTCGGCGACGGGCAGTTCCCACAGCTTGGCGGTGGAGCCTGCAATGCCAGCGTTGTTCACGAGAATGTCGATCTGGCCAAAGGCTTCCAAAGTGCTCGCGGCGGCGGCTTCGGTGGAGGCTTCGCTGGTCACATCGACCTGCGCGACATGCACGGGGCCGATCTTGGACAACTCGAGTGCTGCCTCGGCCATCGCGTCCACATCGACGTCCCAGATGCTCACGGAGGCACCGGATTGCAGCAGGCGTTCGGCGATGGCGTATCCAATGCCGCGCGCGGCTCCGGTGACGATGGCTTTCTTGTTGGCGAGGTCGATGTGGTTCATGAGGGAAGGGGAAGCAAAGGGCGGAGAGCTAAGAGCGAAGAGTCAAACAACCGTCCGAGTGCGGAGCTTTCAGCCGCACGGTGGGAAACTCGGGGGTAGTTGCGAAAGTTCTCGTGCGTCGCTCTGCGACGCATGATGTCGATGGCGTTTACATCCCCCGGCTACGCAACGGACGCCGCTCTGCGGCTTACTCCATGCTCCATGCTCCATGCTCCATGCTCCATGCTCCATGCTCCATGCTCCATGCTCCATGCTCCATGCTCCATGCTCCATGCTTACACGAGACAGCACACTTGGATGCCGGGGCCGTGGACGCCTTTGATGAGGATGCCTTCGACGTCGGCGGTCTTGGAGGGGCCGGTGACGAAGAGGGTGGCGCGTTCGGTGCCGAAATGCGCAATCGCCGTGGGCATGTCGGGCACGATGTCGGCGACGGGCAGGATGGCGATGTGATACCAGGGGGCGAGGGCTCCGAGTCGTGATGACGATCCGCTTTCGGTGAGGATCAATGAGCCTGTCTCTGCGATCGCGGAGGTGGCACGGGTGATGCCGAACTCGTAGTCATCGACGCGCGCGCGATCAAGTTCAGTGCTGATTGTGCGCGAGGGGATGGTGACTTGGGAGGCGAAGGATGG
>CAUJJC010000176.1 GCA_963204975.1 Verrucomicrobiota bacterium | reverse complement strand
AGGACGCGAGCGGCTACGTGGGGCGGCCGATGAGCATCGAATTGCAGGTGCGGTTGATGGAGGAGTTCGGTCCCGCGCGAGTCATGTTCAAGCCCGAGGCACCGCCGCTGGCGGAGCGACTGGCGGAGTTGCGCGCGGTGTCGAAGCAGCGGGCGCTTTGCTTTGAAGGCAGTGGTGGTGTGGCGTTGCTGGAGACTTTCCCGCATGGGCTCGCAGGCACGATGCCGGGCGCGGATCTGATCCGTGGCATCGTGCCGCTGTGGCGAGCGCTGGCGCGTGGTGATCTCGACACAGCGAAGCGCATCCATGAACCGCTGGCGAAGCTGATCGGACTGCAAACCACACTCGACTCCTACCTTGCCGTGGAGAAGCATTTGCTCGTCCGACAAGGCGTGTTCGAAAACACTGTGGTGCGCGGCCCGGTGGGCTATCGACTGACCGATGAAGTTCGCGCGCAGGCCGACCGTTGGTTTGATGAACTCATCGCCACCGTGTCATGATCATCGACGTTCACAGCCATACCTGGGATTTTCCGAACGGCTTCAATGCCGACTTCATGGAGCAGGCGCAGCGCGCCCGAGCGGGCAAGCCCGTCGATCTCACGGTGAAGTATGCGGACTATGCGGCGACCGCGACCGTGCCGGTGACGACGATTGTCTTCGGTGGCAAGGCGAAGCTCAGTGGCCTGTGGGTGGATGACCGATACGTCGCGAAGTATGTGGCGCAGCAGCCGGACAAGTTGATCGGTTTTCTCTCGGTCGATCCCACGCAGCCTGGCTGGCTGGAGGAGCTGGAGTTTGGCCACCAGACACTGGGCCTGCGTGGCATCAAACTGCTGCCGATGTATGCGGGCTTCATGCCGGATGACCCGACGCTGGAACTGCTGTGGCTGTATGCGGAAAAGCATGGCCTACCCGTGCTGCTACACACCGGCACCACCTTCATCGCGCAAGCACCACTTGCTTGCACCTTGCCGCGCTTGATCGAGCCCGTGGCGGTGAAGCATCCCGGCGTGAAGATCATCCTCGCGCACCTGGGCCACCCGTATGAAGGCGAATGTATCGCGGTGATCCGCAAGCACGCGAACGTGTATGCCGACATCAGCGCGCTGCACTACCGGCCCTTCCAGCTCTATCAATCGCTGATGCTCGTGCAGGAATACGGAGTGTGGCACAAGCTGCTCTTCGGCACGGACTATCCCTTCACCACCGTGGATGCGACGATCGAAGGTCTCGGCGCGCTCAATGCCATGCTGCACGGCACCGCCTTGCCACGGCTGGATGAATCGCAGATCGAAGCGATGATCCATCGTGACAGCTTGAAGCTGCTGGGACTGGAGTGAACTAACGATTGCCCTGGGGCATCGCGTTGCTTTCATCGGGGCCTCCGCATGGCCGAGCGCATCCCAGTGATCATGAACCCCGCGGCGCGCAGCACTAAGGCGGCGCGCGTGGTCGCACGTATCGAAGCGCTGAATCCTGCACCGGAGATGATCTTCACGCAGTATGCGGGGCACGCGACGGAGATCGCTGAGAAGCTCGCGCGTGAAGGCCGCGAACTCGTCGTGGCCGCCGGTGGCGACGGCACGGTCAATGAAGTGCTGCAAGGCCTGTGCCGCGTGAACGCCACACGCTCGGACATCGCCACACACACGGCGCTCGGCACGTTGCCCGCAGGCACGATGAATGTCTTTGCTTATGAGATCGGGTTCCCAAGCCATCGCGATCTGGCCAATCCGTGGCGTGTGATGACCAGCGGCGCGCGGCGCGACATTGATCTGTGGATGGCCAACGACCATTACTTCATCCAGCTCGCTGGCATGGGCATGGATGCGGAGATCGTGAAGGCGACGACGTGGCAGATGAAGAAGCGCTACGGCCCGCTCGCCTACGCCATCGCTGCCGTGCAGGTGCTGCGGAGCCAGCTTCCCACGGTAACCATCAAAGCGCCAGGCCGCGCCGATTCACACGGCTGTCTGGCGCTCATCGGCAACGGTCGCAACTACGGCGGTCGCTTCCCTTTGTTCCGCGAAGCGACGCTCACCGATGGCAAGCTGGACGTGGTCATCGTGCGCGAGAGCTTCAATGCCTGGCATGGGCTGCAAGTGCTGCGCGGTGCGCTGCTCGATGGCTACCAATCGAGCGAGGATCTCGAGTATTTTCAGCTCGATGAGTTCACGGTGGAAGCATCACCGGAGGCGGCGTTGCAACTTGACGGAGAACTCTGCGGTTCTTCGCCAGTCCGATTCCGTGCTGCACCGTTCAGACTGCGAGTGGCAGCTTAGCGTCCGCTTCGCCCGCCGCGAGAACGCCGTGGATTGCCCTTGTTGCCGAAGGCTTTGGGCTTGCCCGAGGGGCTGCGTTTGCCGCTACCTCCTGCACCGAATTTTGGCTTGGCTGACTTCGATGATGAGGGTGCCTTGCTGGACTGCTTAGCAGCGGGTGATGCACTCGCTTTGGGAAGGTCCATGACTTCCTTCGGCACGTAGGGCCGAGGGTTGCTGGCTTTGGCGGCGAATTTGCGTCTTGGCTCGTGACGAGGTCTCGGCATAGCTGCCGCAGGCCTTTTGGTGGGCATAAAGTCATCATCACCATCGTTGCGCTGTGTGATGGTGACCGTTTGCTTTGATTGGGCGGACTTCCCGGTTCTCAGGAATTTTTCCACCTCGGCGTTGGTGAGCTGTTTCCAGCTTCCCTTGCCCATGCCGTAAAGTTTGACGCCACCGATGCGGGTGCGGGTGAGACGCTCCACTTCGTTGCCCAGTTGGAAGAACATGATGCGAATCTGGCGCTTGAGGCCTTGCTTGAGCACCAGATGGACGACGTATGGATTCTCGATCCAAGCACGCTCTGCACGCGCGAAGCCTTCGGGTGTCTCCATGCCTTCCACCAGCTTGAAGACGATGTTTTGGTCCACCGGGCGTTCGGTGCGGACCTCATATTCCTTTTCGATGCCTTCGCTGGGATGGGTAAGCCGCTGAGACAGCTCTCCCCGATTGGTGAGCAGGATCAAACCTTCGCTATCCTGATCCAGACGGCCTACATGATGCAGGTGCTGGAACTTGGCGGGCAACAAGTCGTAGATCGTGGAGCGATCATGGGTGTCCGACCGGGTGCAGATGTAGCCGCGAGGCTTGTTCAGTGCGACGACGATCTGCTCGAGCTGGCGCAGGGGCTTGCCGTCCACGGTGACCGCGTCGCTCTCCTGGACTTGCGTGCCGAGTTCGGTCACGCGCTTGCCATTGATCATCACCCTGCCATCCAGGATGACTTGCTCACAGCCACGCCGCGAGCCGATGCCGCATACAGATAGGAAGCGATTGAGTCGCACGGCTGTGCGTTAGAGGGGCTTGGTCTTGGGCAGGTTGGTCAGGAGCTGACCTTCCTTCCACTGTCCACGGGACTTGAGGAGCTTGATGCGCTCGCCGCGCTTGAGGACGGAACGCTTGCTGCCAACGGAACTGGCTGCGCGGAGGCTTTTGTGAAGGGACATGGAGTGGAGTGTGGGTTGAGTTACAGAGAAAAACGGGCCGGGAGAATACGGGACGAGTCTTTTTTGGCAAGGCCGAATTTGGCTCTGCGAATTCACACCTCGGTGAGGTTGCTGGGCGAGGGAGCAATGAACTTTGCCCTTGCTGGACTGGGGAGCGTGGCGGATGCGGTGCGCCTCCAAGACCATGTCAAAGATATCCAAGCAGCCCACCGCCCCGTTTAATCCATTCTTTGGGTGTGCCATCATGACGATTGTCGCGTGCATGGGCATCGGCGGTGTTATTTGGGTGGTGCATGTGGGGCGGACGATGGATCGGGAGATCGGGAAGTTCACCGTCGATCAGCCGGTGAAGCCGGTGGCGCTGAAGCCAGACGCGGCGGGCGTGGAGGCGCTAAAGGGCCGCCTGACGGCCTTTGCGGAAGCGGCGAAGGCTGGTAAGCCGGAGGTTCTCCACCTGTCGGTGCCTGAGTTGAATTCGGTCGCCGAACTCGCTCCTGATACCGGCTACGGCAATTTCGCTGACATCATGGCAGTCAAGGCTGTGAAGCCTGCCGAGGGACTGTTGGTGGCAGATGTTTGTTTGCCTCTGAACAAGAACCCGCTGGAAGGCGGCAAACGCTACGCGATTGGCGAGGCAGCTTTCAAGCTGGAACTGGTCGCTGACGTGGGTCCCGACATCAAGATCGCAACCTTGACGATCCCAGGCAAAGAGGTGAACCCGGATTTCATAAGGCTCTTCAGCGGATTCCAACTGCTGTCACCGTATCACAAGCTCGAGTCCTTGAAGCCCGTGATGCAGGCGGTGAAGTCCGTCAAGGTGACGGCGGATGGCATTGAACTCTCCACTCAACCATGAGCGAATCGATCAACCCATGGACCACGCTGAGCACCCGCGAGGTCTATGACAACAAGTGGATTCGCGTGCGGGAAGATCAGGTGATCAACCCCAGCGGCGGTCGTGGCATCTACGGTGTGGTGGAATACAAAAATCGTGCGGTGGGCGTGGTGCCTGTCGATGACCAGGGCTTTACCTGGCTGGTCGGCCAGTATCGTTATACGCATCATCGCTATGAATGGGAAATTCCCGAAGGTGGCTGCCCCGAGGGTGAGGAATTAATCGAGTGTGCGCGGCGCGAACTGCTGGAAGAGACGGGGATCGTTGCAGAGCACTACGAACTCATCGCTGGCGATATCCAGCTCTCGAACTCCACCACCAACGAAGTGGCTTATCTATTCGTTGCCCACGGCATCCGACATGATCAGGCCTCGCCAGAAGAGACCGAGAAACTGGAAGTGAAGCGTGTGCCGCTGGACGAAGCGATTGCGATGGCGATGAACGGAGAGATTCGCGATGGCATGTCGGTAATCGCTTTGCTCAAGCTGGCGGCGATGCGCGCTCAGGGCTTTACGCCGTAGCCAAGCTCGCGATAGCGGCGGGAGACTTCCACATACTTCATCGCCAGCCGTGCATTCGCTCGTTGCTCTTCGAGGGACAGTGAGCGGATGACTTTGGCAGGAGAACCAATGACGAGAGAACCTTCGGGCACCTTGGTTCCTTTGGTGACCAGGGCTCCGGCAGCAATGATGCTTCGCGCGCCGATCTCGGCACCATCGAGAATAATCGCCCCCATTCCAATTAAAACCTCGTCGTGAACCGTGCATGCATGGACCACAGCGCGGTGGCCGATGGTGACGCGATTTCCGATAAGGCAGGCGAAGTCGTCACTCACATGAAGCACTGATCCATCCTGCACATTGCTTTGATCACCCACGACGATGCGATTGATGTCGGCGCGTATCACACTGCCAAACCAGACGCTTGATTCAGCTCCAAGGTATGCTGCACCCAAAACGACCGCCCCCGGCAGGATGAGAGCGCTCGGATGCACGTCTGGAGCGGTTTCGGGCAGGAAGAAGGTGGGCAAAAGCCCATTGGAAGGGGAATCAGAGGGGTGCATGACGAAAAAAGCCTGTGAAATCGGGAGTTTGTGATTGACCAAGAGAATGATTTTTCCATTAATCGCGCCAATCCCGGCAGTCATCACAATGATTCGCCAGGGCTGCAAGACAACCGACAACACCAACTCCATCACACCACATGAATAAAGCTGAGCTGATCGAACTCGTTCAAAAGACTCTTGGCGGCGAAACTTCAAAGCGCGCTGCTGGCGACGCTCTCGAAGCCGTCCTTGAGGCCATCACCAAAGGCATCAAGAAAGATGGCAATGTGCAACTCATCGGCTTCGGCACTTTCAAGGTTGCCAAGCGCGCTGCTCGCACCGGCCGTAACCCAAAGACTGGCGAAGCCATGAAGATCAAGGCCTCCAAGACCGTGCGTCTGGTGCCTTCCTCCGCTCTGAAGGCCGCCATCTAAGGCGTCCATTCGGAGTGCAGTGAATGCTGCGCAACGAATTCAATCCTCGTGTCTGTCTTGTGCAGGCGCGGGGATTTTTTTTGGCCTGGGATTCGCCGCAGCAAGGAGGCCCGCAGCTTTGTGAAGCGTTTCTTCATATTCGTGCTCGGGCACTGAGTCGGCGACGATGCCTGCGCCCGCATGGAAGGTGATGGTTTGTCCCTCACGAATGGCGGTTCGGATGACGATGTTGAACTGGCTTTCACCATTGAACCCAAAGTAACCGATGGCTCCGGTGTAGAGCCCTCGGGGGTGGTGCTCCAGTTCGGCGATGATCTCGAGCGCCCGCCGTTTCGGAGCGCCGCTAATCGATCCGCCGGGGAAGCACGCTTTGAAGGCGGCTGCATGATCCACCTCAGGACGCAGCGTGCCGCAGACCGTGGAGACCAGATGGAAGACTTGGGCAAAGCTCTCCACGGCGGCGAGTTCAGGCACATGGACGCTGCCGAACTCGCAGACCTGACCGAGGTCGTTGCGTTCCAGATCGGTGATCATGAGCAGCTCGGCTTGTTCTTTGACTGAAGCCGCAAGTGCTTTGGCGGAGGCGAGGTCCTTGGCTTGATGTGCGGGAAAGCGCGGACGAGTGCCCTTGATGGGGCGTGTTTCAATCTGCTGCCCGCTCATGCTCAGGAAGCACTCAGGCGACGAGGAGAAGACTTCCGTGCCTGCAAGGCTGAGGAAGGCGGCGAAGGGAGACGGGGATGATTGCTGGAGCTGACGGTAAAACGCTAGCGCGTCGGCTCCCTCGGGCCACGGGGCCTGCCACGGGTGGGAGAGATTGACCTGATAAATATCACCCGCTGCGATGTAGGATTGCGCGCGTTTCACAGCAGTGACAAAAGCCTCGCGCTCCACGAGCGGCTGAAACTGGAGATGCGGCGCGCGTCCGAGCTTTCGTTGGCAGAGCTGGGTGCTCAAAGTTCCCCACTCTGACCACGACTGATGGTGGTGATCAAACGCCAGGACCTCGGGATAAATGCCGAAACAAAATTCACCATCGAATCCCACCCACCCGAACAGGCCGCCCGCAGGTGGCACCTTGCCGTTGTTGTGATCGTGCGACTGAACGGACAGGTGCTCGGCAATAAGGTGCCAGTCGGTGGCAATGTGGCCCCGAAGCACCTTTTTGGGGGCGGCGGTGACGAGTGAGAGGCCCTTAGTGCTTGTGGCGGTGGCGCTTTCGAGCAGCACGAGACCGGGCAAATGCGCGAGCTGCGATGCCATTTGCAGCGGCGTCTGCGCTCCAGGCACGGGTCTCCAGCCACAGTTCTTGAGGAGGGAGACAGGATTCACTTCAGCACAAGTCGGTTGCAGGATTGACACTAAAACGCGTGGACCCTACCATGCGCCGCCGTCGCTTCAACGTTATGGCAAAAACTAACGCCATTCTCGGATCTGAACGCAGCGCGGCCGCCACGGTCGCGCTGGTCGTTTTGTGCGCACTCGGCTTGGTCCAGTTGGGCACCCTGTTGAGGTCCGGCTGGAGCCAGTTTCGTTCGGGTGCAGCCGTCGCCCCGACTTCGGTCGCTGCCGTTCCACCGGCGGTGCCGGCACCCGCTGCTCCTGCGGTTTCGTTGCCCAGCCAGCCCGCCTCGCTGCCTGCGGCCCCGGCACCTTCGCCTGCGGCTGGGCTTCCTCCTTTGCCGGATCTCGCAGCTGTGGCCAGTGCGGGATTGCCACCGCTGCCTGCTCTTGCTTCTGATGGGCTTCCGCCGTTGCCTACCTTGCCCGGCCAGACACCTGCGTCACGGATGGCCTCATCCGTAGTTTCGCCCCGCGTGCCG
>CAUJJC010000175.1 GCA_963204975.1 Verrucomicrobiota bacterium | reverse complement strand
CCAGTCGGCGACGAACGAAAGCCGCATCCCGGGCGTCTTGCCAATCTGGTAGGCGATCCCCAGGCCCATCGCACCACAGCCGATGAGTCCCACGTTGATCGGGCGTCCTTCTTTTTCGCGTCGCTTGAGTTCTTGGAGCATAAGTCTTGTCAGCCTCGGTAGCTGCCTCTGTTAGTGAAGTCAAACTCTCGACACTCGGGATAACCCTTATCGTGTTACTCAGTGACTGTTTTCTGGCGCTGCTCCTGCTAACGAAAGAACAGTTGCCCGCCCCCCGTCTCTGAGTTCCCCTCTCGCCCCATCTTTGTCCATTGCCTCCATGTCTGATCAAGCCGCCGCCACCGCCCTCGTCGCAGGTTTCAATCGCCTCAAAACCGCCCTCGCCAAACGCATCGTCGGACAGGAAGCCGTCATCGAGCAGGTATTCATCGCCATGGCTGCCGGAGGGCACAGCCTGCTGGAAGGCGTGCCCGGTCTGGCCAAGACGCTGCTCGTGAAGTCGCTCGCCGACGCCATGCATCTGACTTTCCGCCGCGTGCAGTTCACGCCTGACCTGATGCCCGCAGACATCACCGGCACCGAGATCATCCAGGAAAACGCCGAGACAGGCCGCCGCAATTTTGTTTTCCAGCAAGGGCCGATCTTCACGCAGATCCTTCTGGCAGACGAAATCAACCGCACGCCTCCCAAGACTCAGGCCGCGCTGCTGGAGGCGATGCAGGAGAAGCACGTCACCGTCGGCCAGCAGACGTATGAACTGCCCAAGCCCTTCTTCGTGCTCGCCACGCAGAACCCGATCGAACAAGAAGGCACCTATCCCCTGCCCGAGGCGCAAAAAGACCGCTTCCTCTTCCTCATCAAGATCGACTACCCCACCCGCGATGCCGAGCGCGACATCGTGACCCGCACCACCGGCAGCGAATCCCAGACCATCGAGCCCGTGCTCACCGCTCAGGAACTCGCTGCCGCGCAGACGCTCTCGCGCAAAGTCCCAGTGCCTGACCATGTGCTCGATTACGTCCTCGACCTCGTGCGTGCCACACGTCCAAACGAGGAAGGCGCGCTCGACTTTGTGAAACAAAACATCGGCTGGGGTGCAGGCCCACGTGCCAGCCAGCAAATCGTGCTTGCGAGCAAGGTTCGCGCATTGCTGCATGGACGCACCCACGTCACCACCGACGACATCGAAGCCCTCGCACTCCCCGTGCTGCGCCACCGCATCGTTCCCACCTTCCACGCCGAAGCCGAAGGCCTCACGGTGGACAAGATTATCGCTGAGCTGCTGAAGCTGGTGAAGAAAGGAGCCTGAGCCGAACGTCCGGCAACCGCGAACCTTACATGGCCCAAATCTCAGACATCCTTCACGCCGAGGACATCACGCCCCTGCAGCATCTGCAGCTCTTCGCGCGCACGGTGATGGAAGGCTTCACGACGGGCCAGCACGCCTCTCCGCACAAGGGTTTCAGCGTCGAGTTCCGCCAGCACCGTCCGTATGTGCAAGGCGATGAGATTCGACGGCTGGACTGGAAAATCTTTGGCCGCAGCGACCGCTTCTACATACGCGAGTATGACGAGGAGACCAACCTGCGGGCGACCATCGTGCTCGATGCCAGCGGCAGCATGGGCTACACCGGCCAGGGCGGCATCAACAAGTTTGACTACGCGCGCAAGCTCGCCGCCTCACTCGCCTACCTCCTGATGAGCCAGCAGGACGCGGTGGGCCTCGTCACCTTCGACACGAAGATCCGCGACATCGTGCCCAACCGCACCCGCATCACCCATCTGCACCATTTGCTGGAATGCATGGTAAAGACCGAGCCTGGGCAGGAGACGAGCTTGTCAGGTGTGCTCGAATCCCTGGCCGGACGCCTCAAGCGGCGCGGGCTGATCATTTTGATTTCGGACTTCTTCGATGACGCGAACGCCCTGATGCGCGCCGTCGGCATCCTCAGGCGCAAGGGCCACGAATTACTCGTCTTCCAGCTCTGGGATCGTGATGAGCTAGAGTTTCCGTTCTCGCGCTGGTCACGCTTTGAGAATCTGGAACAAGACGAAGACCATCTGATGCTCGATCCCGTAGTGATCCGGCAGAGCTACCTCAAGGTGCTCGCCGAATTCCGGCAAACGTTGAAGACCAACATGCTCAAGAGCGAAGTCGATGTGGTCGAGATGACCACCGATCAGCCACACGCGATTGCGCTGAAGGAGTATCTGGCGCTCCGCATGAGGAGATAACCCTGTGTCACCATGCCGACTATCCTGCGCAAGAATGGCTTTAGTTTCTTCTTTTTCAGCAATGAGCACCGTCCCATTCATGTTCATGTGGAGAAAGGGGGACGGCGATGCCAAATTCAATCTCGAACCTCTGGTCGAACTCGTTGAGTCGCACGGCTGAAAACCCGCGAACTCAGCGATGCAGAAGAGATCATCGACGCCTGGAAGACCTACCATTCATGAGCACTTCAACACTGACATCACGCGCGCTTCGTCCGATGAAAGCATGGCACGATGCTGGCGTCGTTCATGTGCTGCTGGAGAGTGGCGAGGAAGTCCAGTTTGAGATCGCGGGCAATCCCCGATTGGAGGCGGCAACGGAAGCACAGTTGGGTCACATCCGGTTGATGCGGGCTGGATTGCACTGGCCGGAAATAGATGAGCACTTGAGCATGGAAGGTCTGCTGCGCGGCGACCACGGGCAGCCTGTGAAATGACTTTCCTCAATTCCATTCTCCTGGCCGGAGCGGCGGCATTCCTGATCCCGCTGATCATCCATCTGCTCAATCGGCGGCGCATTGCCGTGGTGCGCTGGGGAGCGATGCATCTGCTCCAGGAAGTCATCAAGCAGAAGAAACGCCGCGTGCGCGTGGAGCAGTGGCTGCTCCTCTTCCTTCGAATCCTCCTCCCCATCATCCTGGCCATGTGTCTGGCGCGCCCGGTGCTCACTGCGCTGCGATCTCTGCCGGGTTTTGGCAAGACCTCGCTCGTGGTTATTCTGGATGATTCCTTCTCAATGCGGGCTCCCAGTTCTGGCGGTTCACCGATGGATCAGGCCAAAGCCGCGATCCAACGCATGACGGAGGAACTGCCGCGCGGATCGGACGTGCAGATCGTGCTCGCAGGCGGCTCGCCTCGCACCCTGATGGAACAATCGAGTATCGCGCTCGACTTGGTTCCCAAAGCCCTCGGTGACACCCAAGCCCTCGCCGGTCCGATGTCTGCCAATGATGCCTTCCAGGCGGCCGCAGCCGCCCTGAGCAAGGCGACCAACGGAGCCCGTGAGATCGTGGTGATGAGTGACTTCCAGCAGGCCGACTGGAAGGCCTTTGCCGAAGGAGCATCGCTGCCCGCACTGGAAGCCGTGCTGAAGCAAGAGCCCAAGCCTGCCATTACCTTTTACCGACTCGACAACGACATCACCGAGAACCTCAGCATTGCCTCGCTCGAATTGTCCGCGCTCGTCGCAGCGGAAGGCCAGCCAGTGGGTGCCCGCGTGCGGGTGAAGAATCACGGCAAACGCCTCTGGCAGGATGTGGCGCTGTATCTTGAGGCCGACGGCACCCGTCTGCGCACTACCCGCATCACGGTGCCTGCGGAGGGCGAAGTGACGCTCTCGCTCACCCATGCCTTCGACAAGGTAGGCGACCACGCGCTGGGCGTCCGGCTGGAAGGCGACAGCCTCACCGAGGACAACGCCGCCCAGGCCATCGTGCATGTGCGCCATCAGATCAATGCACTGATCATCGACGGTCACCCCGGTAACGAGCCCCTGTCAGGTGCCGCCGATTTCATCGAACTAGCTCTCTCGCCCAACATGGCCACAGCAGCGGATTCGAAAGACCTCGTCATCACGACGAAGGTGGAGGAACGACGTTTCCGCGATGAAGACCTGCGAGGTAAAGAGGTCGTCATCCTTGCCGATGTCGAGCGCCTACAAGGCAAGCGCTTCACCGACATCGAGAAGTTTGTGAAGGAAGGCGGGGGTCTGCTGGTGATCGCCGGACCCGACATTGATCACGCTTGGTATAACCGCGACTTCTACCGCAATGGCCAGGGGCTATATCCCGCTGCGATCAAGGGTCTAGGAAGCGTCGGCCCTGGTGACAACCCGGCTCGCATTCTGATGCAGCAATTCACTCATCCCGCGATGACGTATTTCAATGACGCACGCGGTGGGCGATTGCAGGACGCAGAGTTCCGCACCTGGATCACCTGGGAGATGAAAGGCGATGAAGTCAAAACACTGTTCAGCCTTGATCGCGGAGCGCCCTTGTTCATTGAGAAACCCTTCGGTCGCGGGCGAGTCATCGCTGGTGCCACGAGTGCGAATTCCGAGTGGACCAATCTGCCGCTCCAGATGGTCTTCGTGCCCATGATTCAGCGCCTTGTCAGCCATTTGGCAACGCAAGGCGCGGGCGAAGCCGCCTTGCTGGTTGGCCAGCCCGTGCGTGTAGGATTGAAGGATGGCAAAGGCGATGAGGTCTTCGAACTCACCGATCCCACAGGAAAAAAAATTGAGGTCAAAGCCCGGAAGGAAAACAACGGAGTCGTGGTCGAGTCCTCACCCACTCGCGAACCCGGCCTTTACGAAATGAAGGCCAAGGGCAGTAGCGAAGCCCAGCGTTTCGCCTTCAATCTGAACCCCGCCGAGTCCGACCTGAAGCCCCTGGCCGAGAGCGAGGTGGAGAAGGTTGCCACCCGCCACGAAGGGATGCTGGTCAACAGCTTCGATGCCTACCAGCGTCTCGACCGTTCCCGCCGCCACGGCACCGAAATGTGGCAGGCTTTCTTGATCGCCCTGCTCGTGCTGCTGTTCGGTGAAGTGCTGCTAGCACAGCGAATTGCAAGAGCCTGATTCCTCATGACTCCCACCACTGAAACTCTCCTCCGATTCACGGGCGACTGGCCGCTGCTGCCAGTCGTGGGAGTGGCGCTTGCCTTGGCGGTGCTGATGTATCTGCTCTATCGACGGGAGATTCGGATGCGACCTGATCCCTGGGTGCGTTTGCCCGCAGTCATGCGTTCGCTGGCCGTGTTCCTGATTGTGCTGGCACTGGCGGGTCCAGTGCTGAGGCACGTCACCACCACCCGCCAACTCGGACGTGTGGTCATCGCGGTCGATGCTTCATCGAGCATGAAGCTCACCGACCAAGTCGATGCGAAGCCTGCGGGTGCCCAGATCAAGACTCGGTTCCAGCGTGCGCAGGATCTTCTTTTCACCGGCACGAAGCCGCTGGTCAAAACTCTCGCCGAGACCTCGGACGTCGAACTCATCGCCCTTCGCGGTCCTGTAGCACAACGTCTGTGGTGGCGGAGGCAGGGAGGCAAAGACATGTCTGGAGAGATGCCTTCGCGCATAGACGTGCAGCCCGACGCTGCCACTTCGGATCTCGATCAGGCGCTTCGCCAGGCCTTGGGACCAGCCACGACGGGCAGCGCTCTGGTGGTGCTCACGGATGGTCAGCACAATGCCGCCGGTTCGCCTGAGGAGTTCAGCCTCTCGCTCAAAGACAGCTCGGTGCCAGTGTTCAGCATTGGTCTGGGAACAGAGGTGCCGCCCCCCGATCTTTCACTTGTGGATGTGACGGCTCCTGAGGCCGTCTTCACTGCCGAGCGCGTGGAAGGCTTGGTTTCCATTCGCGACTCAATGCCGCCGAATCTGCCGGGCACCGTCCGCATCGAGAGCCAAGGCAAAACCTTGTGGGAGCAGGCTTTTACGACGGATGGCAAAGGGGACCGCCGCTTCCCTTACAGCTTCCTGATGAAGGAAATGCCGGAACCTGCCGCAACACAAGCCGACAAGAACCTGCGACTATTCAATGTGGTCATTGGCATCGCTGGCGAGCAAACG
>CAUJJC010000174.1 GCA_963204975.1 Verrucomicrobiota bacterium | reverse complement strand
GGCATTGAAGGCCACCCAGGCAAACCAGGGTCCCGTGCGCTGGCTGATCCAGGTCGCCGCATCCTGACGCACGTCGGTGGTCGCATACACGCTGTAGTTGGCGGTCTGGGTCACACTGCCAGCGTTGTTGATCACTTTTGTGTAGTCGGTATAAGACATCACGGCACCCGGAATGGTGCCAGCGAAATATGGCCAGCCACCAACGGTGTAGGGTGTGGCTGCTCCCGTCGCGAGGTGCCATTTGCCGAACATGGCTAGTGAGTAGCCGAGGGACGGATTGGCTGCGAAGACCTCGGGCAGCGTGGTTTCTGCTGCGGTGAGCTGGCCGTTCGCCGAGCCAGTAGCAATCACATCTCCCACGCCCGTGCGGAAGCCGCGACGTCCCGTCATGATGGCCGCCCGAGTGGGCGAGCAAACGGGGCAGGCATACGCATTTTGAAACTTCACCCCGCCTGTTGCCAGCGCTGCGATGTTCGGTGTGGGAGGCAGTCCGGCGGCGGGTGGTGTCGTATTGTAGAGGCTGCTGCTGTCGATGCCGTAATCGTCCGCAATGATGAGCAGCACGTTGTGCTGCTGTGCGTGTGCCAGTGAGCCCATGATCTGGGCCACTGCTAGAAGTGAGAGGAATCGAATCATGGCAGTGCTCCTGAATGACGAATTGAACGAGAAACTACAAGCCTAGTTGTGAAGAACCTTCTTCACGTTGTCTTCAGGTTGCGCGGAAGATCCTGGCAGGAAGGGTGCGCGATCCACCACCGGGATGCAGGCTTGGGGCGATGCGACGAATGGATGAAGACAACAGGGCGAGTCTTCAAGCCGGAGGCTTGAAATATCGGCTCAGCCTTGCTGCCATTCGGCAGCTTTGCGGATAGGCTCTTGTCAGCCTTTTAAGTCACCGGACTCTTCCGGCGTCTCGCGATCAACGCCATCAGCGCCCAGGCACCCAAGCCAGCACCGAACATCGTCTGCTGAAACGTCTTGGCGGACGAGCTTTCGCGTTTGAGCGCGAGGTCGAGCACCGCGTGGTCCTTCAGCTTGCGGAAGTGATACGTCTCACCCACCAGCGGCACTTCGACCTGGAGTGAACGACGGCCCGTGGGACGCAGTTGGTTCACAGCAGCGGTGGTGACGTAGCCGTCCTTGACGCCAACTGCCCGAATCGCACCCGGCTGGTTGGCCCACCGGCTATTGGCATTCGGATCTTGAACCTGAGCAATGACTAGATCCACGGCTTGATCGGCCTGCTTCTTTGCTGGCGCGGCTTTTGATTTGCTCAGTTCTTCACGAGCCACCGGTGCAGCCGCAAAAGGATCCGCCGGACTCATCGGCGTCGCCGCTGGCATGGGAGGCGGTGCTGCTGGAGTGGGTGCCTGTGCGATCTGTGGCTCCGCCTTCACGCCTGCCGGTAGCTGAGCGGTCAGCAAGCCATCAACGCTATCTGGAACGATCACAGTCTGGCCAAATCGCAATCCACGACTGAGCGGCGCATCACCATCAGGTTTGTCGAAGCCACCGCCTGGTCCACGTCCTCCAAACGCATCTCTGTCCTCATTTGCCGGGACACCAGCGACGTTGGATGTGCTGAGGTTTTGAGTGATCACTGCACCACCATTCAGCGTGAGGGTTTCAACTGTGTTGTGCTGGGAAACCATGACACTTCCGCCAAAGGCATTCGATGAAGTGTTGCTCGCTGCCACCAACAAACCTGGTGCATCCAGCGATGCGCTCGATGAGTTGCCAATCGTCGCCGCACGAGCATTCGACGAGAAACCGAAGACGTTCGAGTTATTGAAGACCGGCTGCGAAATGTTGTTGCTCGTCAGTTGCACCGTTACTGGCTTGCCCAGCGAATCCGTGGCCGTGGTATTGATGGGCGAGCCGTAGTTGATGAAGCCCTCAAACTCCGCCACGTCGCCAAAGAATCCATTCGTCACCGACACGTTGTCATTCAGCGCCTGACCGCGTTCGACCTGGAGTTCGCCAGCGTTGATCGTCGTGCCGCCGTTGTAAGTATTCGTTGCCCAGCCATTGGTGAGCACCCCACCATTGACGGCCACCTTGCGGCCTGAGAAGGCTTTGTTCTGCTTGCGATTCTCAGTGAGCACGAGCGTCTGCTTGCCGAGTTCCGCTGTCACCTTCGAGAGATCGTTGTCGGTCTTCGCTTCGAACTGTTTTGCTACCTTTTCATCTTCGATGGTCATCGCGTAGCGCGATGAACGCTTGCTCTGCACCTTCTGCGTCAACTCGTTGATGTCCTTGTTGAGCTTCTCGGCCTCGACCAGCGCGGCGTTGTTGTCGTCGTAGTTCTTGCTGCTGCTCAGCACGCGATTGATGCGGCCCAGGTCGCTCATCCAGCTTTGCAGCTTCTCGATGTCGCGGCCTTCCTCAGCGATGGGCTCCATGTTGCCGAAGGTCTCACGTGACGCATCCTTCAAGGTCCAGCCCGGCGGCAGACTCGCATTCCACACGGTGCGCTCGGCGGATATGCCGACGAGTTCGGGATCATCAAGTTTCACCTGCTTCGGCAAGCCGGAGCCGCGCAGGCGATACACCATCTTCACCTCCATGCTGCGCTCACCCGCCTTGGTTTGGATCAAAGGAATCAGCCGCACGCGACGACCCTTGCGCGTCTCTTCATCGGCACGCACGGCCTCGCCGCTCACGGTCACGGCCATGAGTTCAGCCTTGTCCGGCAGCACCACAGGCAGGAATTGCAGCGAGCGATTGCTCAACGAATACACCACCGTGTCCCAGCGCTCGCCATCCGCGCGCAGCACCGTCGTGATGTCCGCCAGCGTCACGATGGCCGCGTTGCCGCCGCTGGCTTGCAGTTGCGTGAACGCCACCGCGAGCCCGCCGCTCGGACGACCTTGATAAAACTGCGGCTGCGTCAGCACGTTCGGCACGTAGGGCAGCGCGTCCTTCGCGCAAGGATCGACGCCATCGGCTTGCAGCGTCTTCGACTCACGGCTCGACGAGTTATCGAGCACGAAGAAGCGCCGCAAGCGCTCCACGTCCGCGACTTCCACGAACGGCAGCTTCAGCTCCGCGTCGGTGAGCGGCAGTTGCATGTCAAAGGTCAGCGCCGTGCTGCCGAGCAAGCCGCCCTGGCTCTGGAAGGTGCATTCGTATTCGCGCAACTCGCCCACGATGCGGCTCTGCATGTCGCGCAGTTGCTCGCCTGTCACCGTGGCCTCGGGCAGCGATTTCGGCAGACGCACGATCACACGCTTGAGCGCGCCTTGTTCCACATTGAGTGCGACCTGCTGGGAAAGCAGAATGCCCTGGTCCGTGGCCTGTGCGAGCAGCACGCCGTCAGCGCTGAACCGCGTGGGCTGGTCTTGCAAAGCGACGTTCAGCGTCCATGCGGCGCGCTCGAACTCGATGGCGCGCTTCTTCTCCAGCGGCGGCGTGATGATGAAGATCGCCTTTTGCGTGGCCGGATCGATCTCACGCAGATCGTGCTCCGCCTTGAACCCATCGAGCCGCGCCTCGATCGCTGCGTGCGCTGCCACGATGGCCGTGCCGTTGATCTTTTCCACGTCGGGCAGTTGCAGCGGCGCGAGCGACCATGCTTGCGTTGGCTTCAGCACCGCGTTCGCCACATACACGACCACCTTCGCCTCTGTGCCAGTGGCGTCGATGAAGCGCAGATACAAATCACTGCCGTGCAGCTCCCACGCGCTGAGCAGCGGACTGTGCACGCCCTGCACCTCCATGCCCGCAGGCAGCGTGACGCGAAGCTGACGCCACGCACCACGCTCACGTTTCAGCGCGATGGCAGCGGCGAGTTCCTGCTTCTGCTCGCTGAGCTGATACACATAGTCGATGCGCGCCGAGGTCTTCGCGTCGGCAGGCTTGGTTTCAAAGGCCAGCGTCTCGCGCTGGCCAAGGCGATAGCGGATCACGGGGATGCTCACTGCGCCCGCATCGGTCTTGTAGCTGTAGTCTTCGTTGTCGAGACGCTGCTGTGTCGCTGTCGGCTTGGCATTCAACTGCACGCCATCCTGTGCGATCAACCGCGCGATCGTTTCCCACTTCGCCGAGCGCGGCGCGATGAACGGCGTCTTCGCGAGGTTCAAGGCGTTGGGCGTGAGATGCAGCTCGAGCGTGACCTCGTCTGACACTTCATGCGGGAAGCTGGCAACGAGTTGCGGCGCACCGGCATCGTCCTTCAAGGCAATCCGCACATCGCGCACGGGTCCTTTGCCGGACGTGACGGCAGGCGCACCGTCCAGCGTCCAATCCTTGTCCATGGTCAGCGCCACGTCCTTCCGCGATGAGCCGGGAAACACGAAGCGAGCCTTCACCACGCTGTGCAATCGCATCTCGCCGGTGAGGCTGGTGGTCACGCTCACCTCCGCGCTCGGTGGCAGTGCTTCACTCATCGGACGGCGCGGCACGCGCGTGAAGTGCAGCTTGTCAGCCGAGCCGAGGCCCACGGTGACGAAGCGTGCGTTGTCGCGCGTCTCTTCGATCGCGACCAGCTTCGCATCGGAGAACTCCGGCATCGCATCCGTGTCCGGCAGCCGGATGGAAGCCATCGCCGCCCGCGCGACCGGTGGCGAGAGCAGCACCTGCGACCAGCCACGCTTGTGCGCGACCTCATACGTCGCGAGCACGACGTGATGACCCGCGTTCTCGAAGGTGACTTCGTCGCCCGTGATCGCCCCCGGCTTGCCGTCGATGATCATCTCACGCAGCGGCAGCGAGGCATTCGCTGGCGAGTCCTTCACCACCAACGCCAGCTTCGCCCAGCGACCACGCGACGTGATGTCGAACTGCGCCTCCAGCACGAAGCGCTCCGCCTCAATCGTTGCCCGATACAAAGCCGAGTGCAGCACCGCGCTCGGTTGATTGTCGTCCGCATCGACGACCTTCTCCGGCTTGCGATTCTCCTTCGCCTGCGACCACAGTCGATCGAAGTCCGCACGATCCAGGTAGTAGCGCTGCGGCTTCTGGTTGGTGAGTGGCTTCGTTTGATCAAACGGGATCAACACCGTGTGCGCCGCCGGATCGGCGGGCGGTGGTTCGGCAGCGTGGGTGTGGGAGACCAGTAGAGAAGTGAGAAGGGAGAGGTGGAGAAGCCCCGTGCCGCCCCAATTTACGAATGGTGCGCACGCGAAGCGAGCGATGTCCATGTATGAAGTCCTGAAAGGACGAGACAACAAAGCCCAGGGTGAAACCCTGGGTATGGAGGTCGTTGTGTTAGAGCCATGAAAGGGCGAGACAAATGATCGAGCTGGCGGTGGAGAGATGTGTTCTCGCGCGCTCACAGCATGATCGTGTGGTGATGGTTCAATCCCAGACATAGGCTTCATCAAATGTGAGGTGATAACGTTTGAGGAGTTCGCGGAACTCTTCTTGAAAACTGCGGACGCGATGGTGCTCCTCCTGGTCGCGAATGTAATCAGTCACGGCTTCCACCTGGGATGCACCCACCGAGAACGCGCCGTAGCCTGCCTGCCATGAGAAACCTTGGACGTGGAGTTCGTCCTTCATGCGCTTGGAGGACTCGATTTTAATCTGTTTCACCGCCTCGGACATGGCGATGTTTTTGGAGAGCCGGAAGAGGAGGTGAACGTGGTCAGACACACCGCCGACAATGATCGCGGGTGATTGGATCGCGTCACACGCCCCGGCGAGATAGGCGTGAAGACAGGGGCGAATCTCAGCGCGAATCAACGGAATGCGCTGCTTCGTGGAGAACACGAGATGAACGTAAAGTTGTGCGAGGGATTGGGCCATGATCTGTGATGGAGGGGCAGGTTGTCTCGCCCTTTCAGGACTGGCACTGAACTTTGCTGCGAGCGCATCTGGTTCAATGCCGATGAGAAGTGGAACTTACCGAAAAGGTCTGGCACGGAGCTGTGTTGCGAGCGTGGGATGCTGATGATGCTCCTCCAACTATGTGCGATGGTGAGAAGGAAAGACATGAGCAAGGAACAGGCAGTTGATGTTTCGGAGGAATGTTCGGGATCGGCGATAAAGCCCTGAAAGGGCGGGATAGCACAGCCCAGGGTGAAACCCTGGGTCATGCGTGGAGGGTTATGGAGCCCTGAAAGGGCGAGACAACGAAGGTGCGACATCGACGACTTCCTTCTGACCCGCCTCGAAGGCGGTGATGAGCTTCCACACGCGAGTGAGGATCAGCGTGATGAACCAGCCGACGAGCACCGCGTTCGCGAGCGGCTGCCATTCCGTGTCAAGCAAGCCAATGCCGAGACCGACAACCACGATGGTCAGCACGCTGTGCAGAAAGGCACGGCGACGACCCCACACGAGGAACAACCCAGCTCCGATGGCAACGAAGACCATCGCGTTGAGCATCTGCCGCTGCACGGACACATACGGCAGCATCAATGACGTGGGAGCCTGAGGTCCGTGGAAGCGAAGCAGCTGCCCGGCGGCGGGTAGTTCGAGTTCGAGCGGGAGAAGGCCGGACTTGGCGGAGGGTTTGAAGTCGTCACGAGGCTTCCAGGAGGAATCAAAACCCTCAATGGGGCCCGCATTCTTTGCCCCCACGCCCAGCGAGGCCACGGAACTTTCGACCAAGTCCAAGTTTGGCCCCGTGTTCTTCACGATAAGCTGGCTCGTGACCGGATTGTAAACGGCGGAAGCACCTTCGGGGAAGGGAATGCCTTGGGATTGAAGGACATCCTTCGCACCACGACGTGCCGCCAGTGTGGAGGCCGACTTTTCTTTCGGCGCAGCGAATGGATCTGCGGCAGCACCCGCGCTGCTTGTGGCGTCTCCGCGTGTCAGGAAGTCCGGCGGCACCTTATACACGCGAGTGAGTTGCTCCGTGGTGCTTTCGGTCACTGGAACCACGACGACCGCGTGGTTCTCCACCTTGTATTTCATGCCCGCGAGTTCGGTGACGTAGCGCAGGGCTTCCTCCATCGGCACGTCCTTGAGATCGAGGGTGATTTTGGCGGTGCTGGGTGTGTCGCCGATCTTGAGAACAAAGTTCGGAACTCGGAACGCAGGGTCGTTATCGCCCACATCAAGGTCGCGTCCCTTCAGGCGAAGAAACTCGATAGCCTCCTCAATGCTGGCCTCATGAAAGTTCAACGATGGAATTCTGATCGATCTCAGTTTCGCGAGCGTGGAGTCGGCGGGAGAGCGGCTTTGTCCGGTGCTCTGATCTGCGCTGACCACTACCGCGGGCACTTTGTCTTCCCATGCCTCGCTCACATTGTTGAGCATTCTGGCACGTCCGTGATCATCATCGGCACTTGCCGAAAGCATCATGGCCTCACCACCACCCGACAAGAAGTTGGTGAGTGTAACTTCGATTCCCGTCCCCTCCTGCACGAGCTGGGTATCCACCTTCTGGAAGCCAAAACCATCGGGCGCATAGACTTGCCAGTCGGTGGCCAGGATGGGGATGTCGGCGGCGAGCGTTGGGGGATCGAGCGGGCGTTGGCCGCGGCTGGACCAGGCGGGGCCGGTGGTTTCGTAGAGCAGGCGAACGGGCACGCTGGCTTGGTTGGCGCTGCCGGGCGGGAGCGGGATGCTGATGCTGCCGTCGGGGCCGCGCACGGGTTTCACGGGCTGGGCGACGGCGAGGGCGGTGAGGAGTTGCGCCTTGTCAGGAAGGCGGACGTTGGTGAACTGCTCGCCGCTATGCTGCACGTCGAAGGTCGCATCGTGCCGCGCGCTGCCATCGCGGCTAAGCACGCTGAGGATCTTGATCTGGCGAACAATGACGGCGGCGAGTTCGCTGTGGCCGTGGCGTGCGGCATGCAGGGTGAGCGTGGCCTCGGCGCTGCCGTAGTCGAAAGCGGCGACCACGCGATGGCGCGGCTGGTAATCGCTGATCGCAGGCACGCGCAGCACGTCGAGAGGCTGCATGGCTTTCGAGTCGAAGGTGAGTTCGGTATCGGTGTTGGCTTCGATGACCCAGATGCCGTGTTGTCGGCGCACGGAGTTGATGGCGATGCGCGGGAGCTGGGCTTCGATAGTTCCCAGTTCTGGGTTCTCAGTTCTCGGTTCTCCGCTTGGGCTGGTCGGCTCGGACTTGGTAGAGGAGGGCAGCGAAAGGCGGAAGCGCAGGGGCACGCGGCCGAGGCTTTCTTTGCGGAGCGTGAGCGACCACACGCCGGTGGCAGCATCGAGTTGCTGCTCACCGACCAAGGGTGAGGTGAAGCGCAAGAGTGGCGCGCTGGTCTTGTCGAAGGTGAGCTTCAACTGACGCAGCGGTGCGTCGGAAACATTGAGCACGACTTCGCCTTCGATCTCCACCGTCTTCGCACGCGGCAAGGCATACGCGGTGATGTCGGCATCGAAGACGGGATCGCGGCGCTGCACGTCGAACTCGACCTTGAAACTGCGCAACGCGAACCACGCCATCTTGCCCTTCACAGGTGTGGTGCGCGCATCGCGATCCTCCAGTCCGCTGGCGCTCTGCACGCTGACGCGCCACGTCGGATCGAAGTCGAGCGCGACGTAGCCCGCGAGCTTCTTCGCCTCAGGGATGGTGAGGGATTCGACGGTGACGCGATTCGACGCGGCGGTAGTGGTGAGGCGCTTGCGGGTGGCGAGCGTGAGCGACGATGGCTGCGTGGCATTCAGCGCTGTGCTCCAGCGATACTCGATCACCTGACCGGAGCGCTTCCAGTCCATCGCGGGGCCAGCCTTGGACGTGGTGCTGAGGAACTCCTCGCCTGCGGGCAACGTGACGCGCAGCTCGGTGACGGGTCGATCCGTCTGCACGGCGAGCGTGCGGTCGATGAGCACATCGTCATGCGTGACGCTGATGTGTGCATCGGCATCAACCACGATGCGTGGATCGGCTTTGCGCAGCAGGAGCTTCAGCGTGTCGCGCACCGGGTTCCAATGAATGACGCCGTTCTGCTGCGGTGTCGCGCCTTCGTAGGCCATGAGCGTGACGCCTTCCGCAATGCTGCCGATGCGTGCCTGCGGATCGGTGGCGAGCTGACCGGCGAACCGAAGCGTGGGCAGCGCGAGGCTTTGCGGCTTGGTGTCGGATTGCAGATCAATGACGGAGCGCACGCGCGTGGTGAGCGCGAGGGTGTGCGTGCGATCGCGCAGCGTGACTTCGAGTCGCGCGCCGTTCTGCTGCCACTTGGTGATGCCTTCGCCTTCCGCGCTGAGCACGACGGCGTCGGCCGGGACCACATCAAAGGCGAGTGTGTTCGCGGTGTCGGTGGTGCTGCGCTGGATCGCGAGGGTCCACGCGCACTCGATGCTGTGATCGGTGATCTCTGCGACACCCGTGGCGCTGGCTTGGCGTGCCGGTTGTGTGATCGCGCTACTGGTGGTCCACGCGATGTCGCGCAAGACCGGACCACCCGGTGAGTGCAGCAGCACATGCGCGAGATCGCCCTCGCGAGTGTAGCTCGCGCTGCCGCTGGTGATCGTGGCTCCGGCGGGCAATTGTAGATCGAGCACGGCGGGCACATCGCTGGTGTAGAAGGCGAGGCTGCGCGTGTTGGCGAGCGCACTGGTGCCGGGCTTGCCAAGCACCTGCACGCTGATGCGATGCGTGCCTTTGCCGCGCACGAGCAGCTTCCGCTGCGTGCTGGGCGAGCCCTTCGTTTCTTCTGCAAGTCCGAGCACCACACTGCCATCGACCGTGGCAGCAGCGAGGTTGCGAAACGGCAACTGCGCGGTGACTTCGGTCCACTCGTCGGTGAGGCAACGCAACGTGAGTTCGCCATCCAGCTTGAGGCTCGCGGATGATTCATCGGCGGCGCTGCCTTTGAAGCGAAGCGACTCGATCAGTGCCTTCGCCGGCAGATGCTCGTCAGGCTCCGGCAGCTTCACCTTGCCCGCATCGCGAACGAGCGCGTCGTATTGCTCCGGTGTCAGCATCACGGCGCTCGGATGCTTCGCGAGGACGGCGTTCCAGTCTTTGGTGGGCACCCAGAGTTCGTGACGGTCGGGGGCGCGGGGTTGGGGTTTGTCTTCGGCGTGGAGTGTCCCCGTGAGGAGTAGAGAGGTGAGAAGGGAGAGGTGGAGAAGACAAGAGGCGGCAGTCGATTGGCGTGATGAATCCATCCAGCCGAAACCAGTCCTCGTCGGGAAGTTCACATCCCCTCGGAACTGTCCGTCTTGGACGCTCAGAGTCCTGAAAGGACGAGACAACACAGCCCAGGGTGAAACCCTGGGTATGGTGGTCAGCGCCTCGGAGCCCTGAAGGGGCGAGACAAACGGCGGTTGGCTCCGTGGACGGAGGTTGTCTCGCGCTTTCAGCGCTAACGCCCAGAGGCGTTGGATACCCAGGGTTGCGCTCGTGCCTCGCTTACCCTGGGCTTTGTTGTCTCGTCCTTTCAGGACTGTTCTTGGAACAACATTCATAGCCGCTCACGTTTGGGGTTTGCCATCTTCATCCTTCACCTCGGGGATCTCGATGACCTCGACGGGTGACGAGCTACCAGTCATGGTGCCGCCTTGCGGGGGAGCACTCGGTTGAGGCATGGGGGCGGGTGCGGCGGTGGGCAAGACGGGACCGCGTGGCGGCGAAGGCGGTGCCGAGGGAGGGGGCGGTGACTGCGGCGGACGGGGCTTGCGTTTGAACCACTGACGCAAAGCACCGAGCACGGGACCAACGGCGAAGAAGATCCACAGCGCGACGACGCAGCACACGGCGCGAATCCACGCGATGGCAATGAGGCTGTTCGCAGGACTGAGCAAGCCAAGCGCCAACATGCCCAGCACACCAACGAGCACGATGAACGCGGCCTTGCGACTGAGGCTCCACTTCAAGCCGAACAAGCCAGCGGCGACAACAAGCAGGAAGGCCAGGGCTTCGATGAAGAAGGTGAAGGTCTTCGAACGGAAGTGCGCGGTGACATCAGCAGGCGGGCCGAGGCGGCGCAGGGTTTCGGCGTGGCCCTGCTGCGGAACTTGGAAGTCGTAGAGGCTGCGAATGTCGTTGGGCACGGTGGGTGGATTGCTCCAGGTGCCATCGTCGCTCTGTGCGCTGGCCATAGCACTGATGACGGCGTCGCTGAGGCTGGCACCGAAGACGGGCAACACGTAGCGCAGCAGACGACGCGCACGATTCCAGCCCTGATCGCGCACGGCTTGTGTGAGCGGACCATCGAACGCGGTGTAGTGCTGGGCTTGCGGCAGGAAGAGGCGATGGCGTGTCTCGAAGACCTTCACGCTGCTCGCGTTGGCGGGCTGGATCGCAAGGCTGCCCATGCTTCCGAGCATCTCGCCGGGCTTGGGACTCGGGACTTCAAAGACGAAGCGCACGGGGAACGCGGTGCGGTTTGATCCGGCGGCGCTGGGCAGGCGAATCATGAGATCCTGGCTGCCTTCGCGGCGCATCGGCTGCTGCGATTCGCGACCGACGAAGATGTCGCTCACGAGCTTCGCGTTCGCCGGGAGTTGCACGATAAGGAACTGCAAGTCGATGTTCTTCACCCAGTAGATCACCTCGGTGCTCTGCGCGCGATCGGTGGCGATGGCCGTGGTGAGATCGGCATGCGTGATGACGGCTTGCGGCACTTCGAAGTAGGCGTTCTTCGCGGTCTCGACGGCGAGCTTGATCGGCAGCGCACGATACTTGTAAGCCTGGAACACGCCGGGCTTCTGCAAGGGGCCGTGCAACTCGCGTGCGTCGATCTCTTCGAGTCCTTCGGGCGCGGCGTTGCGCAGTTCGAGGCTGTTGTCTTTGAGCACGGCCACTTGGCCCGTTTCGTTGAACGCGCCGGGCACATGCACTTGCAGCAGCTCGACCTTGCCCGTCTTGCCCGCTTCGAGCGCGCCTTGCTTCTCGTGGCTGAGCGTGAGCTGGAAGCTGCCGAGCTTTTCATTGCGCAGCACGACTTCCCAGAAGGCGTAGTTCGCGGCGTCAGGCAGCTTCTTCTCGACGTCGGTAGGCTGGTAGTCTTTGTGCGTTTCTTTGACTAGCGGATCGACGAGTCGCACGTCGTTGGCGACCGCCTTGGGCACGGCGACGATGAGGCGATCAATCGCTGCGTAGCTGACCTCGGCGGCGAGCGTCCACTGGTGGCGCGTGCTCTGTTCTTTGGCTTCCACGAGCGTCAGCACCTCGACGGTGACCTGTGCGTCGCGGCTCTTGAAGCTCAGCGTGGCGGGCTTTGCAGCGTCGCGATAGCGGAAGGCGAGGGAGGTCTCGGTGTCGATCTTGGAGAGATGCGAGAGCTGTGGCACGACAGTCGTGACATCCTCCTGCTGGAAGTCGCCAAGCGCTTTGGTGTTGGCCTCCAGACTGCTATGCACGGCGATGGCGACCTTCGCCTCGTGGCGTGTGGTCTGCTGCGGTGTGAAGACGGAAACGATCGCGTCCTCGGTCGGCGTGGCGCGGAGTTGTCTGCCAGTGAGATGGATCGTGAAGTCGCCGGTCTTCTGCTGCGGCAGCTTCACCAGCAGCGTGGAAGTCGTGCCCGTGGTTTCGACTTTCCACTCGCTGACTTGATCGCCGGTGACGGCGCTGACATTGAGCCCGGCGGGCAAAGTGATGCGCGTCTCGAAGATGCCGACGCGGCGGACATTGTAGGCGAGGCTGGCTTCGACCTTGGTGGCATCGCGCTGGATGTCGAGTCGTGTGAGGCTGGTGACTTCGACCTGCGGCTTCGCTTCTTCGACGGCGAGCGAGAGCTTGTAAGGCTGCTTCAAGACGCGGAACGAACCGACGGCCATGAGCTGTTCCTTGGCTTGTGCCTGCGTGCTGGAGCGCACGACGGCTTCGAGCGTTTTGGGCGTCACGTCGAACTGCGGTTCGCTGTAGATCGTGGCCGTGCCGCGCGCGTAGCTCGCGCCTTCCACGCTGAGTTCAGGCACGTTCACTTCGACGGGCAGCGCAGCGATCGGCCCTTCGAGTTGGAGCTGGAACGCATAGCTATCTTTGACTGGTTTATCCGGGCTGACGGTGAGCATTTGGCGTCCGCCGACGGTCGCGACGTTCCACGTTTTCACATTGTCGCCAGTGACGCCGAGCACCTCGCTGCCGGTGGGGATGCCGACTTTGAATTCACCCATCGGCGCGCGCAGGATGCGGAAGTCGAAGTTCGCCGTGGTGGCGATGGAACCCGCGCCCAGCTTGCTTTCCAGCCGGGTGTCGGCCAGCAGCAAAGGCGTCATCTGCGTGACACCCTGCGGTGCGCCCCAGGTGAGTTCGGGCTTGGCGCTGATGCTGCCGAAAAAGAACGACAGCTCGGTCTGACCGGCCAGCGGTCGCGTGGTGAAGGCCGCGCTCGGCTTGACCTCGAACTCCAACCCGTCGCCGGGCACGGTGATGACCAGCTTCGACACGGCAGCGGTGGGCAGCGCGAGCGTGGTGCGTGACTTGCCGGCGGTCTGCTCGATGGGCAGCATCAGTCGCAGGGTGATGTCATAGACGCCTTTGTCCGGCAGGAGCAAATCGGTGCCATCGTTGCGCGGACGAAGCACCGCCTTGCCCGTGGTGGCCTCCGCGATGCCGCCGAGCGCGCCGTTGCTCAGTGGCAGTGCGATCCAGCCTTTCTTGAACGACTCGACGCTGAGCTTCGCATCGAGCACGAGGGTCTGGCCTTCGACATGGCCCGTGTAGTCGGCCTTCGAGACGACACCATCGGTGGGTGCGGGCTTTTCTTTGTCCTCCTCGCGCTTGAGCGTGAGTTCATTCCAGAGGTCGAGGAACTCGCGATACGGCAGGAACACGCCCTTGCCGCCATCTTGAAAGACCTTCTCCAGCTCGTCATACGGCACGTAGATGGTGCGCTCGCGCTCTCGGACGGGGAGCTTCGAGGCGTCCGGTGCGGCTGGCTTCGACGGCGCTGGGACAGGCGCTGGCGACGGGGCTGGTGGCACTGGAGCGGGCGTCGGGGCCGGCGTTTGAGCGAGAGCGGACTGGACGAAGAGGGCCGTGAGGAGGAGGCAGGAGCGCAGGGTTTTCATAGAGGGTTGGCTCGATTCGGGAGGAGGCTATCAGACGTGCGGGGAGGCTTACGAGCCTTTTGCGCGACGGTCTGTAAACGGCTGGTAAACCGTCGCGGGGCAGGCGTGCGAGCGCGCGGAACCTTGGAGCGTGCATCATTTGCGGCGCGATGTGCGGCAGTTGGGAAATGAGGTGTCAGAGGCTCGCGAAAGACTCATTGTTGCAAACGAAATATAACTTTGCCCGTTGCTGTCCTTGTCATGTGCTCAAGCAAGCGAGTCTTCCAGCTTCTCCTCGGTCTATCCTGCGGCCTTTGGGTGGGCATCATTGCGATGGCCAACAGCCAGACTGCACCCTCGCCTAGCCTCGCAGCAGCTCCGGCTTCAGACGGCGCGATCTTCTACCAGTCCATGTGCTCTCAGTGCCACGGCAGCCGTGGTGAGGGCAATGAAATGGTGAAGGCTCCATCCATTGCGGGGCGTCCTGCGTGGTATGTGGAGCGGCAGTTGGAAAACTTTCGTCATGGTCGCCGAGGGATGAAGTCCCAGGATATTCAGGGTTCCCTCATGGCGAGCATTGCCAAAGTGTTGCTGCCTGAACAAATGACCGCCGTGGCAGAGGTGGTGGCCAAGATGCCTTTCGTCTCGCCTGCCCAGAGCTTGGCACTCAAGGACCCGGACGTGGAAGAGGGTCGATTCATTTTCATGGATCGGTGTGCCCAATGCCACCGCTTCAATGGGACGGGCGAGATGACCTTCGGCAGCCCGCCGCTCATCGGTCTGCAAGACTGGTATCTGCTTGCCCAGATTGGGAAATTCAAGAGCGGCTGGCGCGGCGTTGACCCTGCCGACCCCAATGGCACCAAGATGCAGCAGTCCTCGGGCTACATCGAAAGCGAACAGGCGAAGCACGATGTGGTCGCTTTCATCATGAGCCTGAATCCCAGGCCAAACGGAGAAAGCACGGCTGATGTCTTGTTTTCTGAGAAGGAAATGCAGGCTGCCAAGTGATCGCAGCCCTCAGGAGAAGGCGCTATTAATCCAAAGGATAAATTCAGCACAGCTCTGAAAACGGTTCAGGAGGCGTGCTGACATGATCACTCATGCAACACGCCTCCTGAGGAAGCCAGACGGTCCGCTCCCTCAGCGGGCCGCATGGCAAATGGTGGGTGTGTGGGGAAACTTGGTATCGAAAGTAAAAGCGATCAGCCTTACGAGTTGAAGCCGTCGTAGCTGTAGATCAGGGAATTGGACTCGATCTTGAGGAAGCGCGCTGCTGCCTCGACATCCTTCGAGTCGATCTTCGGAGCGACAAATTTACGACCACGGAAGGCACCCGTAGCAGGGCTGCCGCCCTCCAGCACCTTTTCGACGGTGGCCTTCAGATTGCCAGGAACCACCAGATCAAGTCCTGCGGCCTGGGCAGCAACGGTGAACGAGGAAAGCTCCTGCGCATGCCTGCGGTCGCGTGCCGTTTGGGCTGTTTCTAGGGTATTGATGTGCGGAATCGTGATTGCTCCGATGACGCCAGCGATGGCGATGAACATAAGGAGTTCTACAAGCGAGAAGCCGAATGATGCAGAAGGGAGTGCGATCTTGGTTTTCATAACTGTATCTGAACTGTTGTTATTTTATCAGTTATGAAAAGTAACGCAAGATATTTTTATTAAAATTTTAAAATGTATCAAAATCAAGACTCAGCGTTCTGATAGGCCCCTTAGTTCAGGGTTTTGGCGCGGCTGAAGAAATCGGCTTCAGCCGATCACCGTGGCCAATAGCTCCAGTCAATGACAAGCTGTTGACGCAAAAAAGCCCGCCGAAGGGGCGGGCTTTTGCAACTGCGGAGGGTGATGGATTTTGCGGTTATCGCCCTGACGGCGCATACACCAAATTGCCATTCGTGATCCGCAGGTGCCGTGCAGCGGCAGAGGCCTCATCAGCAGTGATGGCGAGAGCCTGGAACCTCCGCCCTGTAGGAGCTTGGCCACCAGAAAGGAGGTTCTTCACCGTGGGATCGACACTGCCAGGAACGACGAAATTAACACCTGCCTGCTGTGCCTGGAAGCACACGGAAGCGAGCAATTGCGCATCCCGCTTTTCTTCGATCTCTCGCATCCCACTGCTCATGGTTAGCATTGGGATGGTCATAACAGCGATCAGGAACATAACGCCGATGGCAAGCAGCATTTCGCTAAGCGCGAAACCACGGGAGAAGGAGCTGACGTTCGATTGTTTCATATTTGCGGTGATTCGCAGGCAATTTAACATAAATGATAATTCCCACAAGCAAATTTATCAAAATTACAAATGTTTTCAAAATAGCGGCTCTTGGACTGAATGGCGAGACGCAGGATAACAAACCTCTTCGAGTCTCATGCCGTGGCGTTCTGCGCACCCGCAAAGCCCTTGCCTGACAAGGATTGCCAACGGTTTCACCAGTGGTGGTCTTTGTGTCTCCTCCTCGACCTCTCTTTCGTCCTGGTCCAATCACATGGGATCAGGCCCTCTTGCTCAGTCGAATTCCGCGCGCGGCTCACGTCCCAGCAGCTCACGCAGCGCATGATGCGGCGGTTTGCCTTGATAAAGGATGGAGTAAACCGCATCGAGCAAAGGCGTGCGCACTCCCGCTTCCTGGGCGCACTGATAAAGGCTTTGGGTATTCGGCACGCCTTCGGCCACCATGGAAGTAGCAGAGGTGTATTCGGCCAGCGTCTGACCATGCCCCAGCGCCAGCCCTAGCCGATGATTGCGGCTGTGGGTGGAGTAGCAGGTCGCCACCAGATCACCCACGCCGCTGAGTCCGTAGAAGGTCTCTGTGCGTCCGCCTTTCGCCGTGCCGAGGCGAACCATCTCGGCCAGCGCCCGCGTCACGAGCGCAGCGATCGCGTTGTCGCCTAGTTGCAGTCCCTCGGCGATACCAGCCGCGATCGCATAGGGGTTCTTCATCGCGCCGGCCCATTCTACACCAATCAGATCGTCACTCGTGTAGCAACGGAACCACGGCAGGCGGAAGCAATCCTGCACCTCGCGGGCTAGGTCGTGGTCCGTGGAGGCTACGACGGCTGCGGTCGCCTGTTTTCTCGCGATCTCTTCGGCGTGATTGGGTCCCGAAAGCGCTGCCACTGCGCATTGAGGAAAGCTCTCGGCGAGGATCTCGCTCATGCGCAGACCGGAATTTAATTCGATGCCCTTGGTGCAGCTTAGCACACGAGGCCCATGCTTGCCCAAGCCTGCGGCGGCGGCCTGTCTGGCAATGTCGTGAATGCCTCGTGACGGCACGACAAAAATCAGCAGATCGCTCGGCTCCAGGGCGCTGAGTTCGCTGGTGATGGTGACTGTCTCGGGCAATGTGACGCTATCGAGATAGCGGTCGTTTCGGCGCGTCACATTCATCTCGTTCATCAGCTCCGCGTCGCGACCCCAGAACTGCACGCGCATCCCCCGCTCTGCCATGAGCGCTGCCAGCGCCGTGCCCCAACTGCCAGCGCCGAGAATGGTGGCCGACTCGATCACGCGACCTCCTTTTTCTTTTGGCCCACTCGATTCTCAGTCCCTGCCATGAGACGCTCGATGTTTGTCTTGTGCCGGACGATGGCAAGCACACACAGGACCACGCCGAAGCCTAGCAGAATGAAGTTCCATGCACCGCTGCGCAGCATCATCACCGTCATCGTGATAGGAATCGCCAGCGCCGCGACCATGGAGGCGACGGAGACATACTGGGTGATCTTCAGCGTCACATACCAAACAACCAATCCCACACCAACAGCAACCGGTGCGACGGCGAGCAATGCGCCGGTGGAAGTCGCAATGCCCTTACCGCCACGGCCCTTGAGCCAGAAAGTGTAGTTGTGCCCCAGCACCGCCGCGATGCCTGCCACGATGGAAGCGATGGTGCTCAACTCGAGGCTAGCCCCATGCGAATTGAACCACTTCAACACCATCCACGCGGGCAGCCAGCCTTTGAGCACATCCAGGATAAAAACAGGAATGCCGATGCCCGCGTGGA
>CAUJJC010000173.1 GCA_963204975.1 Verrucomicrobiota bacterium | reverse complement strand
CGGTGTTTCCACGCAGACGCATCTCGGCCAGTGAAAGATTGCCGAGCAGGACGGTGAGCAAGTTGTTGAAATCGTGAGCGAATCCGCGAGCGAGCAGCCCCAGGGATTCCAGCCGGTCCATACGATTGCGTTTCTCAGCCTGTTCGTTGCCTTGTTCGTCCCCTCACTAGCCCACACGGCCATCCCGCCTGCCGAGAGCGCGAAGGCTTTTGCTTGGCCTGTGGAGATGAAGATTGAACCCACCGCCTCCGAACCGCTGATTCATGCGCCCTCGGGCGTGTGCTGGGATGAGCGCGAGCGAATGTGCAAAGCAGACAACATCATGACCAACCTCGCCGGCGTCATCGCAGTTCATGGCGACTCGAAAGAGATCACCGAGTCCATCACCGAACTCGAAGCTGCCAGCTTCCGAGCCAAGTCGCTCAACGTGCTCAAGCTCGGCCTAGAAGACACGAAGCAGATCGCGAACAATATCGGCTTCCTCCGCTCGGTGCCTGCGAAAGGCTCTTGATTGGAGGCTGATCCCCGCCTTCGCTCGATCATGCCCTGGCAGGACGAAGATGAAAAGGAAAGTATCGCACGCGCGATCGAGCGTCGGCGCAGTCGTGGAGAGGCTTTGGAGCCCGTGGTTCCCGAAACCAAGGGCAGCAAGCTGGCGCAGCAGTTCTGGGGCATCGCGTGGCAGCACCATCTGGAGACGTATGCGGACTACCACTCCCGGCTGCCGAAGTCCCGCACGATGCTGCGACAGGGCAAGGTGATGGACCTCATGATCGCGGAGGGCGAAATCACCTCGGTGGTGGCTGGAACGGCGCTCCATGACGTGATCGTGAAGATTGCGCCCCTCGATCCTGAGTCCTGGCTGGAGTTGCGCGAGGCCTGCAAAGGACGGGTGGGCAGTCTGCTCGATCTCCTGTCCGGCTCGCTTGGTGACGAGGTGATGAAAATCGTCACCAGCCCCGAGCACTGCCTTTTTCCTGATCGCCGGGACATCCGCATCCTCTGTGATTGCACCGACGAGTCCGACCTGTGCCCGCACGGGGCCGCCACCTTGTATGCAGCAGGCCTGCGGTTCGATGCGAGCCCGGAGTTGTTTTTCAAGCTGAGGGCCGTCAACGCAGCGGAGCTGGTCGATGAGGCTTCGAGGTCGCTGGAGGCACCCGCCACGAACGAAGGTAGCGCCTTGATTGCGCCGGATGACTTGTCCGCCGTTTTTGGGATCGAGTTTTCGGAGCCCGGCCAGCCCTCGTGACGGGGCCTGAATTCCCTCGAAACCGATTGCACAGGCTGCTCTCGGATTCTCGCGGGAAGGCTTGGCATCGAACGTGCTGCTTGCGCATTCCACACAGCGAAGCTAAAAACTCCGCCCCCTCGCCCGACCAATCCGCGCGAGGGGTTTTTTGCCCCATGAAATACGCATTCTACGACGAGAACATCCCCAACGAAGGCAGCCTTCACCTCATCGAGAACGAAAAAGACGCCTGCGGTGTCGGTTTCGTTGCGAACATTCATGGCAAACGTAGCCGCGACATCCTCGACATGGCCATCTGTGGCGTCTGCAATGTGCAGCACCGCGGCGCAGTCGATGCCGACCGTGTGACGGGTGATGGCGCAGGGGTGCTCACTCAGATTCCGCACAAGCTTTTCATGCCGGTCATCGAGCAGATGGGCTACAAGCTGGAGCATCCGCTGGACCTCGCGGTGGGCGTGTTTTTCCTCCCCCAGGACCAAACCGAGCGGCTCAAGATTCAGCTCGTAGTGGAAGGCGTCGTCCGCAATCGCGGCATCAAGGTGATCGGCTGGCGCGATGTGCCGGTGAATCCGAATGAACTGGGTGACAAGGCGCGCCGCACCATGCCCTTCATTCAGCAGCTCCTCATGGAGCGCCCGAAAGGCATGGATGATGGTCCGTTCGAGCGCCAGCTCTACCTCGCCCGCCGCGAGATGCGCATGAAGTCCAAGGAGCAAAAGCTAGCGGACTTTTACACGCCCTCGATCTCGCACCGCACGATCGTTTACAAGGCACTGCTGCTGCCCTCCTCGCTGATGAAGTTCTACACCGATCTTCAGAGCGATGATTATGAGACCGCACTCGCGCTCTTCCATCAGCGCTTCAGCACCAACACCTTCCCCACCTGGGCGCTCAGCCATCCTTTCCGCATGCTGGCGCACAATGGTGAAATCAACACCGTGCGCGGCAATCGCAACTGGCTCGCCAGCCGTGCGAGTGACTTCGCCCACGAATGCTGGGAAGGCGAAGAGCGTCTCCTCAAGGACCTCGTGGATGCGAACAGCTCGGACTCGGCCAGCCTTGATCAGGCGCTGGAGCTTCTCGTCCTCAGCGGTCGCGACCCGGCCCACGCGATGGCAATGCTGGTGCCGAGCGCTTACGGCATTGATCCGACCACATCGAGCGAGCTGAAGAGCTTCTACGAGTTCCACGAGTGCTTCAGCGAGCCCTGGGATGGTCCCGCTGCCATGGTCTTCACCGATGGACGCACCGTGGCCGCCAGCCTGGACCGCAACGGCTTGCGCCCCTCGCGATTCAAGCTCACGAGCGATGGCATCTTTGCTCTCGGATCGGAGGTGGGCATCATCGCCATCGACGACGCCAAGGTGATCAAAAAGGGCCGTCTCGCTCCCGGTGAGATGCTCGCCATCGACGTGGTCAAAGGCACGCTTCGTTTCAATGACGAGATCAAGGCCGAACTTGCCAGCCGCCAGCCATACGGCGAGTGGCTCAAGGGCCGCAAGGAACTCACCGCCCAGGCCCCGCAGCCGCCCAAGCCTGAACTCGACATCCTCGGACTTTCGCAGCGTCAAGCCGCCTTCGGCTGGACGAAGGAAGAGATCGACATGTCGATCCTGCCCATGGTGCAGAAGGGCGAAGAGCCCGTGTATTCGATGGGTGACGATGCGTCCCTCAGCGTGCTCTCCACTCGTCCACGTCTGCTGAGCAGCTACTTCAAGCAGCTCTTCGCTCAGGTGACCAATCCCCCGATCGACCCCATCCGCGAGCGTGCCGTGATGTCGCTCGATGTGGTGCTCGGCTGGCAGCGCAACTGGCTCGGCGAAACCCCCGAACACGCGAACGTGGTGCATCTCACCTCGCCCTTCCTGTTCGAGAACGAACTCGAAACCCTCAAGGGTCTCGGTGACTTCAAGCACCGTGTGATCGACGCCACCTGGCCCGTCAGCGAAGGTCCTGCCGGACTCAAGAAAGCACTGGATCGCCTTTGCTACGAAGCCGAAGCCGCCGTGAACGATGAAGTGCGCATCCTAATCATCAGTGATCGTGCCGTGGATCATGATCGCGTAGCGGTCCCTGCCCTGCTCGCCACTGGCGCAGTGCATCACCACCTCAACCGCAAGCAGGTGCGCATGCGCATGAGCTTGGTGGTCGAGACCGGCGAGGCGCGCGACACGCATCAGATGGCCTGCCTCTTCGGCTTTGGCGCGAGCGCCATCTGCCCTTATGTCGCCTTTGATACGATTCAGGAATCCCTCGAACAAGATAAGACGGCCAAAAAGCCGCTCTTCGAAGGTTTCGACTTCGCCAAGGCACTGAACAACTACCGCAAGGGCCTGGAAAAGGGCGTGCTCAAGATCATGTCCAAGATGGGCATCAGCGTGCTTAGCAGCTATACGGGCGCGCAGATCTTCGAAGCCGTCGGCGTGGGCAAGGAAGTCATGGGCTTCGCCTTCACTGGCACGCCTTCGCAGATCAGTGGCATCGGCTTTGCCGAGATCGCCGCCGAATCCCTAGCCCGTCACACAGCAGGCTACGGTGCCGCTTTGCCCGAAGGCCAGACCAGCATCGACCTCGGTGACCCTGGTTACTTCCGTCCTCGTCAGAAAGGCGAGATGCACGCGGTCACGGGGCCGGTCATCAAGAACTTCCACACCTTCGTCAAGACCGGCACCGCCGACGACTACAAGAAGTATGTCGATGAAAGCCTGAAGAACACGCCCGTGGCGCTCAAGGACATGATGGACTTCGTGCCCTCGGCCGATGGTCCGATCCCGATTGATGAAGTGGAACCCATCGAAGACATTCGCGTGCGTTTCACCACGGCAGCCATGTCACTCGGTGCGATCAGCCCCGAAGCTCACGAAGCTCTCGCCATCGCGATGAACCGCATCGGCGGCAAGTCAGACTCGGGCGAAGGCGGCGAAGATCCGAAGCGCTTCAAGCCCTATGAAAACGGCGACTGGGCCAACAGCAAGATCAAGCAGGTGGCCAGCGGACGCTTCGGCGTCACGGCTGAATACCTCGCCAATGCCTGGGAACTCGAGTTCAAGATGGCGCAGGGTGCCAAGCCCGGCGAAGGCGGACAGCTGCCCGCGATGAAGGTGAACCGCATGATCGCCCGCCTGCGTCACACGACGCCTGGCG
>CAUJJC010000172.1 GCA_963204975.1 Verrucomicrobiota bacterium | reverse complement strand
GTTCAAGATGGGCGATGGGAAATCGAGATCGAATACTCATACGGTTCAGGCGACGATGGCTCGTTATGGGTGGACGGTGACGCGATCAGGAATGCCATTGCAAAATGCGGGGCAATTGCATCCACCTGCCGCTACGAATTTAAAATCTTACATAAGCCAGGGGCTCCTGCTGTGGTTGGCTGGTCAGCCGGAACATACCGCTCCACCGCTGGTTTTGTGCAGCATAGTGTTGGAACCACCATTGGGGCCTACGGCATGGCCAGCAATACGAACTACTGGAGGAAGGTGTCATGATTTCAGTCGCAGAAGCATTCGATAAATTCAAGAGCCGCCTCGAGCCAGGGCAACGCGAGGAAGATGATGCAATCAGGCGGCGTGAGCGCGTGAAAGAGGTTCTAAATGAAAATTTTCACCTTAACCAAGTCATCATCACTGGGTCATATGGGCGCTGGACAAAGATCAAGCCGCTGCGCGATGTGGACCTGCTGTGTATCTTGGATGAAAAAGAAGAGGGCCATTACCTCAAAAAGTCCTCACGCGTTCTCATTGATGAATTTGCCAAACCGCTGAAGAACGAATACGGGGACACCAAAGTGAAGGCCTATGACCACTGCGTCACCGTCACCTTCGGTGAACCGTCCGAAGGTGATGAGGACGGGGTCTTTAGCGTAGACGTGGTGCCAGCATTTGACGATGGGGAAGCTTACAAAATTCCCGACGCTTACCACCCTACTGGCTGGATGAAAAGCGACCCGGAAAAGCACAAGGAGCTAGCGACCAAAGCCAACAAGGCGATGGATGGAAAATGGGTTACGCTGGTGAAAATGATAAAGAAATGCAACGCGAATCATGGGAAACCAATTGACCCATCGTTCCTGGCAGAGGTCATGGCTCTCCAGCTTATCGTTCCACCCTTCAGTGGTGGATACAAATATGAGATCAAGAGCTTTTTCGCGAGCGCAGCGCAGCAGATTGAGAACACATGGCCAGACCCCGCTGGGGTTGGCTCGTCTGTTTCCGATCAGATGACCTCTGCCAAAAAGACAGCTGCAAAAGCAACCCTCAAGACGATCTGCGAAGCGATTGACCGAGCAATGCGACATGAGCGTGAGGGACGTGTGGGAGACGCGCTTTCTACTTGGAGGAATGGTGTTTTCGGAAACATGTTTCCACTTTCCTGATGGAGAACGGCGACAGGTTCACGACAATCAAATGAGAGCATGCTATGGCCAATGACATCGCTGAAAAGCAAAACTCACCAGAATGCCTTGAGCATCTTGCCGCATCAAGTCAGCTCTATAGCTATGGGAAATTTGCGCTGACAATCCAGGTAACGCTGACCGTTGGGTTTGCAATTCTCCTGGCGATCTACACTCGCTTCAATCAAGAGTTTAAGGTGTGGGCGACGTTTGTTGCCGTGACCATCACCTGGCTCGACGTGCTAGTTTTTGATCGCGTTCAAATATTCTTCCGCAAGCGCGGCGCACTTATTCAAGAAGCTTTGGATTGCGGACTGTTCGGCCTAGAGTGGAACGAACTCCGCTGCGGTAAACCGCTTGAAAGGGAGGCCGTCCATTCCGCTGCTGAAACATATCTTGCGACACACCAGGACGCTAAAATTCGGGACTGGTATCCCACCGTGGTAGGTCAACTAGACCTGCCTTTTGCGAGGATTATTTGCCAACGTGCATGCCTGTGGTGGGACACTACGCAAAGGAAATTTTATGGAATTTGCTTAATGGGCTTGGGGGCTCTCATCTGCGTCCTTGTGTTGGCACTTGGAGTCTCAAAACACATGATTATGGATGACTTGATCCTTGGTGTGTATGCCCCGATAGCGCCGGCAATCATCTGGTGCTTTCGTGAGGCACGCAGGCAACGTGACGCCGCAGACAGCCTAGAAAAGGCTCGCGGTGTGGTCGAGGGCATTTGGAAGCAAATCACTACCGGGAAGCTCAAAGGTAAAGAGCTGGAAGTGACCTCTCGCAGAATCCAAGACACACTTTTTGAGAATCGGAACAAAAACCCTCTCATTTTCAACTGGATTTATTCGAGACTCCGCACCGGGCAAGAAAGCGCGATGAGAAAAGCTGCGACGGGTATGGTTGAAGAGATCAAAGCCCTTCAAATGTAATTCCGCAGGTTCGCGAATTTGACGCGCTTTTCCGTCCTTCTGTTGCCTACGAGCAACAAGCTGAAATATTCAACACGCGGGCCGGACTTACACTTCGCGCAGTATTGATAATGTATTTTATCACTACTAAACAGTAGTATTGACTGGGCGCTTATTTTCTGATAGACTGGTTATCAATCAGTCAATAATGGAGGCGGTATGGAAGGCATGATTCCATCCCACGAAGCAAAAACGAGATTTGGAGAACTGCTGTCGAGGGTTGAGCGAGGAGAGGAAGTGATTATCACCCGGCGAGAGCTGCCTGTTGCTCGGATGATTCCCGAAGGTCGTCCTCGGCAAGGTGAATTGGCACAATTGATCTCAGATATTAAGCAGCGACGTTCAGCACGCCGTATCAATCCCGAAGGGCTTCCACGCATTAGCGTGAAGGAGCTTGTCGAGGATGGTCGCAAATGAAGCACTTCGTTGCCGATTCTTCAGTCGTGATCTCATGGATCATTGAAGATGAGTTCTCACTGCAAGCTGATGCGCTTTTAGACAGTCTGGCTCAAGGTGCGGTTGTTGAGGCTCCGGTGTTACTTCGCTACGAAGTCTCGAATGTGCTTGTCTCTGCGTTTACACGCCGGAAGCGCCTCTCTAAAGAAGCTTGCGATGCAGGGCTTGAAGACTTCGATAGCTTACCAATTCGATATGATGTAGAGTCGCCCAGATTTGCAACACGAGGCATTGCTGCGCTGGCTGAAAGTCATCTTCTCAGTGTATATGACGCGGCGTATTTGGAACTCGCTTTGCGGCGATCACTGCCAATCGCAACACAAGATGGGCAATTGAAGGAAGCTGCGAGAAAACTTGGTGTGGAGGTGCTGTGAAGTCACCGACAGATGTCACCACAACCGACGCCAAATCCCGCCTTCTGACGGCGGCGGAGTTTCAATCACTAGCGGATGTGCCGCCCGAGGTTGAGTGGTTCGCGAACATCGAGAATGAGAACACTCGGCGGGCATACAAAGCCGACGTTCACGATTTCATGGGGTTTGCCGGAATTCAGCAGGCAGTAGAGTTTCGCCTCGTGAAGCGCTCGCACTTGATCGCTTGGCGCAAACAGCTTGAGGCGCGGAAGCTGGAAGCAGCAACAGTTCGCAGGAAGCTTTCTGCGGTGGCATCTCTCTTTGATTACCTGTGCGAGAGCAACGCGGTTCACTTCAATCCTGCTAACGGCGTAAAACGTCCGAATCAAGGTGCGAACGAGGGCAAATCCCCTGCTCTTGGGGATGCTGAAGCCAAAGCAATTCTGGAAGCTCCCGATGCGGATACGCTCAAAGGTCTTCGTGACCGTGCCATTCTCTCTGCGCTTCTTTTCCATGGGCTACGGCGTGCTGAGCTGTGTTCTCTTGCAGTGGGAGATGTGCAATCACGCAGGGGCGTGATGCACTTCCGTGTTCTCGGCAAGGGAGGCAAAATCCGATTCGTGCCCGTGCATCCCCACAGTTCACAGAGAATCAGTGAATATCTGGAGCGCTCGGGGCATGGCGACAAGAACGACAACGCCCTCTTCCGTCCGATCAAGAATTCGTCCGGAACGATTGAGAAGGCTCTAACAGGACACGGCATCTACAAGGATGTGGTGCAAAAATATGCGCGAGCGCTTGGCCTCGATCCAAGTGCAGTGTGCGTGCATGGACTGCGCGCAACCGCCGCAACAAACGCTCTCGATCACGAGGCTGACATTGCGAAAGTTCAGGAATGGCTTGGCCACGCAAGCATCTCCACCACGAAGCTCTACGACCGGCGCAAAACAAAGCCGGAAGACTCGCCTACCTTCAAGGTGTCGTATTAAAGCGCATTGGGGCCTTAGCTGTAATAATTTGGCAATAATTGCCTGTTACAATGGTGGCTAGGAGAGAATTCGTGAAACTGGGAACGACACAAGAGATAGCAGAGGCAGGCCAGCTAAGAGCTGCGGTGGAAAACATTCTAGCAATGTTGGCCAGTGGCACTGCATACCAAGGCAGTGCCAGTAGTATACTACTGGCGACAATGCTGGACAGTGCGAAGAGCCGGTTGGCACAGATTGAACGCAACATCGAGGAAGCGGAAAAAGAGCAGCGTCAAAGGCGCGCGAGCGAGTTGGCGATTGCTTACAAAGCAACTCTGGAAGCCAAGCTCAATGCGGAAGAGCAACGTCAATATGCTGAGTTTCTTGAGAAGGAGCACTTTACGAAATCTGACTTTGGTTCTCTGGAGTCCTTTTATACCAAAACATGGGACCGATTGAGTGAGGGTGGAAAATCGGAAATGAGCCAGCGTGTCTGGGGAGGCGTGCGCACCAAAGAATACGAATTCTCCGAGTTACCTGACGTTGTTAAGGAGAAGGAAGCGCAACGCCTGTATAACGCACTTCAGAGCCAAGCACCGACTCACCAGAGTCTTCGACGGATTGCGCCCGAAGACCGCAACGACTTCATCAAAGCATGGGGTGACAATCGAAGAAATGAAGCGTTCGAGATCTTAGATCGACCTTCATTTGCTCAAAACGTGTCCCTTAAAGCTGGTGCTGTGAAAGCGGAATCTGTAAAAGCGATCACACAAAGCGAAGCAGCAAGAATACTGACTCCACATGCCGCTGAATCGAATATCGAAGAGGCATCAAAGGCAACCAATGCCGCTGGTGTGGCCAATCTAAAACTGGACGATTTGCAGCTTGCTGATTCAGGTGATTCAAAGTCCAAACCGCCGCTGCCTGAGATGAGGGCCAGTGGCTCCAAAGCGAAGGCTCCCTGACTCTATTTGACAGTAAGCGCTGATTCCAAGATAGCGATTTCCAACTCTGATTGCACCATGTGTCCAAGATCAAGAAACACACCCGCAACTACCTCTTTGATGAGCGCTGCTTTTTCAGGTTTGGCGGCTGCCTCAATGGCTCTGAACTTTGTTCTAAAGGCCCCATCAATAAAGGACGCATAGCTTACTGCATCGCGTCGCGTAGTTTCGTAGCCATCTGTATTGATTGTGTCTTTCCCAAACTCCAGATCGTGCTGGAGCCGTATGCGGAGCTGCTCGAATCCTGCTGGCTTTGTCGTATCTCCGCGCATTCGTGCGGCTACCTGTTTTTGATGCTCGTTGAAAATCTGCACGGCCAGCGTCCCGGATAGTCTAGTGCCCATGATACCTTCACGCATGTAGCCGCCGATCTGCTTTGCAAACTCACTTAGACCAAGAGGTTTGGAGAGAAGATTCCAGTTCTCAATGAGCTTGTTCAAATAAGCTTCCGTCATGTGGGGCGGAAGATGGTTGGGGAGGGCTTTACCAGTCTTTTGCTCATAGAGTTTGGAGACGCGAGCATGCTCCTTCTGAATGTGGCGCAGGTAAGGTTCCGGGCTGCCATGATATTCCAGGCTCTCCGCCATTTGTAAAACAGCCTCGGTGAGGTTGGCCTGTGCAGGTTTGAAACCTTCTGAAGGATGGTAGTGGACGAGTGGGTTCTGTCCTTCGGCATTGTGTGTCATTGAAGCGACAGCAAGGAATATGAGGAACGTGCCGAGTCCTGAAATCAGGGGCGTTAACCATTTGTGAACCAGTTTCATGGGATTCTGTTTCACCATTGTAGGCAGTTTCATGCCGTTTCTCAATCGCGGAATATCTCTATTTCCATGTCCGCTGGATCAGAGTCCTCTCTTCGTCGTCGCGCACGTCCAGATAGATCGCGGTTGTGGCCGATTGGGAATGACCGAACCAAAGTTGCAGTAAGTTCAGCGGAATCTTCGCAATGGCTCCCCGTATTCCGAAAGCGTGTCGAAGCCCTTTGGCTGTGGCGTGGATACCGTCGATTTCTGCTGCATTCATCACTCGCTTGATGATCCTCCAGGCAGTCGTTCGAGAGAACGTCCACAGGGAGCCTTCGCTCCCTTGATCTGTTAGATTTCGCAGTCCCGACAACAATGAAGTGGGCACCGGAATCCGACTGAATTCCTTGCGCTCCCGCTTTTTCAGCGACCGGATACGAACGACTCCTGTGGCATGGTCGATGTCTTGAGCGGTCAGTGACAATGCCTCTGAGATTCGCATCCCGGTGTAGTAAATGGTCATGCAAAATAGCGCCTCATCGCGAGGCTCTCTGCGAGCGCATTTGAGAAACCTTCGCCCTTCTGGATGGGTCAGGTATTTGCGCCGTCCTTCAAGGTCGTAGGCGCTGTAGTTTTCTCGGCTCATGTTTTACCTCCGTGAAACAGAATCCCATGAAACTGTTTCATGTCCATCCGAAGCGCGCTCCAAGATCATAACAGATCGAAGAGACTACTGGGAGAACGTCAAAATGGACAAAGTCACCTACACGCCTGCTGAGTTCGCCGCTGTTTTTGGCAAGGAGCGAACCTGGGCCTATCGGCAACTCTACGCCGGAAAGGTGAAGGCAATCACCAAGCTTGGCCAAACACAGATTCCCCACTCAGAAGTGGAAAAGCTGCTGAACGGAGCTGAGCGCTACAACGGCGCTCCGTCTCACACCAAGCGGGTAGCCAAGAAGAAGGCGCAGAAGAAAACGCCTGTTTCCAAGGGAGCAAAGAAGTGGACCGCAGCACTCAAGCGGCGAAAGAAACTCGGCTCGCCGCAGCAATTGAGTGCTCGTTCCGAAGATGTCCATACACTTTCATTGCCAAAATCCCTCCATCCCGATGACCCAGCCAACGCGAGACGGTCGGCACATCAACGCCTGATTCGATACAAATCGTCGCGAAAAGATGCCGCAAATCGTGGTGACTAAGCGGCGCGATGCCAATCTTTTTAGCAGCTCGCCCCATGGCTGCATAAGCGCTTTTCACCCGAATCACCGGCTCATCAAGCGAGGTGGGTTTGCTACGCGCCTTCATCTTCTCTAACAACTCCCGTGCGGCCGAAATCATCGGTATGCGGCGGAACAGGCCGTTCTTGGTGCCGTCGGTGGGATCGCCAAGCACAAGGATTTCGCCCTTGGCAAAATCGCAGTGCTTCCAAAGCACGAATTTTGACTCGCCAAGACGCATCCCCGTGTATGCCAGAAATTCAACGAAATCAGCACGGTCTTGAGATGTGCGACCACGAGCGGAGCGAAGGGTAGCTACCCACTGCTTGAAGTGACTTTTGCTAGGCAGCTTGCCCGAGAGGTCTTTGGGACGAATCTTTGCCCGCTTAACCTCAAGGGCTGGATTGGTGCGGCGACCGCCCTGTTTGATAGCAATCTTGAACAGCGACTTCAGAATCAGGAGGCAATTGTTGAACCGAGACGGCGACATCACCTTGACCGCTTCGCCTGCCCATTGCTCGCAATGCTGGACAGAGATTCGGCGCATCTCCAAGGTGGAGAAGTCAGACCAAGTCTTCTTGATGAGTCCGACGATTTCCTTCCAATAGCGCTTCGTGCTCTTCTTGGTGGAAGGATCGTTTTGAAGCTGACTTTCGCGGATCGCTAGTGCCTCCGCTCCAGTCATTTTCTCAGTGATGACGGTATCCTTGCCAAGTTCAGCACGGTGGGCATTGTCCTGTAGAAGCTCGTTCAATTTGGGCTTCGCCACACTCAAAAGCTTCGTTCTCAGACTGCGAAAAGTCGGCTTAGTGCCGATGGTGAGGCGGGCGTAATATGTCCCGTTGTCGTGGCGGTAAAGGTGCGGGGTGCCTGTAAAACTCCAAGTCTTTGAATCGCTCATAGGAAGCCGCTGTTACCCACGATGAGGGGCGGCGGCGTGAGTATAAAACAAGTGTATAAAACCTCAAGAAGAACCGCCTCAGTCCTCAAATATTCAGGGATAACAAGGCTCTGATGCTGATTTGTAATAGGACACTCCTGTCCGCAAGCCGAAGCGATGGATCGCCATAGATGTGACGGCGCTCTTCATTCCACCACCGGAGCGATCGAGACCAGCAGCAGCGTTGGCTTTCCCTCTTCGCGAGCCCTCGAGACATCGACGGTGAACTGCATCTGCCAGTCGTTCACTTCGTCGGGATCGACCAACACCTGACTCACACGCCAAGTCGTCGGCGTGGCATCCACATACGTGTGTCGCCCATTACGTGCTTCGGGGTCGAGGCGGATGCGTCCATGCGTTTCGAAGAACGGATCGAGGGCATCAGCCAAGGCGTCAGCCGTCCATGCAGGATTGCTCAAACGAGCCGCTGCAGCGCTGTAGTTCTCCTGTGCGAGCGGTGTCATGAATCGGAAGATCTCTGTGCGGATGAGCGCGGTGAACTCGCGTTTGTTGCGCGTGATGTCGGGCGCTTGCTCGGGCTTGTCTTCGCTTTCGCCGGGCTTGTAGTTCGGATCGCGCATGCGCTCCCATTCATCGAGCAGGCTGGAGTCGGTGCCGTGCAACACACCCGCGAGCCAGGCTTCCATCTCCTGCACGGACTCAGTCTTGTTTGCCTCGGGCACGGTTTGCGCCAGCACCTTGTAGGCGCTGGAGAGATGCCGCAGCAGCGCGCCTTCCGCGCGATGCAGGTCATAGTCGTTCACGTAGTCGTTGAAGCTGCGATAGTTCTCGAACATCTCACGCACGATGCTCTTCGGCTTGATGCGATCATTGCCCACCCAGGGATGATCTTCGGCAAAGGCATTGAAGGTCGAGTAGATGAAATCGCGGCAGGGCTTCGGATACTCCAGTTCTTCCAGCCGTTCCATCCGCTCTTCGTAGGGCACTCCATCGGCTTTCATCGCGTTCACGGCTTCCGTCTTCACGGCATCGAGCTGACGACGCAGGATGATGTCAGGGTTCTCGATGATGGACTCACAGAGCGTCATCACATCGAGCGCGTAGTTCGGCGACGCGGGATCGATCAACTTCACGGTGTCGATGAGATACAGAGACAGCGCGTGGTTCAGCGAGAAGTCATCTTGCAGCTCCACGTTCAGCCGCAGCTTCGTGCCATCGGCATCACGCTGAGCGAGCGGAATGATCTCGATGATCTTGCGCTGCACCAGCGCCTTGAAGAGCTGCCACGCGCGCTTCTTGTGCGCCTTCTTCGCGTTGGTGGTTTCGTGGGAGTCGTTGATCAGTTGCAGCATCGCCGCGCACGCATCGCCCTTGCGACTGAGCACATTGAGCAACATTCCGTGCGACACCTCAAACCGCGATACCAGTGGCTCCGGCGTGGCTCGTTGCAGCTTGGCAAAGGTCTCCTCGTTCCAGCCGACGAAGCCCTCCGGCGGCTTCTTCTTCACCAGCTTGCGCATCTTCTTCACATCGCCAGCGGCCTTCGCTTCGTTCTTCAAGTTCTCGATGATGTGCTCCGGTGCCTGTGCCACCACATAGCCCACATCATCAAAACCGCGTCGTCCTGCGCGCCCTGTGACCTGATGGAAATCGCGTGCCGGCAGCAGCGTCACCTTCGATCCGCCATACTTGCTCAAGCGCGTGAGCAGCACCGTGCGAATCGGCACATTCACACCTACACCGAGCGTGTCCGTGCCGCAGATCACCTTGAGCAAACCTCGCTGCGCCAGTTGCTCTACGAGCACGCGATACTTCGGCAGCAAGCCTGCATGATGAATGCCCACTCCGTGACCGAGATACTTCTTCACCTCCTTACCATAGGGACTGGTGAACTTCATGCCGACCATCAAGTCCTTGATCTGCGCCTTCTCCGCTGGCGTGCAGAAGTTCAGACTCATGAGATCCTGCGCCGCCTGACTCGCATCGTTTTGCCCGAAGTGAACGAGGTAGATTGGAGCCTTGTTCGCCGCCACGAGATCTTGCAACGTCACATCCACACTCGTCTCCACATAGCTAAACTCCAACGGCACCGGCCGTTCATACGAAGCAACGATGGTCGTCTCCGCCTTCGTCAACGCGGTGACCTTCTCCTTGAAGAAGTCCGAACCTCCCATCGTGGCCGACATCAGCAGGAAGCGCGACTTGCTCATCGTCAGCAACGGCACCTGCCAAGCCACACCGCGATCACGATCCGAGTAGTAGTGAAACTCGTCCATGATCACCTCGCGGAACGGAGAATCCGCACCATCGCGCAAAGCATAGTTCGCCAGGATCTCCGCCGTGCAGCAAAGGATCGGCGCATCCCGATTCACCGTCGCATCCCCCGTCGCCATGCCCACATTGTCCGGCCCAAACTCCTTGCACAGCGACAGGAACTTCTCGTTTACCAGCGCCTTGATCGGGCACGTGTAAACCGAGCGCCGACCCATCGCCAGAGAACGAAAATGCATCGCCGTAGCGACCAACGATTTGCCCGAGCCCGTCGGTGTGTTGAGGATCACATTCTTGTCCTCGAACAACTCCAGGATCGCCTCCTCCTGCGCCGGATACAGCTCCAGCTTCTTCTCGCCGATGTAACCCAGGAAGGCCTCCAGCAAGGTGTCGCTGGAGCAGTCCTTCGAGGCTGGGAGTCGGCGGAGCAGGGGATGATCAGACATGGGCGGGCATGGTCCCGCGTTTAGCGTGCAAGGCAATGCGCAAAGGGTGGCACAGGCCCATTTGCTCTTAACCAAGAGCCGACACGAATTCCCTCAAAACGCCAAGGCCTGCAAGGGTTCATGCCGCTACAGCTTTGAGGAGTTGAGCGGCGGCATCGAACATGTCCTGCCGAAGGCGAATACGCATGAAGCGGCTGTCTGCGGATTCACCAAGGGTCGCATCACCTAGCACGAAGTGGCTGGCCTTGACCGGGCCGGGAGCTGTCTCCGAAGTGAAGTGCTTCTTCAATGTGTGCAGTGCATCCGGGTAGGCGGGATTGCCTACCTTGGCCTCCTCAGTGAAGGCGGCAATGACAGCATCTTTCCCTCCGTCGTAGTGGCGGAGCGTGTAGAGAATGTCGAAGGCGTCCTTGGGCTGCTGGCGGTCACCGAAGGCACGCAGCTTGAGCACAAGAAAGGGGCCGACTTCGCAGATGCGTGCGGTGAGTTCTTGCCTGGCTCCGTGCAGGTCCACGCCCCTGACAGTGATTCGACGTGCTGTGGCAAGCGCACGTTCCACGCCAGGTAGGATACTAGCGGTGATGTCTTCGATCTGAGTGGTGCCGGAGGTGCGAGGTGGCTTCTCCACCAGGAAATCGACCGGGACGGTGAAGCCGCCGATCACTTTCTCGAAGTGGGATGGGTGAGCAGGGCTTGGCTTGAATCCTTGACCCTGGAGTTCCCAAAGCAGATTGCCGTATTGTCCCGAGTCCGTCGCAAGGGCGATGCCGAGATCGACATCCAGCGTGACTGGGCGAGGCAAGGCACGCTGCTGCGTATGCTCACCGCACAAATACTTCGGCACATGGCCACCGATGAGCACGAGGCTGTCGTGCCACTGGCTTAGCGTGGACCAGACGGTAAGGAAGGCGCTCTCCGCAAGGCCGACGCTGTGAGGATCATACGCAGTGTAGGTCTCGTATTTCATGGCCTGCAAAAGTCGTGCTGCTCACGCAGGGCAGCGGCGGCATCGGGGCCGCGAAGGCCGGTGCGTTGAAGGTCTAGGTAGATTTGCGCGTCGGTGACGAGCGTCAGATCGTTGCGATTCTGGGTCTCAGCGAGAATGCCTTCGTCTTCCGGTATGTGAAGCCATACGTTTCCACCTTCAGCGACAGGGCGAAGTTGCAGTTGCTCCAAAGTGCGAGCTTCCGGCAGTCGCGACACATAGGCAGAGCAAACAGTTGGCTCAGTGAACGGATGGCGCGCCCAGGCGGCGACCCACTGGGTAAAGGCGATGGGAACGGATTCCTTCTTCGCCCAAGCTTGTAGATGACGCGCCCATTCCCCAGGATGGTTGTGATTGATGAAACCGGCGTAAAACATGGTGCGGGTGCGTTTGGCGAGGCGATCCGACTCCACCCACTCGTCCAGCAGGGCTTGCGGGTCGCGCAGACGAAACTCACGAGCGCTGGTCTTCTCGGCGAAACCCTGACTGATCAGGTGCTGGACGATTCGTGAGACGAGGCCGGAACTGGCCTTGGTCCGGGGAACGATCTCGCCCTGCGTCCAGAGGCGGTCGCAGTCGGTTAGCAGGCAACGGACGATGCGGGCACTCTTACCCACGAATATGTTCCGCGGCTCCAGTTCGTAGCTGAACGAGCGTCCCGGCAGCGGCCTGCGATCCACGAGCAAGCCTGGCGCGCGCAAATAGGCGCGTCCATTGAGGTCGATGGCGGAGAGATGGTGCTGCTTGCAGTGATTGAGCACTCGGGTGCTTAGCTCGGCGGTCACGATCAGAGGCAGGGGTGTGATTTGCAGGAGTGGTGTGCCGTCCGTAGGCAACTGGGCGTCTAGCCATACGAGGCTAGGCTTGAGTTCGTAGAAGGGGCGGAAGGCAACTCGCTTGCCATCGAGTTCAATCTCGACCCTGTTCAGCCGGTGATGCGTGGCTGGTGACATGAAGTTCCAACGCAGGTCAGGGTCCGATTCCAGGAGTTCCTGGAACTGGGTTACCAACTCAGTTTCGTGGCGGATGGCTGCGCCTTTACTGACTTCTTGGTTTTTCACTGTGAAGTGAAAATATCGAGTTGGAGTGAAAGATCGAGTCCGATTTTACTGAAAACATACTTTTTCACCGATCATTCAAAGAATGCATTTTCAGTAAAAAGAAGGGTTGGCTGAGTGCCGAATCTTTCATGGTTGCAAGCTATCGCTGGAGCAGTGCTTGGAGGCTGGTAATCGGCGTAGCAGAGGGTGATCAAACATGAGCGCGCACAGTCCCGTGATTGCGTTGTGAGGCAAGGAGGATAGGTCACTGCTTGGACCAGGGGCTGTTGACAGGCATTGCACGGCTTGGCAGGCTGCCGCCCAATGATGGATGGCACTCCCAGCAATTCAGATCAGGCATCCGCATCGACGATGCTTCCGCTCGTCTATGATGACCTGCGCAAGCTGGCGCGCGGGATGATGCGGTCGGATGGATTGCAGACGCTCTCCGCCACGGCGCTGGTGCATGAGGCTTGGCTGCGGGTGTCCAAGAGCCAGGAGCCGCAGTGGGAGAACCGCCGTCACTTCTTCGGTGCGGCAGCGCAGGCGATGCGGCGCATTCTTTTGAATCGCATCCGCGACAAGCATCGGCTGAAGCGCGGTGGTGCGCATGAGCATCTCCCGGCGGACGAGGTGGACATCGCCGCCCCCATGCCAGACGACGACATGCTGGCGGTGGACGAGGCGTTGCAGCGGCTGGAGCAGGAGGATGCGCTGGCGGCGGAGATCGTGAGCCTGCGTTTCTTCGCGGGCCTGACGTGGCCGGAGATCGCTGAGATCACGGGCATGGGCGAGCGCGAACTGAACCGCCAGTGGGCCTATGCTCGGGCGTGGTTGAAGACGGAGATCACTGGGGAGTGAAACCCATTTTGCCGGAAGTCGAATCAAACGGGGCATGATCCTCACAGCACCCCATGAGTTCATCCTCTTCCCCCAGCCGCACCAAGGACATCTTCCTTGCCGCGCACGTCATTCGTGATGCGGAGGAGCGGGCGCGCTTTCTTGAAGAGGCGTGCGGTCAGGACGCGGAGTTGCTTCAGCGAGTTCACGCGCTGCTAGAGGCGGATGCGAGCGCGGAGGGCTTTCTCGACGTGCCAGTGCATCCGGAACCGGCACCGGGCGACAAGGTGGGATACTTCGGTGACTACGTGCTGCTGGATGAGATCGCACGCGGGTCCAGTGGCGTGGTGTTTCGCGCGCGGCAGGTGTCGCTGGATCGCGTGGTGGCGCTGAAGATGCTGAAGGACGGCCCGCTGCTGACGAACGACGCGGATGTGCAGCGCCTGCACTCGGAGGCGAAGGCGGCGGCCTCGCTGGATCATCCGCACATCCTGCCTATCTACGAGGTCGGCGCGCATGAGGGCCAGCCATATTTCAGCATGAAGCTCATCACCGGCGGCACGCTGCAGTTTCGCATGGCCGAGTATCAGCAGGACGTGCGCAAGGCGGTCGCTTTGCTGATCAAGGTCGCGCGCGCCATGCAGCACGCGCACAGTCAGGGCATTCTGCACCGTGACTTGAAGCCGGGGAATATCTTGCTGGATGCGAATGACGAGCCGCTCATTGCGGACTTCGGACTGGCGCGGAGGATCGGCATTGATTCCAGTCTGACAATGACGGGCCAGCTCATGGGCACACCGCTCTACATGAGCCCGGAGCAGGCACGCGGTGGATCGAAGGAACTCACCCCTGCCACGGACCTCTACAGCATGGGCACCATGCTCTACGAGTTGATCGAAGGGCGACGCCCCTTCCAGTCGGATGACTTGATTGAACTCATCCGGCAAGTGGCGGAAAAGCCCGCACCCGCGCCGCAGTCACCGCACCGTGCGCTCGCCGCCGTCGCCATGAAGTGCCTGGAGAAGCCGCCAACTGCGCGCTACGCTACCGCCTCTGCGCTGGCGGATGATTTGCAGGCGTGGCTGGATGGCAAGCTCAGCGCCCCACCGCGCTGGTCCGTGCCGTGGCGATGGGTGGCGCTGACGGCGGCGTGTGTGGTGCTGCCCTTTGGGTTTCAGGCTTGGTGGCCTGCGTCGGATCTGGTCGTGACCACGTTCGTGGATGAACTCGATCCCCCGGGCACCGCTGGCAATGGACTGTCGCTGCGCGAGGCCGTGCGCGATGCACCAGAGGGCGGGCGCATCGTCTTTTCTCAAGCTGGCAAACTTGTGCTGTCTGGATCACTCGGCGGCATCGGCCTTTCTCGGAGCGTTGAGATTCGCGGGCCTGATGTGGAGATTCAAAAACCACCCGAAATCGACCGAACCTTCTCCATCCTCGGAGGTGCAAAAGTCATCCTCCAGGGCCTCACGTTTCGAGGCGAGGCGGACTCCCCCTATTCGCGCCTCGGTGTGGGCGCGATCGGGAACTTTGGCGAACTGACGGCCATTGACTGCCGCTTCTTGAAGCACGGCGGTAGCGGCCTCGGTGGGGCCATTTTTTGCGAAGGCGACATCACCCTGCGGCGCTGCGTGTTCCAGGGCAACTTCAGCAACATGATGGGCGGTGCACTCAACATCAGATACGACGCTGCACAGCGGGCGCTCATTGAGGACTGCCTCTTCAGTGGCAACTTCTGTTACGGCAATGCTGGCAGCGCCATCAATATCACCTTGCAGTCCCCGGAGGCTCGTGCGCGCCTGGTGCACTGCACGGTGACCGGCAACATCTGGGACCCCGACTCCAAGCAGGATCCCCTGTCCGAAGAGGTGCGCAAGGCCTCTCCTAGTGTGCTGGTGGGCGGCGCACTGCGCGCCTTTGGCAATGTCACCGTGGAGCACTGCCTCATCGCGGGGAATGAGGCGCGCAGGGCTGGCGAAAAGGATACATTCGGCAAACTAATCAAACTCGGCCCCAACTTCATCGGCGGCGATCCCAAGGACGCTCCCGCAGGTCTCGGGGCCAGCGTGAGGTGAGGGCAGGCAGTTATTTTCACCTTTTTTGCCGGAACGGAATCCGAACGGGGTATGAAGAGACAGACAGAGCATCTCTCTCCCTCACGAACCCATTTACCACCATGAGACACACCCTCCGCCTCCTCGTCCGCGCCGCCTGCGCGGTGATCCTCCTCAGCACCGCCAGCC
>CAUJJC010000171.1 GCA_963204975.1 Verrucomicrobiota bacterium | reverse complement strand
CCGTGCGTGATGAGTCGGATGAAAACACCCGCGTCGTTGTCGATCTGAAGCGCGATGCCCGCCCGCAGGTGGTGCTGAACAATCTCTATAAATTCACCGCGCTGGAGAGCAGCTTCAGCATCCACATGCTGGCCATTGATGGCGGTCGCCCACGCGTGCTGAGCATCAAAGACGCCATCGCTTGCTACATTGAGCATCGCCGTGAAGTCATCATCCGCCGTACGAAGTTCCTTTTGAGGAAAGCGGAGCAGCAGGCCGAGAAACTCGAAGCCTACCTACTCGCACTCGGGCATCTCGATGACTTCATCAAGATCATCCGCGACAGCCGCAATCGCGACGAAGCACGCGCGAATCTCAGGGCTTATACCTTTCCTGTCGCGACCGCTGAAGGGCTCGGCATTCTCATTCGCAGCCAGCCGAGCATTCAGGGCGACCGCTATGTCTTCACCGACAAGCAGGTGGACGACATCCTGGAACTCCGCCTCTACCAGCTCACCGGCATGGAGCGCGACAAGGTGAAGGCGGAATACGACGCCATCCTCGCCACGATCAAAGACTTGCTCCACATCCTGGCCAACGAGCACCGCGTGCTCACGATCATCAAGGACGAGTTGCTAGCCATCAAAGCCAAGCACGCGACGCCACGTCTCACCCGCATCGAAGCCAGCGCGAACGACATCGAGAGCGTGGACCTCATCCCGAACGAAGCAGCCATCGTGACGATGACGCACATGGGCAGCATCAAGCGCACGCCGACCGCTGAGTATCGTCTGCAAGGCCGTGGCGGCAAGGGATTGAAGGGCATGGAGACGCGCGAAGCGCAGACGGAGGAAGACACGGATGACTTCGTGGAGCACCTCTTCAGCGCACAGCTTCACGACTTCCTGCTGTTCTTCACCAACACGGGTCGCATGTATGTCGAGCGTGTGTATCAACTGCCGCAGGCGACCCGCACGGGCAAGGGACGCAGCATCAAGAACGTGCTCAACCTTCGCTCCGAAGAGAAGATCGCCAGCGTGCTCATCCTCAAGGCGCAAGGGGCCGAAGATGACGCGATGTGGGCAGCGGATCGCTACGTGCTCTTCGCGACCAAGGACGGCACGATCAAGAAGACCGCGCTCGAAGAGTTCAAGAACTACCGCAAGGACGGTATCATCGCGATTAAGCTCGATGAAGGCAACGACCTCGTCGATGTGGTGCTCACCGATGGCACCAAGGAGGTGCTGCTGATCACTCACGAAGGCATGTGCGTGCGCTTCCATGAAACCGGTGATGATCCAGCTTCGCCAAACCTGCGTCCGATTGGCCGTGCCACGGCTGGCGTGCGCGGCGTGATGCTGGATGCGGACGACTACCTGGTTTCCTGCGTCACCAACGAAGCCGACACCATGATGCTTGTCGTCAGCGAGAAGGGCCTCGGCAAGCGCACGGCCTTCTCCGAGTATCGCATGACCAATCGCGGCACCAAGGGCGTGATCACGATGAACGTCACCGAGAAGACCGGCAAGCTGGTCGCCGCGCTTGCGGTGCATGAAACCGACGAATTGATGCTCATGACGAGCAAAGGACAGTCGGTGCGCATCCGCGTGGGTGGCGAGAAAGGCATCCGCGAAACCGGACGCAACGCGCAAGGCGTGAAGCTCATGGACCTGCGCGAAGGCGAAGTGATCCAAGACGTGGCGCTGGTGGCTGCGGAGGAAGATGTGCCCGAAGCGCCTGCCGAAGAGGTGTCGGATGTCGTGGCGGAAACGCCTGCAAGCGACGTGCCAGCACCGGAGGGCAGCACGCCCGAGGCACCAGCAGCCGAGTAGCCTCCAAGACAGTTCTCTCAACGTGAAGGGCGAGACGAGCTGATCGTCTCGCCCTTTGCTTTGCCTTGTTGGCTTGTGCGATCAAATGCAAACATCACCACAGGCTGAAGCCTGAACTCCAGCACTGGTGCGGGCGAACTACTTGCCGAAGTGCTGCTCGATGGCTTTCACGAGGCCGGGGATGCTGTGCTCCTTGGCTTCGATGTCCACCTTGAGTCCACGCTTTTTGATCGTGTCACTCGTGACGGGGCCAATGCTGGCGATCTTGATGCCTTGAGGGAGTTCGAGGCCGAGGGCGAAGAAGCACTCAACGGTGGATGAACTTGTGAAGGTGATGATGTCGGCACCTTCTTCGGTCATGCGGGCGATGGCTGACTGATTGTCTTCACGCTCGGGCACCGTGCGGTAGGCGAGGGCTTCATCGACGATGGCACCCATCTTGGTCAGTCCAGACGCGATGACCTCACGGGCTTCCTCGGCGCGCACCCAGAGGACTTTGAGATGCTCCATCGCTTCGTCCTTCTTGAACTTTTCAATCAGACCCTCAGCGACATACTTGTCGGGCATGAGATCGACCGCGAGGTGGTAGGCTTTCACGCGTTCAGCGGTGCCGGGGCCGATGCACGCGATCTTGGCGGGACCGATGCTGCGGGCATCGCTGTAGAGCTTGTAGAACATGGTGAAGAAGGCATCGACACCATTGGGGCTGCTGAAGACGATCCAGTCGTAGGTGTAGCAATCCTGCACCAGTTCGCCGAATTCGAGGCGGTTCTTCGGGTCCGTGATTTTGATCGTGGGCAGTTCAATCACGTCCGCACCGAGCTTGCCAAGTTTCTTGGTCAAGCCGCCTGCCTGATGGCGAGTGCGGGTGACGATGATGCGCTTGCCGAAAAGCGGGCGGTTCTCGAACCAATTGATGTGCTCGCGTTCCTTGACCACGTCGCCAATGACGCAAACTGCGGGTGCCTGGAAGCCGGCGGTCTTCACCTTCTCCGCGATGTCGCCCAGCGTGCCGGTGAGTGTTTGCTGATTGCCACGAGTGGCCCAGCGGACCAGGGCGACGGGTGTCGCTGGATCGGCTCCATGCTTGATCAGTTCGCCCGTGATGACCATCATGCGCTCCACGCCCATGAGCATGACGCGGGTGCCAGGGGTCTTCGCTAGGTGAGCATAGTCGAGGCTGCTCTCGGGCTTGGTGGGGTCTTCGTGACCGGTGAAAATGGTGAGCTGCGAGGCGTGGCTACGATGCGTGACGGGAATACCTGCGTAAATCGGACCGGCGATCGATGAGGAGACGCCGGGCACGATTTCAAAAGGAATGCCAGCGGCGGCGAGTTCAGCCGCTTCCTCAGCGCCACGACCGAAGAGCACGGGATCGCCGCCCTTGAGGCGCGTGACCACCTTGCCTTCCTTTGCTTTGGCAACGATGAGCGCGTTGATCTGATCCTGGGTCAGTGTGTGATCCTTGGCCTTTTTGCCTGCATAGATTCGTTCGCTGCCCGGCTTGGCCATGCGGAGGAACTCGGCATTGCTGAGGTAGTCATAGACCAGAACGTCGGCGATCTCGATGCACTCCTTGGCACGAAGGGTGAGCAGTCCAGGGTCTCCGGGGCCTGCGCCCACGAGGTAAACGATGCCGGAGGAAGAAGCAGGGTCTGATTTCAAAGCAGAAGGATGGCGGGGTGAAAGGCGGTGCCCTAGCGCACTCGATCAGCGAGGCGGCGGGCGAGAGTGAGGGGGCTGTCGATGGAGAAGGCGGCGGTGGCTTCCACGGGTGGCGTGAGAGGACTTTCTTCCGAAAAGACGCGCACGGTCATGTGCAGCTTCCGATTTTCGATCCAGGTGTGAGCGCCGACTGGCGTCTGGCAGCCGGCACCGAGGAGGCGGAGGAACTCGCGCTCGGCCTTGATGCGGGCTTCGGTTTCCGGATGATTAATCTTGGCGAAGACATCGCGCATGTAGCCGTCCTTGGCATTCACTTCGATGGCGATGGCCCCCTGGCCGGCGGCAGGGAGGAACTTCTTCGGATCAAGGACCTGGGCGTGGAGCTGCTGATCGTCGATGGTGATGGTGTGCGAGTTGGGCTTGAGCAACTCCAGGCGCATGAGCCCGGCGGCGGCGAGGATGATGGCGTCGAGCGGATTTTCACCGAGGCACTTGCGGACGCGGGTGGGCACGTTGCCGCGCAAATCGACGATCTTCACATCGGGCCGCAGCATGCGAAGCTGTCGGGCACGACGGACGCTGCTGGTGCCGACGGTGGCTCCTTCGGGCAGGGTATCGAGTGTGAATTTGCCAGCACTGATGAGGACATCTTCAATGGGTGCTCGCTCGAGCACGGCGGCGACGGCGAAGTGCTGCTCCAGCTCTGAAGGCAGGTCTTTCAGGCTGTGGACGGCGGCGTGGATCTGCTTGCTCTCCAGGGCGACTTCCAGCTCCTTGATGAAAATGCCCTTGTCCACGAGTGCGGCTCCGTCCTTGCCAAACTCGTTGAGTTTCAGATCCTGGCGTTTGTCACCGGTGGTCTGGATGACGGTGTGGGACACCTCGAGAAAGGGGTGCGCTGTCTGTAGCAAGGCTGTGACCATGCTGGTTTGTTTCAGCGCGAGTTCGCTACCGCGAGTGCCGAGGATGATTTGGTTGCCGTTCATGAGAGATAATGGGTCAGGGTGGCGTGGTGATTCCGAACTTCACGAGCTGCTCTTCGATAAGCTGCTCGCAGATGGCCAACTGCCGCTCGCGCTCACGACGGCCATCCTCGGCAATGGCAGAGAGCGCGTCGATGTCATAAACATAGACGTCTTCGAGATCGTTGACAGTGGGATCAATGTCACGGGGAACCGCGATGTCGATCAGGAAAAGCGGGTGCCCACGGCGCTGGCGCATCACTTTCTGCACCAGTTCGGGCTTGACGACAAAGTGGGGGGCTGAGGTGGAGGAGATGACGATGTCCACCTCATGGAGCGCATGCTCCCACTCATCGAACTTCATCGCGGAGCCTTTGAATTCAGCGGCAAGCTCCAGAGCGCGATCATGGCTACGATTGCTGACGATGATGCTCTGTGCGCCGCGTGAGAGCAGGCTCTGGGCGCAGGTGCGAGCCATCTCGCCCGCGCCGATGAGCATGACGCGGCAGGTCTTGAGATCGAAGATTTTACCGGCGAGGTCCACGGCGACGGAACCTACGCTGGTGCTGCCGCGTTGGATCGCGGTCTTTTCGCGCACGAGCTTGCCGACGCTGAAGGCGCGCTGCACGAGCTTGTTTAGCAAGCGGCTGGTGGTGCCGGATTCGAGGGCGGTTTTGTAGGCCTGTTTGACCTGACCAAAGATCTCCGTCTCGCCCAGCACCATGCTGTCCAGGCCGCTGACCACGCGGAAGAGGTGACGAGCGGCCTCGTCGTCGTCGAGCTTGTAGCAGACGAGGGCTTCAGCCTGATCGGGAACGAGCTGGAAGTGCTGGACGAGGTAGTCGATCAGCTGCTGATGAGCGCTCTCGTTCTCGTGAGCGGCGTAAATCTCCACGCGATTGCAGGTCGATACGATGACGCTTTCGCTGAAGGCGGGCAGGGATTGCACCTGACGATTGGCATCAGGAAGCGTGGCTTCCGGGAAGGCCAGACGTTCCCGCAGTTCCACGGGCGTGGTGCGGTAATTGATGCCGAGGCAGACGATGCGTGGTCCCGAACTCATGCCCTCGTCACAATTCCCACGGAGACCAGAGGCACGATGAAGCTCACCACTGCCAGCCACGCTGTTTGTCGGGCGGAGAGCATACGCCGCCAGATGATCAAGTTGACCCCGAGATACATGAACCAGACGGTCCAGGCGAACACCAGCTTGGGGTTCGAGATAGGGAGATGAAGAGGAATGGAAGCCGCGAGCCCGACCGTCAAAAGAAGGGACCCCGTGATTATGAGACGCTGGATCGCTTTGCCCAGCTCATGGATCGGAGGCAACTGGTAGAAGAGGCCGTGAATCCGATGGCGCTTCAGCAGGCGCTCCTGCACGAGATACATGATGCCGGTGACGCAGGCCATGGCGAAGGCGGCGTAAGCGATCAACGAGATGGCAGCGTGCATTTCCAGCCAGGCGTTCGGCGCGGTGCGCTCTCGTGGCACGGACTGATCCAGCGAGGAGAATAAGGCGAGAGCCTGGAGCAAGGCGATCATCGGAGCCGTGAAGACGCCCAGCAGCGACAATCGGTAAGTGGTGCCCACAAGGAAGTAGAGCAGCACGATGGCCCAGCCGATAAAGATGAAGACCTCGAACAGATTTGTCAGCGGGCACCGTCCATGATCCTGCCCGCGCAGGTAGAGGAACGCGGTCTGGAACAACAGTCCGATCAGCATGGGCACCCAGTGCCAGCGGCTTTCCTTCCAGGTGCCGGCCTTGAGGCTCGTCAATGCCTGCACCACCGCGCCAGCGAAGGCGAAGGTCGAGAGGATGAGCAGCAGGCGGTCCATGGGATAAAAGGGAGATGGGATACGGGGCGGCGGAAGTAGCCCAATCAGCGAGTTATTCAAGGCGCGGATATTGCGCAATTGATCGAACTTTGGGAGGATTGAGGTTTGCTCAAGCTGGGCGAGGTCCCGGCGGACGGTCGGAGTGAGATGTTAGCAAGGTAGGTGTGGGCCGGTGTGGCACCATTCTCAGGCGTTGATAGCTGTCCGATACGGATTCGCTGAGACAAATAGGCGCTTCTACAGTCGTGTTTTCAGGCCTGAACTGCGGTTTAAGAGCGGTTTCGAAGAGGGGGCAGACATGGCTGGAAGTGATCGCCGTTAATGCATGTAACGTGATGTGCCAACGCTTTGAGCGAGGGCCGAATGGCCAGAATACTTGGCTCGTGTTTCAACATGCGCGTGATTTTATGGTCAGACCCTGGCTTGCTGACAAAATCACTGAGTTCACTAAAGACATTTGAATAGCTCCTGTAATTACTTTATTCGTGACCACAGGTGACTTGGTTTGTCGCCCCAATCTTTGTTTCCATACACGCTATGAGCCATCGCTATTGCTCCATCCTCAACTGGTTCCGTAAAACCGCAAAAGTCCCAACTACAGGCGTTGCCATCGCTCTCCTGACTTCTGGTCTTACCAATAACGTGAAGGGCGCAACCATTGATTGGGGAGTTAGCGAAAGCGGTCTGCCAGGCACTTATACGTGGCAGCATCTTTACAATTGGAATGCGACAGGCCTCCACCAGACCCCACTCCTGATCCCCAATGCCATTGGAGACATCGCGAACCTGAACCTCGTGAACCTGAGTGGCAACCAGACGATCAACCTAGATGGAGCCGTAACACTGGGCACGCTCAACATCGGCGACATCAGCGGACAGCAGAGCTACATCATCGGAGCGGGCACGGGAGGCACGCTTACTTTCAACAATGGTGGGACTGCAGCGATTAATAAATCCGGCATCGCAACAGATGTCATCACCTCCAATATCGTTCTGACCAATCCGGTCACGATAGACGTGGCGGACGGACGTTTGGCGCTCACGGGCGTCCTTTCGGGGGCTGGGGGGATCACGAAAAATGGCAATGGCACGCTCGTGCTCCGCGGCGTGAATACTTTCACCGGCGTCAACACACTGAATGGCGGCATCACACTCATTGCTCCTTTTGCTGACAATGGTGCGGTCTTGGGTGCCAGTGGCGTGGCTCAGGGCACAGTCGTCAACAGCGGTGCCACCCTAGCCATCGCGAACGATCAGTCAGCGGCTGCCGGTCTCACGGGTGGCGGTGCCTCAAATGCAGAGCCGCTCACCATCAATGGCCAAGGTTTTCGTAACCAGGGTGCCCTGCGCAACATGTTTGGGCGTGAGACTAACCAATTCACGGGTGTGGTTACTCTCGGTAGTGCCAGCCGTATCCAGTCGGACGCGAGCACTCTTCAGCTCACGGCCGCATTCAACGTCAACCAAGACATTATGGTCGGGGGCTCTAATTTCGTGCAGTTCACTGGCGCAGTTTCTGGCTCCAATACCATCACGCACTATGGCTCCAGCGGTTTGCAGTTAATCAATATCACCGCCGGGCAGACTTACTCAGGCACTATTAACTCTCTCATGGGTGAGATTCGCTCGAACACAGTTTCAGGTGTTACTGCTGCTGACAATCCATATAACGACATTGCTGCCCTCAATTTGCGCAATTCGGTGCTGCGCCTGAACTTCGGGAGCGGTTCCACTAGCGCTGGCAGCGCAGCAGACAGTCGTTTTTCCACGACAGCTCCGATCAGCATGATGGGCTCTCAGATATACATCGATAACGCAGCATTCAACGCTACCTCCACCAACCTATTCGATTATGCCGTTGCGCAAACCTTAGGCACCACGACCATCCAGAGCGGGCACAACCGTATTGGCTTCCGTTCTGCGGACACTGGCACCGTGACGATGACCTTCACAAACATCGTCAATCCCAATCCCGGAACCACGATGGAGCTTCATGTGGACAATCTCTCGGGCGCAGCCCTTGGAACGGCAGCCAAGCATCGCATCCTCAACACGGCCCTTGAAGGTGGAGCTACCGTTCCCTTTGTCGGTGGCTGGGCCTACTCTGCCGCTGACTTCTTGAAGTATGTGCCCACAGGATTGGGGGGCTTCGGTTACACGGAACTCGTGGCAGCAGATAATGCAGTCAACCAGCCTGAAAATACCTGGGCTTCAGGACAGAACATTTTTCTCGACAACAATCCATATACGATCTCTGCGAATCGCACTATTCAGTCTCTCAAAATCGCAGGAGGCACGGACCGCATCGTGGGCGGTGCTCCTGGCACGATTCTCGAAATCGAGTCCGGTGGTATCATCACGCTTGATGACGGTCACATCATCTCAGTCCCCACTCTGACGGCGGGCGCGGCAGGGAACTACACCCTCTACGACATTGCATGGAGTTTTAACACGATCACTTCGGTGATCGCTGACAATGCAGGCAATGCAGTCTCTCTCGTCAAAACAGGGGGCAACACCAGCCGCTTTCTCGGCAATAACTCCTACACTGGCAGCACTTACATTAATGAGGGTATGTTCCAGGACATCATCGGTGCCAATAATCAGGTCGCCCTTGGCTCAGGAAATTTGGTCTTCTCCGGCGGGCAAAACAATCAGGCCGTCTATGAGAACGACAACGATTTCATCCGTGCTCTGGGAACTGGTCCAGGCGAGGTTCAGTTCATCGGTGGTGGAGCCGCTATCGGTAGCGGAAGCACCGGTCTCGGTGCTTATGGAGCACCGATTGACATTAATTTCGGCGGCGCTGCGGCTTCGGTGACTTGGGGTTCTGCTGCGTTCAATCCTGGTGTCTTTACCCTCAATGGCGGCAATGCAACGCATGTTGCAACGATGATCAACCCCATCGACCTCGGGGGCGAGCAACGCTACATCCGCTTGGACGGCAGTGCTTCTGGAGGCAATCGAGCCGTTCTCGGCACCATCACTGGCGATATTTCGAATGGTGGTCTGGTCAGGCGCGGTGGTGGAGTTCTCTTCTTTGATACAGCGAAGACCTATGAGGGTTCTACCATCATCGCAGAAGGTGAAATCTGGCTCCGCAAGAATGGCACACTTGGGGCCAATGTAACGGGCAATGACATTTTCGTGAATGCAGGTGCGCGCCTCCTCATTGATGCGCCGTCCAATATCGGCAGCAAGCAGTTGATTGCGCTCCAAAACAACAGTGATGACACACCTGTGGCTATCGGATTGGGCGCGGGTTACGGCTCTGGCTCAGGTATTACTTTCAGCAGCCTGACAAACAACACCACCTCGCCTACTCAGACAGGCGGAAATAGCTTTCTTATCGTTAATCAACAGACCGGAACGGATGCCCGCCGTGCCAATCGCCTAGCCATCCAGTTGAGCGGAAATCACAATTTCTCGACGGACTTGCTCGCCCAGGTAAAATCGGTGACTCCTGACGTGCAAGCATGGTTCGGTGCTGATAGCGGCTACGGCACCTACACTGGTGCTACGCTCACTGCGACTGGGCGCACCAAGACTGGCGGCAACTTTGAAGCGCATCGTTTGGGTTCTGGAGGGGGCACAATTACCATCGCCAATTCGAATGTCCTGACTGGTGCTGTTCCTCTTGTGGTGGGGGCCGAAGATAACACTGGACGCACCAATATCGGTGGTCTGGTGTGGCTACCCAATGCCCAGAACTACACCGGCACTGTTGCCCAGACTGTGGGCACAGCTTTGACAGCAGGCAATCTCATCGGCTCCGGTGGTATTTTGGTCGTAGGACAGAATGGTGCGCTCAACGCTGCGAACAACAATCTCTCCATTCGTGGCGGTGAACTGCGGTTGGGAGTCAATCCGCTCGCTTCCCATTACGGTCAGACTGACACCCAATATTCCTCTCGCAATATCTTCGTGAAGAGCGCCAACGCGGTCTTCCGCACCCTACCCACTAGCGGGGGGATTTTCGGCACGGTGACACTCAATGACTTTACGATGCGCATGGATGACGCAGATCGGGCTTTCAGTGTGAACCGCATCGGCACTACCTGGATGAGAACTATTTTCAACGGAGCGGTTTCATTGGAAAACGGTGCTACTGACGCCCGCAGTGCCTTCTTCGATATTGGGGATGACAATAACCACCATTCGGGGATCGGAAACCTGACCTTTAACGGTGTCATCAGTCAGACAGGCGCTGCGGCGGTGACTCTACAAAAGCGCAATGGCGGGGTGCTCATACTCGGCGGAGACAATACCTACAATGGCTCCACCAATGTGCAGCAGGGCCGCCTCGTGCTCGCCAATGTCGGCGCTGCGGGCAATGCTGCCAGCACGATCAATTTAAACACGAACAATGATCGCCGCTCAGATCTCGAATTTCGCCTGGATGGAGCTGGTCCGTTTGTGGTGAACAATACGGTTGCTACCACTGGTGGCAATGATGGCTCCACACGCGTGATCACCGTGGGCTCTCTCAATGGCAGCAGCTCAAATCAAGTCGTCCAGATTCCAACCCTCACCATTGGTCATGCTGGTGCTTACACGACCAATGGAGGCACAAGCAGTTCTGTTTATTTCGACGGCTTTAATGGTTATGAACTCGAGATCACGGGCAACCTCAACCTTACACGCACGGCAGGCACCGTTCTCCGTCCACGGGGCGCAATGGTGACCGTCAGCGGGGTGATCACAGGAGCCGCAGCAGCCTTGCTGGAAAAATCGGAACAAGGCACTCTCTGGCTTAGTGGCAATAATACCTATGCTGGTGACACGGTGCTCTCCAATGGTTACCTCGTTGTCGAACACGACAACGCTCTCGGCATTGCGACAACGGCTGTAAACCTGCGTAACAATTCGTTCAGCCAGTTGCTCGCTTCGGGTGTGCGCACCATCAACAGGAACTTCATCAACACCGGCACCGGAAGCTCCCAGACCCTCGGGGGCTTGGACGCAGGTGCCAAGGTGTTCAGCGGGGGCATCAATCTGTCCACTAGGGGCCTTAATCTCACATCGGCGACCGGGGGCGACACATCCTTCACTGGCACCATCAGTGGTGCCTTCGGCATCACTAAAGTCGGCAATGGCACCGTGATCCTGAACCCCACTTCTGGTGGCAACACCTTCAATACGGGTGGCGTCACCGTTAGCCAAGGCACCCTCGTCGGCGAAGCCAAGACGGGCGGGAATCCCTTCGGCACCAATAATCCCTTCACGTTGGCCAACGGCACCCTGCGTTTGAACAACAATACTGGAGCAGTCAACGCCACCACCACCACAGGCGCACTGAATATCACTACAGGCAATGCATCGCTCGTCATGGATAGCACTGGTGCGGGTGGCAATGCCACCACTTTGACTTTTGGTTCTCTGGTGCGCACCAACAGTTCGACTCTGGTCCTCAAAGGCATGAGCACCGACCTCGGTGGTGCTACCAACGAAATCGTTGCTTTCACTGCGGCTCCCACACCCTTGAATGGCACCATCGGCACCTGGGCGGCCATTCAGGCCTCCGGCAGCAATGCCGCCCACTATGCGGGAGTCTCTGGTTCCAATATCGTAACCGCAACCTACACAGCTTCGGGAGTGGACCTCGATACGGCGGCAGGTGCTACCAATCTACTCGATATCTCCGGTGGCACGCTCACCGCTGATCGCTCAGTCTATGCCTTCCGCACTGCTGCTGCGGGGAATGTGGCCCTTGGTGGATTCACATTGAGGATTGGTGCCCCCAATTCTGGCACCGCAGGCGAGGCCGGCATGATTCTCAATGGCGGAGCAGATGTCACTGGCGGCACCGTCAATTTCGGAACCAACACTCTCGCGATCTACACTGACGATGCCGCAGTCTCTACCTTGGGTGCGGCTCTGACCAATTACCGCAACAACGCCAACAACACTCTCGCTAACCGCTTGGTCAAATTCGGCCCTGGCACACTTGAGCTATCCAATGCCAACAACAATTTCCAGGGCAACGTCCAGGTTAATCAGGGCATCCTCAGTCTGACGGCTGCCAATGTAATGCCCACCTTCGCCAATCTGAATGCAGTCACGGGCTCCACGGTGACCATCCAGCCGGGTGCTTCTGTGGTGCTCAACAACAACAACCAGGAGTTTGGCAACCTCGCAGGCACCAGTGTGATCAGCGTCGTTCAAAACACTGGAGGCACCCTCGACCTCGGCACTGCGACGCTGGTCGTGGGCCGTCAGGGGAGCGATCAAACCTTCTCCGGTCAGCTTATTGGAGGCGCGGGTTCCAAAATCACCAAGATTGGTGGGGGACGTCTCATCTTGGACAACTACAACACCTCAGCGCCGAACTCCCTGGCAACACTCGACATCGCCCAAGGCGTTGTAACGACCTGGAACAACGACCAGACATGGTCCACACCCACCGGCTTTGCCAGTTCCATTCCGTCCAGCACGACCGTCTTGCTGCGCGGAGGTGAATGGGAGGTCCGCTCCGGTGGCGATAGCACAAGCAACTTCCAGGTGATCCCGATTGGTAATAGCATTGTTCATGGAGGAGGGAACTCCACCTTCGATACCGACCGCTTTAACAATGGTTCCAACAAGATTTTGACCTTCAATAATCTCACTTTGGATAAGCAGCTCTTCCTCGCCACAGGTGGCAACGCTATCTACCCGCGATTCGATGGAACCATCACCCTTGTCAATCATACTCGTATTCAGACCGATGCACCGTTGCTCCTCAATGGCCCCATCACAGGCAACTACACGCTGACCAAGACGGGCGGTAGCAATCTGGAGATCGGTGCCAATAACAGCACCTGGAGCGGCGGCACCGTCATGACGGACGGTTTCATTGCCTTCGGCACTCGCGCGCCAGAAGATGCCAGTCGCTACATGGCGGGAACCAACCTGTTTGCCTCAAGTGCTACTGCCAACCTCGGCACTGGCGACATCGTAATTAATCGCAACTCAGCCATTCGTATCACTGCCCCGAGCAATATTCTCAGCGCCCAGGGACAACGGGTTCAGGTATTTGGAGATTTGCGCGGGAATCTCTCGCGCATTGATGTCGGACTCGATGCTCCCATTACGGACTACAGCCTTCGATCCACCGGTAACGGTGCGTTGAACCTCGGACTGCACGATGGCTTCTTCTCCAATACAATTGATCAGTCCAGACTCGGCAATGGCAAGTGGGGTGTGGGTGCCTGGGACACCACCTTCTACACTGCCGCCACCATGGGCGCTGGGGCTGATAATACGTTCCGCTTCCTTGGCACCAACAGCATTTTGGGGGTTACCCAGACCAACGCTCTTTCTGGATCTGCCAGCCTTTGGGTAGGCGCACCGCAATACGACAACGGCTTTGCTCTGGCCAACACCTCAGCTCAAATCCGCCTCTATGGCGACCAGTCCTACACAGGCAATACCATCATCTTCCGCAGCGATAACACGGGCAATACCAATAACTTCCTGACCATTCACGGTGATAGCTTGTCGCCTGTGTATGATGTCTTTGGCCGCCTGGAAGCTCGAGGCGATGGGCGTTTCACGCGCGATGACGGCAGCCAGTTCAATACGGTGAACCTCTATCCCGGATCAAGTCTCCGACTCGACTACAATATGGATGTCAACGACTCCATGCTGATCTCCCGTTTGGACAATTCCAACCTGGGGCTTGAGACGGATGAAAACAAGTGGGGGGACACCACCGGTATGACGCTCCGCGGTGCAACCCTCTATCTTGTCAGCAGCAACACCCGCCAGAATCAGGAGCGTATTGGAGCCATGACGGTTGAACAAGGTGCGGCGGTCCTTTTGGAGCGCACTGGAACCAACGGTCAGATGGTGCTCAGCACTCCAAGCATCACCCGTGTGGGCCAAGCCACCTTCGATGTGCGTGAGAACGCCGATGAACTTGGTCGTGTGGACCTCCAAGGCCAGAAATTCTTCATCGACAATGGTGCCTCCATGCTAGACGCGCAGAACATGTTGCCCGCTTGGATGATCAACCCAAGTCGCAACACCTTCCTCACCTATAACGCCAGCTTTGGCGTGCAGAACAAGGCTTTCACGCAGAACTCCGGAGCGGTGGGCACGGGTGCAGCATTCTTGGCGGGATTGACAGCTACTGACATTGCCAGCTATGGCACCACCACAGGTGACGCCACTCTGACGGGAACTGCCAATGTGTGGGCGCTTCGCATTAGCCACGAGGCGGCCAGCAACGACACCACCCTCACGAGCGGTCAGATCAATATTCACAGTGGTGGTCTCATCGTTGACAACCGAGACAACGCTCGCGTGAACTTCGACACGACGGCTGTCTATTTTGGCAATGGCTCTACACCTGTGGAAGGCATTATCTACTCCGATCAAAGTGGTCAAACCACTCGCATTGGCGGTGTGGTGACGGCGGCAAACCTAACTCACAACGGTGCCGGTCAGCTCCAGCTCACCAATGTGGCCAACGCCATCACTGGCAACATTCAAATGAACGGCGGCACTCTCTTTGCCGATGGAGCTGGCACACTGGGCACAGCCTCGGTGACTGTTGCCGGTAACTGGCTTGGCAACAATGACGGCCAACAGATGGCCGAAATTCGCCTGCGCACTAACAACAGTGTCAACACGACCTACAATAACCCGATTATCGTTGCAGCCGACTTGCCATACGCCCGCATTTTTGCCGAGCGTTACACCGGCACATCCACGGCTGGGGCGGTGGTGACGATCCCCAGCCTCAGCATCGGGGGCACGAACACCATCCACGGCACATCGCTGATCATTAACAACAGTAGTAGCACCAACAGCGCCAACACTCATGATCTCACTGTTAGCGGTGCCACTAGCATTGGGGGTAGTGGAACTCTAGGGCTGCACGTCCAGGCACGAACCTTGCGATTGGTTGATGTAGTCACCGCCACTGCTCCAATTATCAAGTCGGGTGATGGTGTGCTCCGTCTTGACGGTAATAATGATGCCACGCTGTCCAGTTCGATCACCGTGAATCGTGGTGAACTTCGTCTTACTGCACCCAATGCGGCTGGGGGCGCATCCCAAGCGGAAGGCACCGGACCGTTGACGATGAACTTCGGCACCCTGCGCCTCGCCGCTCAGAATACTACCACCACGAATACCACGACCACCTTCCTCAACAGTGCCAACCAGCATCTGACCATCGCTGGTGCAGTCACGATTGGTTATGATCGCAACGGTGGAACGCCTGCAAGCGGCTCCAACAATGTGACCATCGGTGCCGCAGGCTTGGAGTTCCGCACGATCAACAGCCCCTACGTCATTTTCGACGCATTTTCGTCCTTTGGAGACGGATTGCGTATTGCCAGCGAGACGGTCGTTCGTGATCAGCCATTCTTCCGCATCACTGACCACAACTTGTTCTTCAACAATATCATTCGCGGTGGCGGCACGATCACCCGTGGCGACTCCTACCTTGTCACGTTCAATAACAATGCGCCGAACCCGAACTGGTCCGGTGGCTTCACCGCTCTACAGGGCTACAATCGAGTCACCCAGGCGAACACCAATTTCACCTTTGGCACCGGGCAGGTCAATGTCGGGCCTACGGCGGTGCTGTCCCTCAACTCGCTAAGCAACATCGCTGGCAGTGCGGTAAGTAACTTCAATAGCGGTGCCAGCACCCCCGTTTTGATCGGCGTGTCTCAGGGATCGCTGTTCACCACCGCCAACCTGAACTCACTTTTCCCGGCAGCCAACAACACCAGTCGGCCTGGCGTGGGTGGCATCATCGGCCTGGATAGCGTGACGACTTCGACAGCCTTCAACCTCGCCACATTCCAAGATGGTTACTGGAGTCTGGGTGCCAATATTGGGGGGGCAACCTATACGGGTGATGCCGGGTCCTTGACCGCAGGGGCAGG
>CAUJJC010000170.1 GCA_963204975.1 Verrucomicrobiota bacterium | reverse complement strand
CAGGTAGGCGCTGCTGGTCTTGGGTTCGTGTATCATGCTTAGAACTTGTATGTCACGCGCAGGCGGAACATGCGTGGCTCGGTGGGGTGCAGGTGGATGTCGTTCACTCCGGAGGTGTCTTCGCCGGGGAGTCGGCTGGTGTAGTAGTATTCAATGTCGTTGTCGTCGCGATCAAAGAGATTGAGGCACTCGACGGCGGCTTCCCAGTTCTTCTTCCGATAGCCGATGCCTGCGTTGACCAGGAAGCTGCTCTTGCCCTTCACGCTGTTGTCTTCGATGAGCGGGCGACGATTGAAGGCACGCGCGCGGAGGTTAGCGAAGAAGCCATCGGCTCCCCCTTGAGCGCCAAGATTGATACCGCCGCTGAACATAACGGGCACGCTGTTGGGGATGTGGTCGTCATTGCCAGAGTCGGTAAGGCGACCATGCGTAAGCGCGACCTCCGCATCCATGCTGAACCAGTCGGTGAGACGCCAGTAGTTGCTCCACTCGATGCCATAGCGTTCGCTGCCGGGACCGGCTTCGTTTTTGCCTTCGTCGCCCACATAGACGAGTTCGCTGTCGGATTGCAGCCAGAAGAAAGTGAGCGTGCTGGTGAGGTGCGGGATGGCGCTGGTGCGGATGCCGAACTCCGCGCCCTGCGTGCGCACCAACGGATCAACGGTGTCGATGCGCTCCCCGCTGTTGGGATCAATGATGGTGCTGGTGCCGCGTGCATCGTTGCTGTGGAAGCCGGTGCCGTAGTTGAGGTAGAACTCGGTGTCGTGCCAGGGGCCGAAGACGGCGCTGATCTTCGGGCTCACAATGCCAGCGAAGTCATCGCCGCTGTTGAGGCGATTGTTGCTCTGCGTGTCGAAGTAGAACACATCACCGCGCAGACCGACGTTGGTGCGGAACCAATCGTTCCAATGCACGGTGCTGTCCGCATACACGCCTACGCTGGCCTCATAGACATCGTCCTGGCGGATGGTCTTGAAGCGCTCGCGCTGCTCCGTTCTCCACAAGCCGATGCCATCAATGAGATCATGACGCGTCTGCAAGCCGAGTGTGAAGTCGGCCTCATGGCCGAACACGCTGCGCTTCTCCCAAGTGCGCGCCACATTGCCGCCGATGATCCAGCGTTTTTCCGCCTGCTCGAACTGATCGCTGCGATCTGGATAATCGAGGAAGTAGGTGAAGTTGCTGAATAGATCGAGGTCGTAGTAGATGCCGAAGACGTTCGCCTTCGTGACCACGTCGCCTTCGCGTAAGGCCCATTCGAGGTTCAAAGAGTAGCGCTGCGAGTTGCCGCCGTTGGTGGGGTCAAGATTGCCGAAACGAGGGATAAGCCCGCTGTTGATCGCACGCTGTGGAATCTGATCGCTGGAGGTCCACGTCGCATGGTAACCCATGAAGGTGGCGGCGAAGTGATTGTCCGTGTCACCTTTGAAGTAGCGCAGCGTGCCGTTCCAGCGCTCGAAGTCTTCGCTCAGTGCGAAGGGGCCTTCGTAGGTGTTGTATTCGAGGGCGTAAGTCAGCGCGCCGCACTCTGGGCTAGCCCTTGGGAAATCCGAGGTCAAAGGCACTGCGGGCATTGGAGTATTCTGACTTATCGAACCCGCGATCAGCCCACGATAGTAACCATGCTCGCCGATCTCAGCACTGATGAGGTTGTGCGGCAGCACATCCCAGAGCTTGAAGTTGGCGCTGCCTGCGGTGCTGAGATCGCCATTCGCGGCGGTGTAGGAGCCCTTCACATAATCCACGCGCTCGATGAGTTCGGGGATCAGCGGATTCAAATCCGTGTAGCCCTGGCCGTGCGCGTGCGTCTTGAGGTTCATCGGCATGAAGTCGATGCTCGTCGCGAAGTCGGTGCCGTGGTCGAGATTAAAGCCGCGCAGGAAATACTGCGTCGCCTTGCCGCCGCCTGCGTGCTGTGTGGTGATCACGCCGGGGACAACTTCGAGGATCTCGCTGCGACGCAGGTAAGGCCGGTCGGCGATTTCCTCCGCGCTGGCCTGACCTTTGGACGCCGCAGGCGCGACGCCGATGAGGTCCTCGGCTTTGCCGGTGACGACGACCTCGCCCACTTCGGTGGGCTGGGTAGTCGCGATGTCCTGCGCGAGCGCAGGGATTGTGAGAAGTAGAGATGTGAAAAGTGAAATGGGTTTCATGGTGATGGGAAATCAGAACAAGTTTGTTTCTTGATGAGCTAGATGCCGGAGTCAGCTCGGCTAGTGGCGAGGCGTCGCAGACACATCCTCAGATGGGGGAATTGATCCCGGAGGGATTGCAGCATTCTTAGCCAAACAAAGATGCGTGTTGGCTCCGAACCCGCCGGGGTCATGCATCAGGACCGATGATCACGAGGCGTCTGCACTCGTTCCTTGCGATGAATCTTCGCAACCGATCAGCAGCCTCGCTTTATCCCATCCGCGGCGGCGTGCCCGGCGGGGCCTGAGGCCATGCGGGTGTCCAAGCTCGTGATCGTTGACGAACGCGATGGGGGGCGTGCTCTGCGGAGATCCAAGGTGCCCCCACCCAAGCCATGCCCGTGATCTTTTTCTCGACGGGCTTGGACTTCTTATCAGGGCCTGAAGGCTTGCTCGTCGCCGGTGATTCCTCACCTGCGACGGCGTGCAACAGCGTTTGCACCTCGTGACAGTTCCACGCCTTGGCGACTGCGGCAGGAAGACCTTGTTCCGAGCCTTCCCGAACGACCACCTTGCAAAAGGTCAGCACCGTCACCAGCACCAACGGCCCGGCGACCAACTGGAACAATACCAGCAGGAAGAGCATGCGGACGTTGAGACGCGGAGCGATCACGGCAGGAGGCTTAACTGATTCAAACCAAAGCTCAACGTGCAAGAGTTCCCATCGTTTCACAATAATTGCTTCAAGCAGACAAGTGTGATGACGCGTTGAAGCAATGAAGCCACAGGCCCCCCCGTAGCCTCATTTAATCACTGCGGCACCAGCAGCACGGAGCCTGCTTGACCGAGGTAGTCCTTCACGGTCGGGGACTTGGTTTTGAAGAAGCCGAGGCCGCGCTTGTTGTTCCCCTTTTGCAGGATGATGCCTTGATAGGGTGTGCTGCCGAGCGGGTGGGTGAAACTACCGCTGAACTTGCCACTGGCATGCGTGATGAGGAGGGTGAAGCTGGCATCCACGGGCAGCGGTTTTTGCACCGCGTCGGTGGCGGTGATGCCGATAGGCTTGATGAGGTTGGAGGGCAGCAGTCCGTCGCCGAACTCGAGCTTGGCATTGCCGTCGGCATCAAGCACTGGCAGGCCGGGTAGCACGCTGCTTCCAGGGGTCAGAATCAACTGGGTGCCGATGGCTTGGAAGGCGATGCCTTCCGGCCAGCCTGTGGGATAGTGCTGATCATCAAGCGGTGGGCGCACCCAATCGAGCGGGCTGGAGCTGACATCGGTATCGGCGGCACCGGTATTGAAAGTGAAGCTTCCGGCGATGAAGCCGCGGTTGGGGTAGAGGGGCTTGAAGAGGTGGCAGACGTTGACTTGGTTAAGCGCAGCGGCTGAAGTGAAAGGGGTGCCATCCGGCAACGTAGCAGCGAAGGCGACGCTGCCGGTTTTGGTCAGTGTCGCGGTGCCAGGACCGGAGCCTTGTGGGAAGCGTTCGTCGCCGACGCCGGAGGGCTGGGGGCTGTCGGACTTCAAGAAGGCAAGGTTGTAAATCATGTTCGCATTCGCGGGGCCGAGCAGCGCGGGCGGGACGAGTGACGTGGTGCTGTAATGCACGCGATCAGCGGTGAGGTTGGACACAGCGTCGAGGTCGCTGACGGTGCCGTTGAGGGCACCTGTTCCGATATTCAGCGTGAGCTGTAGCTTGAGCGGTGTCTGGTTGATGCGGTTGATGAACAGGGACCTGTCGCGCTTGGTGCCGAAACGCGCCGTTCCAGTGCCATCGAAGCTGCCAGCGATGGAGAGCACGAGTCCATCCATGCTGAGCTTGCCAGTGAAGGTGGCGTTGCTCAGTGCGGTGAGAGTGAGGAAACCAAGAGTGCTGTTGCTCATGGCGGTGCCGTCTTCGCCGCTGTTGCTGCCGAGCGGTGCGCGGTCGGGCAGAGTGGTATCAGGGCGAATCAGGCCGTTGTAGATGCCGCTGAGGTTGGCACGAATGAAGGGGTTGCTAAGGGGATTGATGAAGGGATTGGGCGCGTGCTCAGCCGTGAGCGTGAGGCCATCGCGGAAGATGAAACTGAGCGTGGGCAGTTCGAGCTGCGCGGCGGTGATGCCGATCTCGCTGGCCGTGGCATTGCTGCCGCCGTTGATGATCCATTTGTTGAACAAGAAGCCCGAGGGCGGCGTGGCGGTGATGGTCAATAGCTTGCCCACCTCGCGGAAGGAGCGCGGCGCAAAGCCGGTGGTGAAGGTGCCGCTGCCGGTGCTGGACCTGACCTCCAGCGGGCGCGTGACGACGACACTGCGTGAGACGATGCTGCTGACATTGGCTGTGGGAAGTTTGGTATCAGAGCTACGCACCTCGATGAGGTTCGCGCCGGTTTGTGGCTGGAGTTTGATGCTCCAGACAGCACTGGTGCCGATGTTGCCGGTGAGCACAGCGGGCTGGAAGGTGCCGCCATTGAGCCGCACTTCGACGAGCGCGATGCCGCGATTGTCCACCGCCGTGCCGGTGATGATCATGGTATCGCCGGAGTCCACGCCCACGCGGGCATTCGCTGCGGGCGCGGTGATGACGGGTGCGCCGGGCGCGGTGCTGTCATCTGCGTCCACGATGCGCACAAACATCGTGCTCGGTGTGCCTAACGTCGCGGTGCCGCCACTGAGGACGACCTTGATGAGTTCGTTCGGTTCATTCGTGGGTGCATTGATAAAGGTGGGAATGCCCGTGAGGATCTTGTCAACTCCAGGGCCGAAGGTGAGTAGCGTATTGACCGGAATGAAGTCCGTTCCAGCCGTGGCCGTGCTGCCTGCCGCCGTGGTGCTGAGGTTCACTGTCACCGTGCCTTCCGTGCCGCCGGTGCGGGTGACGATGATACCCGCGTTACCGCCTTCAGCTAAGGTGATGAGCGGCGAGGCGAAGCCTACCTTGCCCGCACTGAAAGCATTGAACACGACCTTGTTCTCCGCACCCTTGCCGACGACGAACAAGCGGTTGGCGGACTCGTAGTCCAAAGTGATGGCGGCCAAGGGATCGGCGACATTTCCCACCACGGCATTGCTGGCCGAAATGACGCCCGAGGGAAAAGGCGCGGTCCCTGGCAGAAGCATAGCGGCACCCGCATTTCTCAACGCCCCATTGTCCCAGGTAAAAGTGCTGCCAAGGAATGAGCCGTCGTCCACAGCGCCGTTGATACCCCCGAGTCCGACATTGTCATTCACCGTGCTGCCGACGATGGAATTGGCCGGAGAGACCACGCCAGACGTTCCCGTGGTTCCGTTGCCAAAGGTCAGCGCGCCAGTCTTTGTGGCAGCACCATTGCTCCAGTCACCGCTGCGGACGACGTAGTTGCCATTGGTCAGCTCAACCACGCCATCAAAGGCAACGCTGTCATTCGTCTGGCTGCCCACCAGAGAGTTCGATGGGGAGACCGCTCCGACGATCCCGCGTGTGCCGCTGCCCCAGGTGGCTGCGCCGACATCGGTGGCAAGGCCATTGTCCCACTGCCGTGAGCGCACGACGTAGTTGCCATTGGTCAGAATCGAGATTCCGCCAACGCCGACGAGGTTGTTGCTCTGCGTGCCAACGAGGGCGTTGGAGGCGGAGAGCGGGCCTACTCGCCCCGTGCTGCCATTGCACCAGCAGGCAACTCCGGCGTCCGAGGTGCCAGGTCCATTCCAGCCTGCGGAGCGGATCAGATAGTTGCCATTGGGCAGGACGGTGATGTTCGCCGAACTCAAATCTCCCGCGTCCGTGCCAACTACGGCGTTCGCGGGAGTGATGACACCCACCGGACGCGCACTGGTGCCACTGCACCAGATGACGGCCCCTGCATTGCTCGCCGCCCCATTGTCCCAGCCCGAGCTATGCAGCACATAGTTGCCGTTGGATAAGACCTGGATGCTGCTGCCAATGTTTTCACTGGCAGCTTTGCCCACCAGGGAGTTGGCGGGAGAAACCACGCCCACGGTGCCAGTGGTGCCATTGCCGAGGGTCGCGGCAGAGGCATCCACGATGGCACCGTTGTCCCAATTGAGGCTGAAGGTGACATAGTTCCCATTGGTCAGCGCGACGACGTTGCTGCCAATGGTGTCCCCAGCGGTGCTGCCGATAAGGGAATTCGCCGCCGTGACCAGCCCCGTCGTCGGCCCCGTGCCAACGCACCAAGTGACCGCACCCACTAAAACGCCAGCCCCTGTGCGCCAGTTGGGACTGCCCACCGCATAGTTGCCATTGGTCAAGGCCACGAGGGGATTCCCCACGCCGTCGTTGCTGGAGTTGCCCATGAGCGCATTGCCAGAGCCCACGACGCCTTTGAGTCCGATCGCGCCATCGCCCCAGGCCACAGCCCCGGCATTAACAAATGCGCCATTGTCGCACACGGTGCTGCCCACGACGTAGTGGCCATTGGTCAGGGCTCTCACATTCCGCCCGATCTGATCATTCGCCGTGGCACCCACGAAGGAGTTCGCCGAGGAGACCACCCCGATGGGATCGGCGGCGGTTCCACGGCACCATGTCACCGCTCCCACCGTAGCGAGTGTGGCGCTGGACCAGTTGAGCCTGGCTACGATATAATTGTCATTGGTAAGCTTCGTCACACTCATCGCCAATCCGTCGTTGGCCGTCGTGCCGATGAGCGAGTTGGAGGCGGAGATCACACCCGAGACCCCCGTGCTGCCATTGCCAAACGTGGACGCTCCAGCATTCACCACGGCTCCATTGTCCCACTCCGGTGAGCTGATCACGTAGTTGCCATTGTCTAGCAGTGTGAAGGCGTTGGCATCGCCGACTTTGTCATTGGCCGTGCTGCCCACCAGTGCATTGGCAGCACTGATCAGCCCGGCGGCAGGAGTCGAGCCACTGCAAAAGCGCGCGGCTCCTGCGTCAGTTGCGGCCCCATTGTTCCATCGGGGCAAACGCAGCACATAATTCGATGCCGCTGCGCTGCCCACACGCTCCACAAGAACGTTCAGAAAATCATCCCTGACACCGCCCACAACTGAATTGCTGGGGGACACGATGCCGCTAACGCCCGTGACTCCGTTGATAAGCGTGATAGCCCCGGCATCGACCACCGCGCCGTTGTCCCAGCTTAAACTCATGAGGACCACATTGCCGTTAGCCAGTTCAATGCCGCCATCGCCGCCGATCTTATCGCCCGCCGTGCTGCCTTTGAGCGTGCTGATCAGCGTGCCATCCGCTTGAAAAAGATACACCGCGCCCACATCCGCCGTCGCACCGTCATCAAACAAGGAATCAATAACCAGCACACGCCCGGTCTTCAGCGCTATGACTCGCTCACCAAACCTGCCGCTGCCAGCGGGGCCGGAGATTTCGACAGGAGCCGCGTGCAGCGCCGAACAAGCAAAGACAGATAACACGAGGACCAGCCGCAGGGGGCAATGACATTTCATAGGCTAAGATAGACAAGGGGGCGGACGGAAGACAAGGCCAGCATTGCGTGGAAACGATTTTGACAGGAATCACTCATTCACAATTTCGTGGTGAAAACTGGTGAATGGGGCATCCAGAACCTCTCATAGGCCGACTGGAACAATACCAGCAGCAAGAGCATGCGAACGTTGAAGCGCGGGGCGATTCCACAAGAAGGCTCAATTGTTTCGCAAAGACGCTTAAAACCGCACCTTCACCCCCAGCGTGGCTCCAAAGCCGGGCTCGTTGCTGCCGCTGCCGTGGACGCGGTAGGCGTCATTGAGGAGGTTGTCGAGTCCGGCGTGTAGGGTGATGTCTTCGGTAGCCTGGTAGCTGAGGCGGAGGTTGACGAGGGTGTAGCCGGGCGTGCCGTTCGGGGGGATGCGTTGGGTGTCTTGTTGGTCGGCGGTGTTGAGCTTGTCGGCTCTGGCGGCGGTGGTGCCGGAGAGTTCGGCCCAGAGCTTGCCGTTGGTGCTGGTCCAACGCAGGCCGTAGAAGCCCGTGAGCGGTGGGATGCGGCTGAGAGGCTCGCGGCGGATGTCATTGCCGCTGAAGGTATCGGCTTCTCCGGCGGTCCAGCTCAGGCCGCTGAAGAGGGTCCAGTGCTGGGCGATGTCCCACTCGATCTCGCCATGCGCGCCCTGCACGTGGCCGTTGGAGCTGTTTTGTTTGGTGACTTGGCGTTGACCATCAATGACGCGGCCAGTAGGGGTGCTAGTGATGTAGTCATTGAGCAGGGTGTGGAAGGCGGTGGCGCTGATGCGGACTTTTTCGCCACGGTGTTTGATGCCGAGTTCGAAGTTGGTGAAGCACTCGGGTTTAAGCCCAGTGGCAGCGCTTTCGATCTCGTCGCTGCGAGAGGCTCCGAGACGGCTGAGGTCGCCTAGATTGGGGGCGCGGAAGGCTTGGCTGATGCCGCCGAAGAGCTTCCAGGTGCCGTCTTGATCGAGGTCTTGCATGAGACGCAGGGAGCCGACGACGTTGTGCCAACTATCGCTCAGGGAGGCGGCTTGGCCGGTGATGGGGTCTTCGTAGCGGCCCACATCGGCGCGGGCAAAGGTGTATCTGCCGCCGAGGAACAGCGTGGTGCCATGCGTGCCGAGCGGGGGCTCCAGATCGGCATAGGCTCCGAGTAGTTCGTAGCTGGCGTCATCGCCCACGGGGCCTTGGATGCGGGGTGCGCCGTCGTCGGTGCGGGCGGTATCCACTTCGTCGCGGTAATAGTCTGCGCCCCAGGTGAGGGTGCCGCCGAGGAGGTCGTTGGTGAACTGGGCGTCGAGGCCGAGAGTGCCGATGTCCATGCTGGCGAGTTCATTGACGCGATTGGAGCGGAGGCGGTCCTGTTGTTCGTCCAGGGTTTGGTAGGAGAGGGTGAGCTGGGCGCTTTTGATGGGGCCTTCCAAGTCTTCGCCGCGCAGTCGAGCGTAGCTGAGGCTGCGGCGGTAATCGGTGACGCGGCGGAGATCACTGCCGATGTCGCTGCCTGCAAACGAGACGCCGTAAATGGTGGCGTGCGTGCGCCAGGAGTCGTCTTGCCAGAGGGCCTGGTGCGCGAGGGTGAGGCTCCAGTTGTCGTCCAAACGGGCATCAAATCGGGCATCGTAGCTGCGCTGGGTATAGCCGGTGAAGGGCTGCTCGCCGAGTTCAGCAGCGATGACATCGCCGAAGTCCTTCCAGGTGCCACCGAGGTGTAGGCCCCATTTTTGGCCGACTCCGAAATCATAGTCAGCACGGCTCATCCAACTCTGCTCGGAGCTGTGCCAGCGGCCAAAGAGGCTGCCGTGCCGGAAAAACTGGCCCTCAGTCTCGCCCATGTAGTCGGCGCTGCGGGTGAAGAGGTTCAGCGCGCCGCCCACGGCATCGCTGCCGTAAAGGACCGAGCCGGGGCCTTGGACCAGTTCCAGGCGGTCTAGCGCCTGGGCGTCGATGAGGGAGAAATACTCGTTGGGGCCGTCTCGATAGGCGCTGTGGTTGTAGCGAATACCGTCGATCATGGCCAGCGTGCGGTAGCCGGTGAAGCCGCGAATGATGGGGCTGCCCTGGCCGTTGCTGGTCTTCTGCACGGCCACGCCAGCCACGGATTTCAGCGCCTCTGGCACTGTGCGGACAAGGCGGTGCTCCAGGCGTTCCTGGCTGAACTGCTCGACCGCAGCGGGAGTCTCGAAGGCGGGCGTTTCAGAGCGAGAGCCGGTAACGACGACCTCGTCGAGAACTGGGATTTCGGATTGGAGGCTGCGTTGAGGTGCCTCGGTCTGGGCGAGCAGATGGAAGGCAGACAGGGAGGCAAGACAAAACAGGCGGCTCTTCATACAATTGAGATGAAGTCTCAATTAATCGGTTGACGCCTTTGGTCAAGTTGCTATTGAGACGCATTCGCATTTATAGAACATGAATTTGACCCGCACGAACCGCAAACTCCACTCCTGGGTCGCCATCCTCACGGCACTCCCGGTCTTCGTGGTTCTTGCGACGGGCCTGCTGCTTCAGTTGAAAAAGCAACTCCGCTGGGTGCAGCCACCCACAGCCAAGGGCTCGGCCAGCGTTCCAACGGTGAGTTTTGATGCCATCCTAAAGGCCGCCAACACGGCACCGGATGCCAAAATCGTCACCTGGGCAGACATCGACCGCCTGGATGTGCGCCCCGGCCAAGGAGTGGTGAAGGTGCGGGCCATCAACGGCTGGGAGGTGCAGATCGACACCGCCACGGGCGCAGTTTTGCAGACGGCGTTCCGCCGGTCCGACTTCATCGAGGCCATGCACGATGGGTCCTTCTTCCACGAGCACGCGAAGCTCTGGATTTTCCTGCCCAGCGGCCTGCTGCTGCTCCTGCTCTGGCTCACCGGCATCTACCTCTGGCTGGCTCCGCGTCTGACACGCCTGCTCCGCACTCGTCCCCATCTCTCCCCATCATGAAACTACAACATACACTCCTCGGCCTGATCCTGGCCGTCACAACCACGGCTTCGTCCGACGAAAATCTGTGGCTCTACACCAAAGGCACCGATACACGTCCAGCAAATAGTTGGGAACTCAAGCTCAAGGAAATGTCGCGCCTGGGTAAGGACTCCGGTGATTACATCTTCAACGACATCCGCCCCGAGGTCGAATACGGCGTGACGGACCGGCTCACGCTTGGTGCCTCGGTGATGATTTTTGATCACCACTACAGCGATGTGGAATGGGCTCCCATGGTGGACACTCAAGGAGGCCCTGGAGGCAGCTTCGACAAGACGCAATACGGCGGCTTTGAGGTCATGGCCAAATACATGATTCTCAGCCCTTACAAGAACTTCGTCGGCCTTTCGGTCGGCTTCGCGTATGAGAACCGTCAGGTCTATCGCCTGGACGGAGCGGAGATCGAGCAGGACTCGTATGTGCCCATGATTTTCCTCCAGAAAAACTGGCTGGATAACACCCTGACGTGGTCCTTCACGGGCAAGATGGAACTGGAGCGCCGCACGTCGCCCGGTGTGCTGGAGGAAGAGATTGCCTTCGATCTCGCGACCGGCCTTTCCTATCGCGTGGCACCGAACTGGTTCGTCGGCATCGAGGCCCGCTGGCAGTCGGATTTCCTCTCGCCAGAGGTCGATGGCAATCCGCCTGAAGGCAGACCGTCGAGCTGGGACGTGGGCAATATGCAACTGGGCGACCAGTTCCAGCAGGGCCTCTACGTTGGCCCCTCGGTTCACCACTCAGGCCGCAACTGGTGGATCACCGTTGGTGCCCTCTATCAGGTCTGGGGCTGGAGCGCAGATGGCGCTGCGGCCTCCCGCAAAGGCAAGAACTGGGATGAACACGAACGGGTGCATGTGGGCTTCATCCTGGGCTTCGAATTCGGCGGCGGCGGAGACGACGAAAAGGTCCCCGAGATCTCCCGCGCCAAGTCGCCCGTTCATTTCACTTCATCCAAGTAAAGAAGGAGGGAGGGAGAATCGCCGACGGGATCAGAGGAGGTTTGGCTGATCCCGTCGGCACATCCACTGAAGCTATGAAAAGACGATCACTCATCACACAACTGTCCACTGCCATCGCCCTCGGCACCGTTCAGTGGGCGAGAAGTGAGGTATTCCTCACCCCGGATCAAGCCCGCACCGTGCTCTATCCTGGCCAGAAACTCGCCACGCAAACCATCACGCTCTCATCCGAGCAGCGCAAAGCCATCGCCAAGGCCTCCGGCGTGCGCGTCCGTTCCGACACCATCAACGCCATGCGCACTGGCAGCGGCGATTGGCTCATCTACGACAACGTTATCGGCAAGCACGAGTTCATCGACATCGCCGTGGCCATCACCAAGTCCGGCTCTGTCAAAGGCGTGGAGATCCTCACCTTTCGCGAGACCTACGGCGATCAGGTGAAGCAAGCCAGATGGCGGGCCCAGTTTCACGGCAAAACAACCGACGCCGCGCTGAAGATCGACAACGACATCAAGAACATCTCGGGAGCCACGCTCTCCTGCGTTCACATTACCGAAGGCGTTCGGCGCCTCCTGCATACTCACTCCCTTGTTTTGAAGAACCTTTGATTCCATGCCCATCATGACACCACCTGCCGAAAAACAGTTTGCCCGGTTTGCCAGTCTAAAACGGCAACGCCTTGGTCTGCGCCCCTCGCGTCATCTCGTCACGACAAAGCCCTCATCCTCCGAGCAGTCCGGAGCCCCCAGAGCATCGTTCATCACTAACGTTTTCACAGTCATTCAACCTCAACATTAAACCGCCCCATGCCTACGCCCGCACATATCCTCGACGCCCTCAATGCCCAAGTCGGCATGGAGTTCGCCGCCTCGTTGAAATACGACTCCATCGCCAGCTACTTCGCCTCCGAAAGCCTGCCACGTCTGGCCGCCTTCTACTCCACTCAGGCCACCGAAGAACGGGCTCATGCCCACCGCTTCATGAAGTTCATTCTTGATGTCGGCGGTCGCGTGAAGATTCCCGCCATCGACGCGAGCCCCTGGGATTTTGGTTCGGCAGAAGCCGCCGCCAAGCTGGCCCTGGAGAGCGAGGAAGCAGTGACCGCCTCGATCAATCATCTCTACGATCTCGCCACTGCTGCGAAAGATCACGCCACGTCCAACATGCTCCAATGGTTCATCACCGAGCAGGTCGAGGAGATCGCTGTCGCGGACCAACTCCTGCGCATTATCCAGCGCGCTGGTGAAGACGGCCTGCTGCTGGTGGAAGACTACATCGCTCAAAAAGCCATCGGCGAAAAGCCCGCCGCCTGAGTCCATCATGATCCGTCGCTGCCAGCCATTGTTAGGAACCTTCGTTGAAGTCACTCTCGATGGCGGCAGCGACACCGCCTTGCACAAGGAAGCCAACAAGGCCTTCTCCATCATCCGAAGCGTGCAGCAGCGGATGAGTTTCCACGATGCAGACAGTGATGTGACCCGCCTGAACCGCTGCGCTCACATCGCACCGCTGCGCGTGCATCCGTGGACCTATGAGGTTCTCGCCACCGCTGTGAAGTTGAGCGAGGAAACCGACGGTGCCTTTGACATCACCATCGCTCCCCAATTGGTGAAATGGGGATACCTGCCTCGTCACACACCCTTCACCACCTTGCAGGAGGCCGGTGCATGGAAGCACATCGAGCTGCTGCCGGGATCGCAGGTGCGATTCCATCAGCCCTTGCAGATCGATCTCGGCGGCATCGCCAAAGGCTTTGCGGTGGACAAGGCGATCAACATCCTCGCCACTCGTGGCATTGCCCAGGCGAGCATCAATGCCGGTGGCGACCTGCGCATACACGGCCCGCAGCAGCAGTCGCTCGTCATTCGTGATCCCGGCGCTCCACAGGCGATGCAGCATCCCGCCGTCATGCTCCGGCCCGCCGTCGCCACCACTGCCGCCTACTTCGCGCGGAAGCGCATTGGAGTCACTCGCGTCTCACCCATCGTGCATCCGCACACAGGCAAGCCCTTGCACAACAACCAGAGTGTCTCCGTGTTCGCTCGCACCTGCATGGAGGCCGATGCCTTGACCAAGGCGGTGCTGCTAGCGCCGCAGGAACTTTGGAATCAAGTGCTTCGTGCGCGTGACGCCGTGGCGCTCTTCCTCACTCGCAAAGGTGAGCAGGTGCTCTATCCAGCATGAAGCGTCTTGGCCTGAGATTCCCCAGCGGGGCGCGAGCCTTCTTCAGCGCCGCCTTCCTGCTCAGCCTCATCAGCGGCCTGCTTTGGTTTTCCCTTGACCGTTGGGGTGAAATCGAGGGCGAGTTTGGTCCTGAGAAACATCCGTGGCTCGCTTCACTGGCAAAAATTCACGGCGCGGGTGCCTTCATTGCGCTCATCAGTTTCGGCATGATTTTCAGCACTCATCTGCCCGTCGGCTGGCGCACCCGGCAGGCGCGTAAATCAGGCCTGTCAGTCCTGATTTGCATCCTCATCATCACCATCAGCGCCTGGGGTCTGTATTATGCTGGCAGCGACGAAACGCGCGCCCTCCTGGTATGGATTCACCTCGCCGCAGGCCTAGCATTGCCCTTGACGATTGCACTGCACGTTCGTGGCAAAAGGCGAGGCATTGTCCTCGCTCGTTGATCTATGCGGATGGAGGAATGACGAGCCCTCTCACCAGCTCCGCTCAACCACCCAGTAGAGGCCTGCCGCCGCAATCATCACAGAGGCAGGTCGAGCAACAAGCACGGGATAATCATCGCGCTTCCACCATGCTGACACGACTGCGAAAGCGAGGCCGATCACAGCCATCTGACCGAGTTCGATCCCCAGGTTAAAACTGAACAAGGCTGTCAACATCGCAGACGGCTCGATGAACGTCTCCTCAAAGCTGTGCGCAAAGCCAAGGCCATGGATCAAGCCAAAGGCAAACACCATCCACGGACGCCAGCGGCTGAGCTGACTCTGAAACAAATTCTCCACCGCAACGAAGGCGATGCTGAGAGCGATGGCCACCTCGACCCAGGGCGTGGGCGCGGCCACCACACCCATCAGCGCCAGACCCAAGGTCAATGAGTGCGCGATGGTGAAGAGCGTGATCTGCACGAGCAAGGTGAAGGCATCCCGTGCCAGAAAAAACAAGCCGAGGATGAAAAGGATGTGATCGAGACCGCCTGGCAGGATGTGGGTGAATCCCAGCATCACAAAACGTGGAACCACGACGCTCAGCGACGTGGCGGCCAGAAGGGCAAAGCAAAGGCGCGTCATACGAACGAAAGGCTAGAGGTAGTCCTCGATCGGGATCTTGCCATTCGAGGCACAGATAAACATGGTGCCTTCCCTCGCCTTGCCGGGTTCGAGGCGGACCTTGCCGCCAGCGGCTTCCACCAGCATTTGGCCAGCGGCGATGTCCCACAGGCTGATCTGTTCTTCCACATACGCATCAAGGCGCCCGCAGGCGATGTAGGCCATGGCGAGCGCGGCGCTGCCGAGCATGCGGGTCTTGCGCACGTTATACGAGATGCGCTTGTAGCGCTCGAAGCCGGCATCGAGCGACTCCTTGCTCTTGGAGAAGCCGACGGTGACGACGGACTCATTCATCTGCGTGCGCGCGCTGACGGAGATGGGCTTGCCGTTGAGTGTGGGTGGAACGCCTTCCGCCACGGTCCAGAGTTCGTCCTGCGAGGGATCGAAGATAACGCCGAGGATCAGCTTTTGCGTGGCACGATCGCGCGCGGCGATGGAGACGCAAAAGTGCGGGATGCCGAAGAAGTAGTTCACCGTGCCGTCGATGGGATCGACGATCCATTCGATGCTGCCGGAGCCGATGCTGTCGCCTTCTTCGCCAAGCACCGCGTGATCGGGGAATCGCGCGAGCAGCATCTCGGTGATGAGGGTCTGGCTGCGGACATCGAGTTCGAGCTTGATGTCATACGTCTTCATTTCGTTGACGTGAAGTTCGGTGCCGAAGTTGTCGCGGATGAGCTTGCCGGCGGCTTTGGCGGCCTGGATGGCGACGTCGAGGAGTTCGTTCATGGGAGCGAATCCCATAGCTCAATCGCGCCCGCTGTCCCGGTGTTTTTGCAGGCACTCGACCACGGTCATTATTTCGCGGGCGATGGCTGCCTTCGAAGCCTGGGCGATGGGCTGCACAGTGCCGTTGGCGAAGCACAGCGTGACCGCGTTGTCGCTGGAGTCGAAGCCGATGCCGGGCTGGGACACGTCGTTGGCGACGATGAGGTCGCAGCGCTTGCGCAAGCACTTGTCCTGCGCGTGGGCGATGAGGTCCGTGGTCTCAGCTGCGAAACCGACGAGCACACCATCGAAGCCGAACTCGCTGCGTGCGGAGCCGAGGATGTCGGGTGTGCGCACGAGATGCAGCACGAGTTCATCGGCGGCCTTCTTGATCTTCTGCGGTGCGACTTCAGCAGGTCGGTAGTCGGCCACGGCGGCGGCGAAGATGGCGGCATCACATCCATCAAGGTGAGTGCGCACGGCTTCGAACATGTCCGTCGCGGACTCGACGCGCACGACTTCCACCTTGTCCGGCGCCGTGATGCTGACAGGACCGGTGACCAGCACCACGTCGTGCCCGGCATCACGCGCGGCCTCGGCGAGTGCGTAGCCCATCTTGCCAGAGGAGCGATTGCTCAGGTAGCGCACGGGATCGAGCGCCTCGCGCGTGGGGCCGGCGGTGATGAGGATCTTCATGCCTTCGGTTCGGCGAGTCGTGCGACGGCGGCCTGCACAATGTGATCCACCTCAGCCAGACGGCCCACGCCTTCATAGCCGCAGGCGAGCATGCCCTCGGCGGGATCGATGAACCGATGCCCCCACGACTTGAGCGTCGCGACGTTTTGCTGCGTGGCCGGGTGCAGCCACATCTTGCCATTCATCGCCGGAGCGATGAGCACCGGGGCACGCGTGGCCAGCGCAATGGCGGTGAGCGCATCATTGGCAAAGCCATGCGCGAGGGAGGCGAGGATGTTCGCGGTCGCCGGTGCGATCAGGAGCAAGTCGGCCGTGTCAGCGAGGTGGATGTGGCCGGGCTGCCAGCCGTCCTTCTCAGCAAAGAGGTCCGTGATCACCGGGCGGCGTGAGAGGGTTTGCAGTGTGAGTGGCGTGACGAACTCGAGCGCCGACTTCGTGAGCACGCAGGTCACCTCGTGGCCGAGCTTGGTGAGCTGGCTGGCGATGTCCGCCGCCTTGTAGGCAGCGATGGAGCCAGTGATGCCGAGGATGATGCGGGACATGATGCGCGAAGATTCGCGGCAGTGCAGCCGACTTGCAAGCAGTCCCGTCCCTTACGTCCGTAGCGATTTCTCGCATTCAAATCAAAGATTGCCATCCTCTACCTGCGTGCTTAGACTCCCCGTTCTCCTGGCTCCAAAGAGCCCGGAGCCCTCAACCACAACCACCTAAACGACACATAACAACATGATGAAGACTCTGACGATCGCCTGCCTCACGGGCGCCGCTATGATGACGGCGGCTGTTGCCGGGACTCCGGTTTCTGCCAAGAACGCCAAGGCCCCTGTGGCCCCCGCTCCTGCCCCAGCTTGCGCTGAAGGCATTTCCTACAGCAATGTGGGTGCCGCCTGGGAGCACACCTGGATTGATGGTGCCGACGACATCGACGGCGTGAACCTCGACCTGTCCTACGCCCTCATCGACCGTCTCTACGTCCGTGGCACCGCAGCCTGGGCCGACTGGGGTGGCAATGACTGGGGTTTCACCGCTGGTCTTGGCTATGGTCTTCCTCTCATGAAGAACCTTGATCTGGTTGCCGAAGCAGGTGGCATCTTCGACGAAGAGTCCTCCGGCTTCTATGTGTATCCTCACCTTCGCACGAAGGTCGGCTGCCTTGAGCTTCACGCTGGTGCCAAGTATATCAACATCGACGACTACGAAGCCTGGGAAGCCCATGTGGCCGCCTACTACGAAGTGGCTCCTCGCGTTGACCTCATGGTCGGCGGCATCTTCGGTGAAGACGCCAGCACCCTCCAGGTCGGTGCCCGCCTCAAGTTCTAATCTGAGGCCCGTCCTTTAATTCACAGCGCGCATGGGAGTGATCCCATGCGCGCTTTTCTTTTCCGGCAGGCTTGAAACCCTCCGGCGCAAACGCCATCCTCGCCACGCCTTGAACCCCGTCCTCAACGAACCCGATTCACCCTTCGACCTCGCGCTGCGGCCCGCAGACTTCGAGGAGTTCCATGGACAGACCAAGGTCAAGGACCAGCTCATGGTCATGGTCGAAGCCGCCAAGATGCGCAACGAGCCTCTCGACCACGTCCTGCTCTGCGGCCCTCCCGGCCTGGGCAAGACCACCCTGGCCAATCTCATCGCCAGCGCAATGGGCACCCGGCTGCACACCACCAGCGGCCCGCAGATCGAGCGCGCGGGCGACCTCGCCGGTATCCTGACGAACCTCGCCGAACGGGACCTGATGTTCATCGACGAGATTCATCGCCTGCACCCGAGCATCGAAGAATACCTCTACCCCGCCATCGAGGATTTCCGTCTCGACATCATCATCGACCAGGGGCCCAAGGCACGCACCATCCGCATCGATCTGCCGCCCTTCACGCTCGTCGGTGCCACCACTCGCGCAGGAATGCTCACCGCGCCCATGCGGTCCCGCTTTGGCATTCCCAACCGGCTCGACTACTACACGGTGGAGGAGATTCAGCACATCCTCGTCCGCTCCGCACGACTGATGAATGTGCCCATGGAGCCAGGCGGAGCCCACGAGATCGCCCGCCGCTCGCGGGGCACTCCGCGCATCGCCAATCACCTCCTGCGCTGGGTGCGCGACTACGCGCAGGTCAAAGCCCAGAGCATCGTCACCCAGGAGGTCGCCTCCAAAGCGCTCATCATGCGCGACATCGACGAGGATGGACTCGACGAAATGGACAAGCGCGTGCTCGAAGCCCTAGTGAGCAAGTTTGATGGCGGCCCTGTCGGCCTCGGCTCCATCGCCGTCGCCGTTGGAGAGGACACCTCCACCCTCGAAGACGTCCACGAACCCTACCTCGTCATGATGGGCTACGTGAAGCGGACCCCGCGCGGACGCGTGGCCATGCCCTCTGCCTATCGCAAGCTCGGACTCGTGCCGCCCCACACCGGGCAGGCCGAACTCTTCTAGCCTCATGATGCGGGAACTCACAGCGCTCTGGAACAGTCTGGGCGATGCCGAGTATCTGCACCTGCTGCTGGAGCCCTTGCCCCTTTTTGGCCTTGGCTTCGGGCTCCTGCTTCTGATCGCCGCCTTCCTCATGCGCGATGGCAAGATGCGCCTCATTGCCCTGATCGTGATGATTGCCTCCTCGGCCAGCGTGCAGCCCTACCAGGCCATGCGAACCAAGTCCGAGCCCCGCATCCTCGCCCTCCAGGACCCCGCCTTTCACGCCATCACCCTCGATCAGAGCGCCCGGCGCAAGTCCGCCGCCTGGCTCTACTACGCCATCGCCGCCTGGGGTGCGATCGCACTCATCATCACACGCAAAGGCTCAGGCCTCATCGTGACGATCACCACCTTCACCCTCTGCGCCTCCGGCTTCATCACCGCCGTCTGGCTGCACAAGAAGGAGTGCGAGGTGTTTCATCGGAACATCGTCAAATATGTCCCTGTCCGGTAAACGCAACCTCACGCATCGCTGAACAGCCGCCGGTTCTTCCAGAAGTAGCTGAAGCCGGAGATCAGCGTCAGTGCAGCGGTGAGGTAGATCGTGAATCGACCGAAGACCTCGGGCGACATCAGCTTCCACTGAAACACGGGGGCGATGAAGGCGAGCATCGGTTCCTTCGACGCGAGCTTCGCCAGGAAGTAAATCACCGTCACCACCTGCCAGATCATCTTGTGCTTGCCGAGTCGCTCTGCTGCCAGCACGACGCCCTGGCTCACGGCGATCTGGCGGATGCCGGTGACGAAGAACTCGCGACCCATGATCGCAATCACGATCCACGCGGGAATCTCGCGTTCGATCGCCAGCATGGTCAGTGCGGCGGCCATCAGGATCTTGTCAGCCAGCGGATCGAAGAGCTTCCCAAAATTCGTCACCAGTCCCCTGCTCCGCGCGATCTGGCCGTCCAGCATGTCCGTCAGCGAGGCGATGCCAAACACTAGCAGCGCCCAGGACTGCGCATTGGGCAGTCCCGAGTAGCACAGCGCCACAAACGGCACCGTGAGCACGAGCCGACTGATGCTGAGCTGATTGGGGAGATTCATGGGCTTCAATCCAGGGCGAGAACGCCGCCCTCGTCAATGCACAATGCGTTTCCAAATCGGCACCGAAGTCTTCACCTCCTTCAGATACCAGCGACACAAATCAAAAGCCTCCGCACTGTGCTTCGTCCACACGCGAATGATGATTGAAGGCACCTCCGCTGCCACGAACCCCAGACGATGCTGGATGAACACCCGATGCACCCCATGCTCAGCCACGCCGCGCTCGACCAGTTCACTCAGCATCTTCTCCGCCATCGGGCGATACACGGAGTAGTCGATGCCCTGGATCGGCGCGCCATCCTCAGAGCCGCGCACCACGCCAAGGAACTGAACCTCCGCTCCCTCGTTTTCTTGAAACAAGTGCGCATCAGGAATGATCGGTTCTTCGGACAAAACAAAGGAATGCATGGCAGGCCTGGATCGTAGCACGACTCCACTCGAACACTCAATGCCTTGCATCGCGTTGTCTGAACATCCCATCGCCACACCTCAAGACCGCGTCACCCGCAGCCTGACGAATCGCTTCATCGCACCGCTGGTGTTCCAACTCATCTCACTCAAGGCCGCTTGGTTCTTCGCTCAGAGGAAGCGGGTCACCGTGACGTTGGCCGTCGTTGAAGAAGTTGCGACAGCAACGGCAAGCAGCCATGCCCAAGGTCATAGCTTTCGCCATGTCAGGGTTCGGTCCATTCACGTCACGCATCCTTCCGACAAAGGATTCATTCAACAGTTCCGTCCTCGGGTTCACCGACCGAATAGAGCGTGCGGCCATTCGGGCCATCAATGTAGCAGTTCACATAACGCCAGTAATCGCCCTTCGCCTTCGCCAGCCGCCAGTTCTCGCCGGGGCTCTTGCGGAGGATGATGTAGCCGTCATCGGGGAGCGCGGCGATGTCGAGTTCGGTGCCGTCGCGGCGAGTGATTCGGATCGTTCCCCAACGGCTTACACGACCGAAAGTTGAAGTGGGGAATTTAATCCACGTCTCTTCATTCAGCTCCGATTCGCCCAAAACTACAGAGTTCAGTGTATCCAAGTTCCAAGATCGCATTCGTCTTTCCACATGGCAGTATGCTTTCAGAAAACTACCTTTACGACTAATCCAAGCATTGGCCACGCCTCGATCCCAGCTTCCAATTGATCGCAGTGTAACTCCCGATTCCGAGCAATTGATCGCTAGAGGAATTCGATACGTTGACGTCAGCCTTCGAAGGCTATCGGGCGAGAAATCTGTTGTCTCAATTTCAGCTTCATCCCCCTTGCCATATTGCTCCGTATAGCCTTCAGCAAGATTCCAGCGCCAGTATTGTGTAACTCGTTCAAGACGGTTTCGAATCGTTCCGTGAATATGAACGGCATTTGCCGACATTCGTTTGGGACTGACCGTCGCTCGAGGGTCATCAAACGAGCGAATGCAACAGCCGGAAAACGCATCCCAGATCACCAAGTGTTGAAAGGGTTCGATTGATACCAACCGGAAGCCGTCGGGTGTGAATGCCGCAGTAGGAAGAGGCAAGAGCATCGGACTGTCATTTGGCCAGGGATGGCCAAGTGACCATTGTAGTCCGTGAGGGTCTAGCCCGGAACTTGGCAACAAGGGGGAAGTGCATCCCAAGACACTCGGGCTCAGCCACTTCACATGCTTCTTCGACACCATGTAACCGACGTAGGCAGCGATGACTTCACGCCAGTGTTTCTCGGTGGGTTTGTCCCAGGTGGGGAGATCAGCGCGGATGCCTTCGAGGATCGCACCGTCGATGAGGCTTCCGGTCATCTGACACCAGCGGAAGCGCACGCCCTCAAGGCGAGTGCGGGGAGCAGAGTAGCCCAGTTGCGCCGCAACTGGAGGTTTGGAGACTGGCGGCTCCGTATCGGCTCTGGATTCGTTGGATGAAGTCACGGGCTGCGAGGACTCCAGTTGCGGCGCAACTGGACTACTTTGCTTCGCACAGCGGAAATCTGCGTTCGTCACGTCACAGCGCACGAGTTCGGCGCTGCACAGATCGGTGCCGTTGAACTTGGCGTCACGCATCACGACATCGCGGAACTCAGCGCGGATGAGCTTCGCCTCGCGGAAGTCGGCGTTGGGCAGCGACAAGGGACGCGCTTTGCTGCCTTTGATCTGCCAAGCAATGAGATCGAGCCCGCGAGCGTCGATCTTCGCAGGCACGAAGCGGCTTTCGCCATTGGCGTGCAAACGAAGGTAGAATCGCAGTGCGTTCTGGCTGCGCTGCGGCACGCTTTCGCCGAGCAGTGCATTCAACGACTGCTCCAAGCGAGTGCGAGCGCTGGCGGATTCCGCGTTGCGTTGCACGAACAACTCGGCGGCGAAGTCGAGCGTTTCGGCATTCACTTCGGGCAGGTTCCATTCATCGAGCTGTGCATCCTCTAGCGCGCTCATAAGATGCACAGCGAGGAAATACTCTTGGAGGCTGGTGTGCGCGAAACGGAAAGTATCGCCGTCCCAGCGCGCGATGAAGGTGGCGGTGCGGAAGTCTTGCAGCAGCTCGTCACGACGTTTCGCATCGGTGAAGGCAGAGGCGTAGAGCGCTGTGAGCACGCTGTCTTTGAGCACCGTCTCTTTGAGCCATTGCGAGAGCCGTTCGGCGCTGAGGCTCTTCGCACTCTCGCGCCACATCCAGGCGGCGAGCCGGGCCATGAGGCGCGGCTTGTCATCCTGCTCGATGCGATGCTTGCCGCTGTCGCGCTCAAGCCAGAGTCGAACGAGATTGCGATAGAGATCAATGGAGCGCACCCGCTTGCCCGAAGCGAGCGAGCGATCCAGGTCCGCGAGGCTGGCGCGCATGAGCGAGAGACAATACGGGCGGCCCGCGAGATCGCGGAGATTGTGGACCGTGTTGATGATCTCAAAGGCGCGCTCAACGGCGAGGCCAGGGACATTGGCCTTCAGATACTCTTTGATCTGATGATCATCGAAGGGCAGCAAGCGGAGCACGCGGAAGCGGTTGCGCGTCTCACTGCCAGCAGTGGCATTGACCGGGCCGCGTTGCGCGGAGGTGAGCGCGGACTGCTCGTGCTCGAAGGTGCGGAAGTATTGCGTGCGGCAGGCGAAGAGCAGGCGTCCGGCTTTGGCCGTGATGTCCTTCGCAGGCAAGGCGCTGCGGAGCTGGGAGAAGAAGGCATTTCCTTCCTGAGCAGATAGGTGGACAAGCACTTCATCCAGACCATCCCAAATCAAAAGCGTGCCCTGCGTGCGCACGGCCTGAAGCACGCGCTCCGCCGTTAGTTGCGCGTTGGCACTGCGAGCGAGCGTGGTGCTGAGGATCGTCTCCAGCATGGGTGCCGGGTTCGACTTGAGCAGGCCAGAGTCATTGAGATGACGCAGATCAATGTAGAAGCTGGAGCCGGGACGCTCGGTGTTGAGTTCGCGATCCAGCTTCGCGCAGGTCATGGTCTTCCCTGAGCCCGACTCGCCCAGCAGCGCCATGTAAGCGGCATCGGCGGGCGAGCGCGTCCAGTCTTTGAGCGTCTCCAGCACGAGCACACCTGCCTCGCCCGTGCCGTCATCTAGTGCTTCGGAGGGTCGTGCGAGCGATTCCGCACGGCCTTTGGGCGGAACGTAAGTGTCGCTATCGAGATCGGGCGACGGCAGCTCTGCGATGGGCTCCAGCTCGGTTGGCGTGGGCCGCGCGGGATATTTGGCAATGAGGTCGGCGAGGTGCTCGCAGAGAGCACCAATGAACTCGGCGCGGTCCTTTTTTGGCGTCTGTCGGTAAGGTTTTCCTTTGTGAGTGAAAACGTTGATCGAGTCGAGCAGATCGTGCTTGTCCTTGCCGGGCGTGAAGGCATCGAGCGCGACTGGCAGCGGATGTGCCTTCGCGCTGGGACCCAGGAAATGCGGCAACTCCACACGCTGGATGAACTCGCGGTTGAGATAGGTGGGACTGAGCAGCAGCAAACCGAACTGCGACTCGGCCATGCGTGCGCGAATCTCGGTTTCGTTGTTTTCGCCGGGCAGAATGCCGCCCTTGGCATCGAAGCGCCAAAGATCGACTGGCTCACGACAGCGCAGCGGCAGAATGACCTTCATCTGCTCGGTGAACTCCTGGGCGAGCTTCTGATCCTTCACTGCAAAGCTGACGAACACGCGCGTCACCCGAGCACGAGGCTCGATGACCTGATGCTCACGGCTCAGCACCTCATCGGCATCGCTGCTGGTGTAAGGCGGCGGCAACGGCTCGCCTTCGAAGTGGCACTTCACATCCGCCAGTTCGCCGCGCATGTCGGGCCGAATGAGATCGAAGCGCACGCCTGCACCCTTCGTGGCGGCAGCGAGAGTCTTGCGGAAGTCGGCAAGCACGGTGCGCAACGACACACGAGAGACTCCAGGGAAGACTTTCTCCGCGACCTGCGAGAGCGACAGTTCCGCATCGCCCACTGCGGCGACCAACTCACGCAAGCGCTGGAGCTTCAACTTGAACCCTGCCGGTCGTGCCGAAGCGGGCTCACGGGCGATCAAGTGATCCAGGAGAGCAAAGGCATCGGAAGAGTGAAGTCGCTGCATGAGGGGTGAGTTATTGCGTTTTATTGGCGCTATATTGCACTCAAGTCCAGCGTCCGTTTTTTCTCATGAGCAAGCACCGCCGTTCGACCCGTTGCTGGCAACGAGCATGATCAATGAAACGCCTCTGCCCAAATATCTCGTGATCAAGGCCTATGGCCTTGTCACTTTGAGCCGGACAAACCGCCTGCCACTGGCCCCAGCGGGCATGGTGGATTTCCATTGCTGTGTTACGCCGTTGTCGGAGCCGGGGACGAGGGATTGGGTGACGCCGGCGGTGCTCCAGGTGGTGAAGTCATCGCTCCATTCGACGGTGAAGGTCACGTCGATGGCGGATTTGTTCTTGGTGTAGATGAAT
>CAUJJC010000169.1 GCA_963204975.1 Verrucomicrobiota bacterium | reverse complement strand
CAATCTTCATGTTCTCACTAAGCTGAAGCGTCTCTGACCCGACGCAAGAACCAGAATCTCGTGTGGAAACGTTGATGACACGCCGCCGAGGTGCGCCACACTGGACGGGTGATTGAACGCCATTTTGAAGTGCCCTTTGTGTCGCGACTGGCTCTGCGGGAAAAACAAATCCAGCAGAACTACCGTCCCGTCATTGCCGTGCACAAATGGTTCGCTCGAAGGCCGGGGACGCTCTTCCGCTCGCTGATTTTGTCAGAGTTTGCAGAGCAGCCAGTCCACCAGACCTTCTACCAGAGCCAGAAGATGCCGGAGATGCGAGTCTTTGATCCCTTCATGGGTGGTGGCACAACAATGATGGAGGCGAATCGCATCGGGTGCGCTGTGGCTGGCACGGATGTGAACCCCATGGCGTGGTGGATCGTGCGGCAGGAACTTCTGGAACTGGATGTGGCTGCATACCAGAAGACTGCGCAACAACTCCGTGGCCACTTGGAAAAGGAGATCGGCCATCTCTACCGCACTCGATGTCTGCGTTGCGGGAGTGATGAAGCTCGCGCGAAGTATTTCTTGTGGGTGAAGACGGCTCATTGCGGACACTGCGACAAAGACACCGACCTGTTTCCGAACTTCCTGATCTCCGAAGATGTGAGGCACCCTGCGAACGTGTTCGTCTGTGGCTGCTGCGGAGAGCTATTTGAAACGGCAGATCGGAAGAACCCAGGCCCGTGCCCGCATTGTGGGAACGAGCTGCCTTTGAAGCACACGGCCAAACGAAATAAAACCTCATGCCAGCATTGCGATCATCCTGTCCGATACCCGGACGACTCGGTGCCAGCTCACCGTTTGTTTGCGCTCGAATATCACTGTGAATCGTGCGGCTCGCAGTCTGTCGCGGGCAGTGGCAAGGGCCGCCTGTTCAAGAAGCCGGATGCAGTCGATCTTGCACGCTTTGAAGAAGCCGATCAAAAGCTGCAAGCGCTATGCCCGAAGTTCATTCCTGAGGATGACATCCCGGATGGAGATGAGACCGCGCGCCTGCATCGGTGGGGCTATAAGCGCTATCGGGAGCTGTTTAACTCGCGGCAACTGTTGGGGCTGGAGCTTAGCTGCCGATGGATTTCGTCCGTTAATAACGAACGCATCCGAGAAGCGCTGGCGACCAATCTCTCAGATCTGACTCGCTACCAGAACATGCTGTGTCGCTATGACAGCATGGCGCTGAAATCCCTCGATATCTTCTCGGTTCATGGATTTCCCGTCGGCCTGATCCAATGCGAGTCCAACTTGCTGGGAATCGCGGGCCGCAAAGGTGCGCCCGTGGGTAGTGGTGGATGGCTCAACATCGTGGAGAAGTTTGCCAAGGCGAAGCGCTACTGCGGCGCGCCGTTTGAGATCCGCCACGATGGCCTGCGCAAGGTGGAAGTGCCGATGCCGGGTGAGTGGATTGGGACTTGGCGCAATGGGACACATCCTCCTGAGCAGCGCGAAGTGCTGCTTCTGTGTGCTGACTCCGCCTCTGCCAAGATCGGCGGTGAGAAGTTCGACGCTGTGTTCACCGACCCGCCATACTTCGGCAACGTGCAATATGCTGAGTTGATGGACTTCTGTTATGTCTGGTTGCGCAAGCTGCTGGGTGATTCTGTGCCTGAGTTTGCCAAAGCTTCCACGCGGCACCACAATGAACTCACGGGCAACGCCAATATGGGGCGAGGCCTGGACCATTTTGCCGAAGGCATCTCCGACACAATCAAACGATCTGCCAAGAGGCTCAAACCCGGCCGCCCGCTTGCCTTCACCTACCACCACAATCAACTTGAGGCTTACCTGCCGCTCGCCGTTGCCATCTTGGATGCCGAACTCGTGTGTTCCGCTTCACTGCCATGCCCGGCTGAAATGGGCGCTTCCATTCACATCAACGGCACAGGCTCATCGGTCATCGACACCGTGTTTGTATGTCGAACGACCGGGAGGTTTCCGAAACGCTGGTTGGCAGATGATGCGACTGGGCTAGCGGCTGTCGTGCGGAGAGACATCGAGATGCTTGGTGATGGGGGATTGAAAGCGACCCAAGGCGACATCCGCTGCATCTGCTGTGGGCACTTAACTCGGCTGGCGATTTGGAATCTCCGTGCTAGTTGGGACAGCAAGAAGCCAGTGTTGGAGCGCATGGAAGTCATCCGTCGATGGTATGCCGCCTTCGGCGGATTGGGCGCCGTGCTGACCGCTTTAGAGAAGGACTTTGCCAATGCCGAACGGTCTCAACACTGGGCTCCTACTTGCACCCTTCAAGAAACTTATGAATCAGATGATGAAGTATCCTTTTGAAGCAGATTTTAGCGAGATCAGCGCTGCACCAGAGCCATTTATCACGGCTGTGTTCTCGAGTCTTGCGTCCGAGTTTCTCACGATGCCAAAGGGCGACGGATTCGTTGAATATCCAGCATTCGAGGCAGGATATGAGGCTCTCAAAATGGCTACCGGAGGCTTTGCCCAACTGAATCGCGCTCAAGTGCTCCCGGCAGTGTTGGAGACACCCATCTGCCTGATCGTGCTTCGCTCCATGCTAGGCTTCACACCTCCTGAGTGGGCTTACTTGGCTGCCCAAAAGGTCGGCCCTGAATTGAATCAAAGCTTCGCACGAACGCTGGACCGTAAAGTGCGCCTCTCGCCCCTGAAGCCACTCAAACCGAGCACTGAGCAGCTTCGGCGTATCGAAGCGATGGTCGAGGTCGCCTGTGAGTTGCTCAATCAAGGCTGCCCCGAAGTGCGCGATCATCAACTGCATCGCCTCAACAAAGCAGACACCATTGGTGGTCTGCCAGCACTCCGTAACATGGCGACCATCGGCACCCCCTACGCCATGCTGCTCTATGAACGCTTTCTTGGTCGGCCATTTGCAGGCCATCGAGACTCAGTGAGCGAACTTGTCGGCGATGGCCTGGAGAATGCCATTGAGGAACAACTGGTCAGCGCAGGCATCAGCTTCCGAAAGACGAAGCGGGCCGAGAAAATCGCCGACTTCGACCAAGCGCCGGATTTCATGATTCCCAGCGAGTTCAATCCCAAGGTCGTCATTGAAGCGAAAATCACCGAAGACGACGGAACAGCCCGTGACAAGGTAACTCGCGTCCAGCATCTCGAATCAATCAGCAGACGCGGCGTTGCCGCAGACGCCCCAGCCAAGTTCCAAGTCATTGCGTGCATCGCAGGACGAGGCTTCGGAGTCCGCAAAGAAGACATGCGCAAACTGATCGAAGCCACTCGCGGCAAGGTCTTCACGCCAAAGACGCTGCATCGCTTAGTGGAGTGCTCAGCATTGTCGCAGTTTGCCACGCGTTCGGCCTAGTGGATGAACAACATTACGCCAATAAATCTGCGTTAGATGCTGTCGATGCATAACTGGTTCACGCCGCTCTGACACGGGTCTAATACTGCTTCATCCGTGGACGCTGCCAGTCTGATTGTTTCCTCTTGGAGTCACGGACTTCGTCGGTCTTTTGTGGTTTTTCAACCTGGTCGGCGGTGTTCGCCCCGGACGCATCAGCAGCCATTCTCTAAGAGGTGAAGAATGAAATCAGGGCGTGTCGATCACATCATACGTGGCAACGCCATCGCGGCGGACGCGGTGGAAGCTGCGAGTGGCGCTGGCAGCGGGCACGGTGCGCTGGGTTTGAAACGCGGCTCCGGTGGCGGGCACGGGCGGGACAGTGGTCCAGTCGGTGAGGTTGGTGCTGCTCTCGATGGTGTAGAGGCCGCCCTCGGCGCTGTCCCAGGTCAGCGTGACGTTGCCGCCGCTCACGGTGTGGGAGTTCATCTTCAGCCCAGCATTGGCGCCGCCAGTGTAGGTGGTGACGTGGGGTGATTCGACGGCGCTGAAGCCGACGGTGCTGGCTGCGGCGTAGTTTCCTCCTTGTTTCACGCCGTAGTATTGGCGGCCGATGATGTAGGGATAGGCAGGCTGGAACGAGGCATCGAGCGTGACGAAGTAGGCGTAGGTGCCGGAGGGAAACTCGGGGGTGACGCACCAGCGACCATTCGAGTCATCGAGATCAAAGTGGGTGCCCTGGGTGTAACCGAGATCGCCAAGGTAATCGTAGTCCTGCAGATACCAGCCCATGGGGAATGCGGTGCTCACATTGGGGCCGGTGGCAGCGCTCGTCGTCGTGCTGGTGCCATGTCCAGAGCGGACGGCCCAGGCTGGGAGGCTGGTGCGTCCGGCGGTGTTCAGGTTCGTGGTGCCGAAGCTGCCATCACGAGGGACGTAACCGCTGATCATGCGACGGATGCCGCTGCCGGCATTCGTGGCGGTGCTGTAGCCGTAGGGGCCGTAGATCGGATAGCCATCAAAGCTCCAGCCGAGGATTGGCGAGTGATTCGGTGGTGTGGTGGCCTCGCTGTAAGTATGCGTGGCGGGATCGTAGTTCATGTGATCGCCCATTTCATAACGCAGCGCGAAAGGGCTGATGTGATGATGGCTTTCACCGGTGAAGGGCTGATGCGAGCCAGCGGGATCAAAGGTCAAGCCCTCGGCGAGGCGGGCATTGCGAGTCCAGTATTCGGTGCCGCGAGCATTGTCATCGATGTCCGCCGTGCCGTCCCAGTAGAAGGCATCGAGCTGATTGTGAATGATGGTGGTGTTCACCCAGATGGCGATGGGACCGAAGTTGGTGTTCGCCTTGGTGGCGGCGGGCACGGGCTGGCGCGGAATGCGGGCGAGCATGTCCCACTGGTTCGGATAGTTCACAAAGAGCTGCGTCTTTGCCGCATCGAAATACCACGGGCCCATCGTGTAGTGCGGCATGGAGGAGCCTCTCACATAGACCCAGTTGGCACTGACGCGGATGCTGTCGATCCCGGCGTAGGCAGGAGTGGCCTGGGTGCCATTGCGCACGGCTCCCTCGGGTGCCCAAGTGGTGTCGGAGAGGCCATTGAGAGCACGATTTTGAGTGCGGTAAATGCGGGCGTA
>CAUJJC010000168.1 GCA_963204975.1 Verrucomicrobiota bacterium | reverse complement strand
CGAACTTAATTTTGTTGGTGATGAATCAGCCTATGCTGCAGTGCGGAGCGCACAATCCACGGTAGAGTTACAAGCTATTCCCGAATCTCCTCCCAATCCCGGAGCGTTGGCTGTTCGGATGGGTTATGACGTTTCAATCTCAGCTGTTCCAGCGACATTTGGTGGCTGGAATTACAATTCGGCTAGCACTGGATTCCTTGGATGCAATAGCATCGGTTGCTACGGCCTGTGGCAGGACTTCGACGACCCTTATTGGGATTACCTCGTGGATTACCTTGGCGTGCGATTCATGAAGGAGGATGGATGGCACTATGGGTGGGTGGAAGTGCGGGTGCAGTCGAATGCGGGTGCCTTTGTCCAGGGCTATGCGTGGGAGACGACACCCAACACGCCGATCCTCACGCCTGCCGTGGTGCCGGAACCGCAGCGTGCGGGACTGGTGCTGGCCGGTTCCCTGGCGCTGCTCCTGCGCCGTCGGCGTCCCGTTTCCATCAGCCGAAGGGAGGCGGCAGGCCTGCTGTCGCTCGCCGTTAGGCCTGTGCTTTCCTGCCGAACTCGTCTGCCTACTCCTCCATCAGATACCGGATGCGCTTGTTCACGTCGGTATTGATCGAGTGGTAGGGGCGCAGGAGGTTGCCGGGGGCGAAGAGGGTGTTGCGGATGTGCTCCATGTCGTCGTTGCCGATGGCGTTGGAGAAGATGGGCATGAGGTAGTCGATGCCCATGCGCGAGGGCTTCATGAGACGGGCATCGTAGAACTCGGGGTGCATGTGCCGCGCGTGGATGAGGCCCCAGCGATCACGCAGGTGATTGGCGTCAAAGCCCTCCACATGGAAGCCTTCGGTGGCATTGTATTGGATGATAGAGGTGGCGTTGTTCCGGCCTTCCAGCAGCATATCGACGGCCTTGGCTCCGAGCTGCGAGGCGCAGAAGCGATCAAACAAGACGGGACGTCCGCCGCGTTGCGTATGGCCGACCTTGCGGGTGAAGATCGCCTCCTTCGCGGACTCGCCGCGGCGGTAGTTGCGGAAGTAGGCGTCGCCGATCAGGCTGATCAAAGCGGAGCGCAGGGCTTCGGCGGCACCGCTGAGCTGATGATTGCCTGCGGGGTCCTTGCCTCCGCTGGCACCGAGTTCGTTGCCGTCCTTGTCGATGATGCCTTCGCCGCAGACGATCATGACGCTCTTCTGCAAGTCGTAGATCTGCTTCACTCGCTCGGCGACCATCTCCACATCGACGGCGACCTCGGGGACCAGGATGATGTCGGGCCGACCGTAGGCAGAGCCGAGGGCGATGTAGCCAGAGTGGCGGCCCATCACTTCCACAATGGCGATGCGGCGATGGCTTTCGGCGGTGGTGCGCACACGTTCGATGGCGCTGGCGGAGACATACACGGCGGTGGCGTAGCCGGGCGTCACGTAGTTCACCATCTGATCGAGGGCGAAGACGGAGCGCGACTCGGCCCGCTGGTAGTGGTAGCCGCACTTCGCCGATGGGTCGGGCACGCGGAGGAATTCATCGGGTTCGTTCGGGTAGTTCAGGCCCAGGTCGTTGTCGATAGTCTTCGGGGCAAGCACGGTGGGCAGGCGCTCGGCGAGAGGTTGCAAACCGTTGAGCGTGCCATCGCCACCGATGCACACGAGACCCTCAATGCCGAGCCGCTTGAGGCGATGCACCACCATGTCGAGGTCTTCCTTTTTCTCGGGATCGACGAAGTCGCGGGACGATCCGAGCAGCGTTCCACCGAGGGTGGGGTCCAGCTCCGGGATGGTCTGGTGCAGCGGGTTGAGCAGCACATGCGGCACGCGGGGATTGAAGAGGCAGTTGAAGCCCTTGATCAGGCCCACGACTTCCACCTTCATCTGGCTCGCGCGTGTGACCGCGCCGTAGATCGTGGCGTTGAGGGCCGGGGTGTCGCCACCAGCGGTGAGAATACCAATGCGTTTCATGAGAGGGGAGGGGATGAGCTAGTGAAAGAAGAGAAGCACCATGACCTGCGCGATGAGAATGCGGCAGAGCATCGTGAGCGGGTAAACCGTCGCGTAGGCCACGGAGGGCGCGTCTGACTTGGCCAGACTGTTGGCAAATGCAAGTGCGGGCGGGTCCGTCATGCTGCCGGTGAGCAGACCGCAGAGTTCCAGAAAATTCATCTTCAGCCAAACCCGGCCGATGATCCCCGCGATCATCAGCGGCACCATCACCACGATCACCGCCGATGCGGCCCAGATCAGACCATCGTGACTCATCACCGTGGCGAAGAATTTCGGCCCCGCGCTCAGCCCCACGCACGCGAGGAACAGCGAGATGCCCAGCTCGCGGAAGGCGAGGTTCGTATTCGCGGGCATGTGCCAGACGAGCGGCCCCACCTTGCCCAGTCGGCTGAGCAGGATCGCCGCCACCAGCGGACCTCCGGCAAGGCCGAGCTTGAGCGGGCTGGAGAGGCCTGGAACATTGATCGGCAGCATCCCCAGCAGCACGCCCAGCGCCAGCCCCACGAAGATGGGCACGAACTGCGTGGTATTCAGCGCCTTCAACGAATCGCCCAGCATCTTCGACGCCTGGTCGAGTCCATTTTGATCGCCGACCACATGCAGGAAGTCGCCAAACTGTAGCCGCACATCCGGCACCGCCGTCATCTCGATGCCCGCGCGAACGATGCGCGTGATCGTCACGCTGTAGAGATGATCCAGACCCAGCTCGGCCAATGTTTTGCCCAGCATCGACTTGTTCGTCACCACCACGCGACGAAACGACACTGCCCCCGGCGCTTTCATGAGGTCCAGCCGGCTGTGGCTTCCCACAATGCGCTGAAAGCTCTCCACATTCGCCGCCGTGCCCACGAGCAGCAGATGGTCGCCCACATGGATGATCGAGTCCTCCGTCGCCGTCGCCACCTCGCTCGCTCCAGCCTTTTGCAATCGCGACACCATCACCCCCGTCTCCCGTCGCCCGGGCAATTGCCGGATCGCCAGCCCATCGAGATTCGCGTTCTCCACGATCACATTGAGGCGTTGCAGCGGTTCAATGCCCTGCCGCTGAGCCACCTCGAACTCCTTCGTCTCCGACTCGACATCAATGCGGAAGATCTTCCGCAGCAGCAGCAGCGTGGCGATGATCCCGATGATGCCCACCGGATACGCCGCCGAGTAGGCCAGCGCCGGCAGCGCCATCTGATCTGCCCCCGCACCCACGCTCAGCATCGCCTGCTGCGCCGCGCCAAGCGAGGGCGTGTTCGTCGTCGCCCCCGAGAACAGACCCAGCCTTGCCCCCGCCGGAATCGCGAACATCACCGCACAACCCCAGGTGCAAAGGAAACCCGCCACCACGATCGCCGCCGCAAACGCATTCAGCCGGATGCCCGCCTTGCGCAGCGACGCGAAGAATCCCGGCCCCAACTGCAAGCCCATCGTGAACACGAACAGCATCAACCCAAACTCCCGCAGAAACTCCAGCACCGCATGATCCAGCCCAAACCCCAGGCTGCCCACGATCAACCCCACGAACAGCACCCCCGCCGACCCCAGCCCTACACCCCGCACCTTCACCGCCCCCAACGCCAGCCCGCCCGCTGCCACCGAAGACAGAAGGATCAAAGACGAAGCTGTGCTGACCGAAGATGATGCGAACATTCCAATGAAGAATCCCAACCCGACGCCCGGAGGACATCCCGCGCCAGACCACCCTCGCTAGAACTTTCCGTGCCACCCGGCATCGAATTGCATGAAACACTTCCGTCAGATGTCGTCGATGCGTTCAGTGGTGCGGTTTTTGTGGTGGGGGGTCGGCTTGATTGCCGGTAGTATTGTCAATCAACTGCTGAAGCATTGGTAGTTGTGTTGGCAGACGGTTCCGGCGTCGTCGAGAATGCAACAAAGTTGCTAAGCCTGGCCGAAGTGGATGGGTAAGGTCTGAGGACAGCGATAGTTATCGCTTCAGTTTAAATGCGAGCCTTTTACTGGCTCTTTGGGATTCAAGGATGCTGCGAATGTGTGCTGCCTGCCCAAGCGCAAATGGCGGAGGGAATGCTTCACCGATTAGAGAAGCGGTCTTCTCAATTCCACCATCAGTAGGCAGTTTATAGTTGCTTGGAAAACCCTGGAGTAACAATGCTTCATACAATGTCAGGGCTCTATTTTCTTCAGGATGCAAATAACGTCCCTTCGAAGGATTGTGACAAGACCGGGTAATCGTAACGGAAACTTTGTCCCAGCTAAGTCTGCCATACACATCGTTGAAGCCGGCCTGTCTCTTGTGGCATTCGAGTTGATCATTGGGGCCGAGATGGCGGCGACTGCCTCCATTCTTGGGAATGCGCTCTATGCGTTCCTGAACTTTGGAAGAAAAGCGTTGCCGCATCCTATGAAGAATTGGTGAGGATTCGTCAGAACTCGATGGGAGGTGCTCGATGGCATCACGAACCGTTACCGGCTTCGACACCGTCGCCTTGGGAATTTCGGGAGTAGTGTCACCACGAATCGCGATGAAGATCATTCGTTTGCGTCGCTGGGGGACTCCAAAGTCGGCCTCATCAAGCACAGCTTTGTTGGTTGAGTAGCCAAGAGCTTTCAGTTGCGCCTTGAACCGAGTGATTCGTCGGTCATTAAGAAGGCCAGGAACATTTTCGACCAGAATTGCTTTTGGTAATAGCTCCTTTGCCAATCGCGAGACCTGAAAAATGAGCCTGTTGCGAACATCTGTTGCAGGCTTGAGGTGATTGTTCGTTCTCAGTGTCGAAAATCCCTGACACGGTGGACAGGCCGCCAGCAAATCGAGCTGACCTTTTTTGAGTTGGATATTCTTTCCAATCGACTTGCGAGTGACTCCTCGAACGTCCTCAAAAAGATGAACGCCTGGGTGATTGGCAAGATATGCCTTCCGAGCTTCAGGCCGAATCTCAGCACCGACGATGACATTGAACCCCGCCTGCTTCAAACCCTCGGTGAGTCCGCCGCATCCGCTAAACAGGTCGATAGCAATAAGCTCATTCATGGCCGTTCGCGTCGCACCCTCAAAAACTCGGACGTATTAACCCCAACCCGTGATTGCCACCCAAAGACCCTCTGGGTCAACAGGTAAACAAAGTCATCACGGAGGCGACTATGAAATTCAAAACCAGTGACTTCGTAGGGCGAGCACTTGATCGTTTTGAACCGCTTGCTTGACCATTTAATGTGAACAAAGCCTCCGTCCAAGGACAGGCAGGTCTGCACAGTATTGACCGTTTCTGACTGGGGGGTGCCAAGCTCCTCACCTTCAACAAAGAGATACTCTCGTTCTTCATCCCCTCGGGCGCAGTCACAGGATGGGCTCAAACAGAGCAACCATTCTCTTGTGTCAACACCTGACCGCCGAAGAACAATTCCTGTCGTGAGTCTCTTCGCCGTCTCAGTTTGATAGTGTTCGCGTAGCGCTCCAAATCCATCATGCAAACCCTTGCCCTCAGACCCCACCGCCAGCTTAAGCGAATGCGCAATGAAATCCGACAACTGTTCCTGCACCTTCTTTCGCCCCTTGGCGACCTGCATGTTTTGACCGCCAAAGTATTGTGCGAACACAGGTTGGTCAGCCACATCAATCGAGTGAACATACTTGCAAGCATCTTTAACACCGCGAGCAGTGGCTGTATTCCATGCTGATGAGCCGCCCTCAGTGCGACTCATTTCAATGAAGTGTTCGATGATCGTCTTGTCCGATGCAGATTCGAGAGAATTGCTCCGCAATAGCTCCCTTACTTCGTCAGTCAGGCATTCAACCAAACTATCCCCAAGTTCATCATCACCTTGAAGTAATGCTTGAAACACAAGCGCAACGTCTGTTCCACTCGGGAGGGCCGCCAACACCTTGGGTAACAACTCACGGACCCTTGAAGCAAAATCAAATCCCACCCAGTGCAGATGATCTGGAAATGCCCTTTTAAGCCCACTGGCAAAGAAGAAGGGGACATCGACAACTCTTTTGTGGTCTTTATCCTTTTCAACAACGCTCACATAGAGAGACGGTGTCAGACGATAAGTTGAAGGTGCTTCTTGCGACGACGAAACTGTCATGGAGGGCTGTCCATCTGTCATTTGAATCCCGTTCTCTAGGTCAGGCACGAGATCTTCTTCAGAAACGACTTCGGACTCATCGTCATCAGCAGTGGGATTTTGCTGCGGTGCGACAAGCATGTCCGTGCATTCGGGGAATTCTTTCCGGAGGCGCGCGACTATCTGGTCTGGGTTCTCTTTTGACTGAATGAGCGCAAAACGGAATCCGCCACTCTCCGATAGGTCCCGCAACACTTGTAGTGCATTGGTCGGGTCCTTGAGTGTTTGTTTGCCACCACCGAGATACCAATCCAAAACCACCGTATCTGATCTGCGCCATTGCTGACGCAGATGCTTAATGCGTTCATGATCATCGAAGTCGTGTTCTATATGCCGCAGGTCGCAGAGCATGCCCTTGTTCTCGAATGCGCGCTTCGCACTCAGAAAGAGCGGATTGATCTGAACGCCGTCGCCAGTTTTGGTGCATACCTCAACCTCATCATCCAGCACCAAAACAGTGCCGCAGTATCGTTGCGCAATCGTGTCTTGGAGTTCAGTCCACTTCATCGTCTTTTTTGAGTGGGCGGGTTATCAGGAAGTTGGCACCAGGCAGTCCTCCAGGTGCCGGAGCAGGAAGAAGTTCAAGCCCGTAGCCGAATGCCTGAAGACAAGAGCGGGCAATAAATAGTCCAAGACCACGGCCAGCTGGGCGGCGAGAGAACCCCGGTTCAAAAATCCGGTCCCGATCACGCTGATGCACCCCATTACCGGAATCGGAAATAACAAACCCGTTCGAAGCCAAGGAGAACCGCACTCTCCCCTGCGGCTGTGCTTTGTTTGCCCAATAGCCAGCGTTCATTACGAGGTTGTGAACAGCCCCGAGGAAAACTGGTCGTTTGACTCCCGTGAATACTGCCTCAAGGAACTTGGGAGTATATTCAAACGACACAGTAGGGCGGCGAACCTTCTCGAACGCCGACTGCACAAACTTCCGAATGTCGTCTCCGCTCAATTCAGATACCCGTCCCCGCACTCGGCGGACGAGTGGGTCAAATGCCTGGAGCTGCTCATCAATGTGCAGCAATGCATCCTTCAAGTTTTGGAGGTCCTGTTGTGATGAGGCTGGCACCACTGTCGCCAATGCTTCAATTGCCTTGTCAGCATCGGCAAGCATAGAACGATAGTCGTGATCAGCGGACTCCATAACAAGCCCTAGCTGAGCAAGCTCCAAGAGGCGCAACTCACGCTCTTTGCACTGCCTCAATTCTTCACGAAGATCCTCTGCTTCAACAATGCCGCCATCGCCTTCGACAAGAGCAGACAGTTGATTGCGCAACGTCTCGAGGGCCGGCAGGCTCACCTCTTGGAGGTAGCGAGTTTGTCGGGCGATGATTTCCTCGACCACAAGTCCATCCGTCGGTGCTGGTGAGGAGGCCGCTTCAATAGCTTCGCTGGCGATCCCATCAATCAGAGCAAGCTCCTGCTCAAGGCGTTGGCCAATGGCTGAACGAAGTTTGGCCTCAACCTCCATTACAGCGTCAGTGACAGAATGCAGCTCTACTTCGATGGCACGACGATTAGCTTGAATGACTTCCTTTGCGCGGCCTTCACGAGCCTCCGCCTGCTCAACCGTTGCCCCAACTCGATCAAGCCTTGCGGCCAACTGTTTGAGTTGTTGCTGGGCTTCGAGATCAATGTCAGCGCGGCGGTGGAGGTAGTGATCAACCGCCTCAGCCTCATCGTTGCTCAACGAGAAGCCCGAAGGGAACTGGATAACCATACCGTCCCACAGCTTGCCATACTGAACGCGTAAGTTGGTCAGAGCCTCCCGGCACCCACCGATCAACATCGCTGTCATTCCCGCCTCGGCTTCTTCGATCAGGCACCTGACTGCGTTCGCTTCCTTTGCGAAGGCTGAACCAACAGATTCAACGTGCCGCTTGCTCATCGAAAATCGTTCCAAGAAGACTGAGCGCTCTGCTTCCTGCCGTGCTTCGCGCTCGGCCCGTTCTTTCTCACGACGGCGTTCCTCCTTGTCAGGCCGCTTGGCCTTCGAGCCAAAGTAGCTGTCGGCCAAGTCTAAGAAGAGAACTCGCAGATAGTGAACCAGCCCTCTATAAGCGCCGTTCTGCTGGAATCCCTCCCGGCCTGCTTTTTCAATCAGATCCTTGTTCGAATCGCGGCCGAGAAACACACCGCCAAACATTCGACGGTGTGACCAGAAGTAGCGCCCCGCTGCAAGTGATCTCCGTTTTTCAAAGCCAACGAAGTCCACATCGTCACGCCCGTATGGGCAGACTCGAACATCATCCATATAAACGTAAAAGCCTCCAAAGTGGAATGCCCGCTTGTTCATAAGCGTCCATTCATCTTTTGGAAGATGACTCGTCTTTGGATCACCTTCGACGTCACCTACTTCGATCTTTAGGATGCCTGGAGAGCTTGCTCTCGTCGGCAGACGCCCCAAATTCCGCTCGTAGTTTATCACTTCATCGAATCGCCGCACGATTCCCCGTGCATACCCATCCCGATCAATCTCCACTTTCACGTAGTGATCGGTATGGTCGAAATCATCCCGTGTCCAAAACCTACCCGAATTGCCCGCAGATAGTTTCCCATCACTCCAAAGCTCGAGTGCAAGACGCGGTCCGTATTCACTAAATGGGTTGTTAAATGCCAAGTATGCCTTGGGTCCTTCAGGACTGAATGAATCATCTTCGCCAAAAAGATCATCCTTGCCGAGCCACCCCTCAAAGTGATTCGCCACTACGTCATCCGTGTTTAATACGATGAAAGTCGTGCCAGGTGTGTCTGAGAATTCAATAGGAGCACTGAGCGAGTGTCGAAATTGATTCTCTAGGTCGGTATGCAACAGTGGTAATTGATCAGATTGCCAAGTATCAAAAAGGCCAGCGTTTGTCACCCACGCTTGAGCTTGCTTCACAAGACTTAGCGCATCATCAATGGTGGCCACCCGATCTAATCTGAGCATAGGCAATTCAATCTGATCGAGAGTCAGATGTGGATGGCGAAAAACCGCCCATGGAACCAACAGCAAGGTGCGTTGTGTTTCTGCGCCTTCGCCCCAGCGAGTCCAAACCAATGTGCCTGTCCCCAATAGCGCAATTGCAAGCCGTCCAATGCCCTTCTGCCCAAAAGCTTTACTTGTGGCAAGTCTTTGTCGTTGGCTCTCCGAAGCGAACTTCATCCAATCAGCAGGACGTTCATTGCCGGGCTGCTTGGAGTCGGTTGCCAGAACTAGCCATTTGTTGATCAGTTCCTCCTGAGTTCGCATCCCCAGCCCATCGTCAGCGACAATCAAGCATCGCTCTTTCTGCCAGTAGTCGATGCGCACTTTTGAAGCAGCCGCATCAATCGCGTTCTTGAACAGCTCGCCCATCGCAGTCGGAGCATCTGCGATCTGCTCGCGACCAAGCAAATCCACAACACGGGCGCGGGTAGTGAACTGGGCGGAAGGATTGGGCATGCTAAGTGTTGATGTATCGAATGTTAACCGGAGATCCAAGCCAAAACCGACTTGAGTTAACAGTCCGATGAAGAGGCTTTAATCTAACTGTTTGATGGCTGTGAGAGGAGTGGAAAATCGTGAGGACCAGAGGTCGTGGACATTTCGGCGGAGCTGGGGGAGAGCATTGAGGGAAAGGATGAAGTAGGAAGGATGAATGATGAAAGGGATCAGCGGAAGGGGTTGACGACGCGAAGGCCATCGAAGTCCTGGCCATGAGTGAAGTTCTCCGAGTAGAGCGTAGTGCAGCCTATGGCCTGCGCGGCGGCGATGATGGTGGAATCCCAGTGGGAAATCTGGAAGCGGCGGCGCAGGGTGACGGCCTTGATGATGAGTTCCAGTGTCATGGGCTGAACGGGCACCTTGCTGGCAAGTTCTAGTGTGGCATCGATCCCTGCCTCGGAGATGCCGAGTTTCTTTTTGCGCAGGGCGTTGGCGATGAACTCCTGAATATCCTGGGTGGAGAGAGCGAAGCGGGAGTTCACGATGAGTTCCTGGACCCGAGCGCTCTTCGCTGCATCTTCATCTGCCCGCGAGCATGCATAGAGAAGGAGATTGGCGTCCAGAAAGACGTCAGCGCTCGGCATAAATCTCCTCCCTTGTCAGTGGCACCATTGGCTCAGTGTTCGATGCCTGCATGGCTTTGAGCAGTTTCTTCATCGTGGCCTTGCGCTGCTTTTCCTCGGCCTCCGGCGGCGTCTGCATGAAGCGCTGGAGAGCCTGAACGAGCACCTCCTTCAATGTGGTGCGCTGCTCAGCGGCAAAGACTTTGGCTTTGAGAAAGATGTCATCTGGCAAATCAATGGTGGTCTTCATGGGGCCATAAATATGGGAATATGGGTAGCAGTGCAAGGCATAGATGGGACAGCGGATGCCTGAGCGAGGGCAGACTCCGGCGGCGATGGTCTCTCTTCAAGGACCGCCATTCTTGTTCATTCAGCGCCGTGACTTGCGATCAAGCACTCGGGGGCTGAACCGGCCTCGATTCTGCTGCATGGAGCGGCCATGAGTGCTTCTGCTTCTCTCTTTGATCGTCTGGGTGGCCGGGCGGGGATCGAATCCCTGGTGATCACCTTTTATACCCGCGTGATGGCGGACTCGGAACTGGCTCCTTTCTTCCGCCACACGGAGGTGGAGAAGCTGCATCTGATGCAGCGGGAGTTCTTCACGATGGCGCTGGGCGGGCCGGTGTCGTATTCGGGTCGTCCCATCGGGCATGTGCATCATGGGCGTGGGATCACGTCGCATCACTTCAGCCGCTTCGTGGAGCATCTGGTGCAGACGCTCGAAGACCTCGGGGTGGATGATGCTGAGGCGGAACAAGTCATTGATCGCATCAACAGCTTTGCCAATGAAGTGACGGGAACGTCTTATTAATCAGCTGGCGTTGGGGCGAGGGAGTTGGTTGGAAGCTCTGGGACCCGAGTGATCCCAATGACCAATGACCAATGACCAATGACCAATGACCAATGACCCATCGAACCGCCACTAGCGTCTCGTCCTTTCTCTGCTCTCTACTCTATACCTCATGAATTCTTCCTCTCTTCGTCCTCTGGGCCGTGTGCTGCCCGATGCTTTGCAACCCCTAGCCTCGCTGGCTTTTGATTTTCGCTGGAGTGGGAGTGAGACGGCGGCGCGGGTGTGGTCGTGGCTGGATGCGGAGATGTGGGAGCGGACGCGGAATCCCGTGACCATCCTCCTCAATGTGCGGCAGGAGCGGCTGGACGAGGCGGCGCGTGACGAGGGGTTCCTCACGAATCTGCGGCATTGGGTGGAGCGTGCAGAGCGCACGGCGTCGGAGAAGGGATGGTTTGCGGATACGCTGGGCGATGGCTGGGGGAGGGCTTCGATTGCTTACTTCAGCATGGAGTTTGGGTTGAGCGAGGCGCTGCCGATTTACTCGGGCGGACTCGGCATGCTGGCTGGCGATCATTTGAAGAGCGCGAGTGCTCTCGGGGTGCCGCTGGTGGGCATTGGGCTGCTTTATCAGCAAGGCTATTTCCGGCAGACCATCGGGGGCGATGGGGTGCAGCGGGAGGTGTTTCCGTTCAATGAACCAGGGTCCATGCCGGTGTCGCCCGTGAAGGGGCCGGATGGGCGCTGGCCACGCGTGCGGCTGCCCTTGCCGGGGCGCACGCTGATCCTGCGCACTTGGGAGGCGAAGGTGGGTGGAGTGAGGTTGCTGCTGCTGGACAGCAACGATCCGATGAACAGCCCGAATGATCGGGCGATCACGGCGCAGCTTTACAATGCGGATCGCACCACACGATTGCTCCAGGAGTTGATTCTTGGAGTTGGTGGCTGGCACTTGTTAGAGAAGCTGGAGCTGGCACCGAAGGTCTGTCACTTGAACGAAGGTCATGCGGCCTTCGTGGTGGTTGCGCGGGCGGCGAGCCATGCGCAGAAGACGGGCGTGTCGTTCGAGACGGCGCTGTGGGCGACACGGGGGGGCAATGTGTTCACCACGCACACGCCAGTGGCGGCGGGCTTTGATGTGTTCGATCCGGGGCTGGTGGCGCACTATGCGCGGCCTCTGGTGGAGTCGGCGGGCATCAGCATGGATCAAATGCTGGCCTTGGGTCGGCTCAATCCTGGCAATGCCGATGAGCAGTTCAACATGGCCAATCTGGCGGTGCGAGGCTGTGGCTACGTCAATGGGGTGAGCCGCTTGCATGGCGAAGTGAGCCGCCAGCTCTTCGCACCCTTGTTCCCTGGAGTGCCGATTGATGAGGTGCCCGTCAGCCATGTGACGAATGGCGTGCATGTGCCCACCTGGGACTCCTCGGCAGCCGATCAGTTCTGGCAGCAGGCGTATCGCCAGGGTTGGTCTCGCGATCTGGAGCATGCAGCGAAGGGCGTGGAGGCGATGAGCGACGAATCGCTGTGGAGCTTCCGCCAGCAGGCGCGGGCGAGGTTGGTGGAGTTTGTTCGTCAACGTTACGAGCGTCGTTGTCGCGAGCGCGGCTGGGCGAATCGGGATGTGACGCGCCTGCTCGACCCGAACGTGCTCACCATTGGATTTGCCCGCCGGTTCACGGGCTACAAGCGTCCATCGCTGATGCTTCACGAGGTGGATCGTCTCATTCACATACTCAATCACAGCGAACGTCCGGTGCAGCTCGTGATCGCGGGCAAGGCGCATCCGAATGATCATCAAGGCAAGGATGCGGTGCGCGAGATCGTCGCCTTCTGCCGGAGGCCAGAGGTGAAGCATCGGGCCGTGTTCCTGGAGGATTATGACATGGGTGTGGCGCAGGCAATGATCGGCGGGGTGGACATCTGGCTGAACAATCCGGCCCGTCCGCGTGAGGCCTGCGGCACCAGCGGCATGAAGGCGCTGGTCAATGGAGGCCTGCACCTGTCCACGCTGGATGGCTGGTGGGATGAGGCCTACACGCCTGAGGTGGGCTGGTGCATCGGTGGCACGGACGATGACAATCCAGCTCGCGATGCACTCGATGCGCACGAGCTTTACCACCTGCTGGAGCATGTGATCACGCCCTTGTTCTATGATCGTGATCAGGATGGTGTGCCGCGTCGTTGGCTGCCGCGTGTGCGGGCGAGCCTCACTCGATTGACTCCTGCCTTCAGCAGCGATCGCATGGTGCGCGAGTATGTGCATCAGGCTTATGTGCCGGCTGCGGCGGCCTTCGATCATCGCACGGCCAGTGGCGATGCGGTGGCTCGGCAGCTAAACTCCTGGCAGCTCATGGTCGCAGCGGAGTGGCCGTATGTTCACTTCGAGCAATGCAATGTGGAGCGCGAGGGCGAGCACTGGCTTTTCTGGGCGACGGCGAACATCGGTGGTCTCTCGGAATCCCAGGTGGTGGCAGAGCTGTGCGCGGTGGATCCCGATACTCGGAAGATGGTGGCGCTGCCGATGGATGTGCAGCGGGCGGCGGGAACGACCATTGCGTGCCGCGCTCGCGTGTCGGCCTCACGACCTGCCGAGCACTTCACGCCGCGACTTCGCCCTGTGCATCCTGATCGCCTCGCCACCGAGGTGCCGTGGATGAAGTGGCAGAAGTAGTGCGAGGTTTTGATCGTCGTCTCTCAACCCACACGATCACCCACGAAGATCGTGTGCGAGGGACGACGAGCTTGCTCATAGGCCTTGGCGGCTACGGCTTTCACCTTGTAGCCCGCTAGGCCGAGACGCTTGGCAAAGGCATCGTCCTGGCTCGCAGACCAGAACGCCACGCGACTGCGGGGCTTGAGCACGCGGCTGATGGCGTCGAACCCACGCGTCGAGTAAAGGCGTGAATTGCCGTCATGGACCATGGCGATGGGGCCATTGTCCACGTCGAGCATGATGGCATCAAAGTGGGCGTCCGGTGCGCGATTGATGATCTGAAACACATCGCCAATGGTGATCTTCACGCGCGGATCATCGAGCAGCTTGCCGTTGAGATGGCCGAGGAACTCGCGATTCCAGGTCACGACTTCCGGCAGCAGTTCCGCCACCTCGACGATGGCGTCTTTGGCCACGAGTTGCAGCACGCGTTTGAGCGTGAAACCGAACCCGAGTCCGCCGATCAGCACGCGTGCGCCGCCGACGCCAGTTAGCTTGGCGCAGGCCTGCTCGGCGAGCACTCGCTCCGAGGTGGAGGCATTCGTGCCCATGAGGGGCTGGCGGTTCACTCGCAGGTAATACTGATCGTCGTGCGAGTGGAGAGTTAGCTCGGCACCCTCGGAGGTGCGGGCCTGGGCAATGGTGGTGAAGGGCTTCAAAGTGGAGGCTTCTGACTTCCATCGAATGGCGGGGAGCGAAACCGAAACCTCACGGGAGTGCGTTGGGGGAGGGAGGAATCGAAGCGCTGAACAAAGGACGTGCTCCGCTGTTTTTGACGCGAATGAAGAGGAATGAAAACGAATGGCCGCGAATTCAGGCGCGTTGGTGCATTCGCGGTCATTCGTTCTCTTTCGGGTTCAAAGATGGTCCCGTCGCCATCTGGCGAGGCAAGTCAGCCTTCGGGCGAAAGATGGTTCTGGGGGTTGCGCTGGTCTGGGATGGAAGGTTATAATTTCCATAATTAAACCTTTAACCCCTCCGAGCCTGCCCTTGATGAGCCCTCACCCTCGTGCCTCGACCCTTGGCGTCTTTGCTGTCCTGGCATTGGCGGCCTCCGCCGTGTCTGCCTGGGGAGCCGCCGGAGAGCTGGACACAAGCTTTCAGACCACAGGGTTCGTGAAGACCGAAGTGCGCGGCGACGACCATGCCTACTCGATGGCGGTGCAGCCGGATGGCAAGGTGGTGGTGGTGGGCAGCACCTTGAGCGCGGACTATACCAACTCTGATTTCGCTGTGGTGCGTTACCTGCCGAGCGGCGCGCTGGACACCACCTTTGGCACTGGGGGCAAGGTGATGACGGGTATCGGCACGGGCAACGACATCGCCTTCGATGTGGCGATTCAGGCCGATGGCAAGATCGTGGTCGCGGGCGAGACGAACGATTCCTCGGGCTCGAACGCGAACTTCGCTGTGGTGCGCTACAACGCCAACGGAGCCCTGGACACGACGTTCAACACGACCGGCAAGGTGGTCACGGGCATCGGATCGCTTGATGACTACGCCACCTGCATCGGAGTGCAAAGCGACGGCAAGATCGTGGTCGGTGGCTACACCTACATTTCGGCGAGTTCGACCAACTTCGCCCTGGTGCGCTACAACTCGAACGGAGCCCTGGATACCACCTTCAACACGACGGGCAAGGTTTCCACAGACCTCGGTGGAGTCGAGGTTGCCGAGGCGCTGATCGTTCAAGCCAGTGGCAAGATCCTTGTCGCGGGCTTCACCAGCAATGTCGCAGGCGACTACGCCAACAACGCTCTCGTGCGCTACAACGTGAATGGCTTACTGGACACGACCTTCAACACGACGGGCAAGGTGATCACGAACATGGGACCCACCTACAACTACATCGACGCCATCGCTGTGCAGGCCGATGGCAAGATCGTGACGGCGGGCTCGATGGTCGAGGCCGGAGTGGGCGTGGCGCGCTACACGACGAGCGGTGCTCTGGACACCAGCTTCAATGGCACGGGCAAGATCATCACGCCGATCACAGGTGCGGGTGAAGGTGATGTGGTCCACAGCGTGGCGATTCAAGGCGATGGCAAGATCGTGGTCGCGGGCTCCACACGCGTGGCTGACGAGGACGATGTGGCGCTCGTGCGCTTCACCAGCAGCGGGAGTGTCGATGCGGGCTTCGGCAGCAATGGCGTGGCGATCACCAACTTCAGCGCTGACTCAGGACCTGACAGTGCCTACGCGGTGCGGGTGCTGAGCGATGGTGCCTTGCTCGTGGCAGGTGATACATCGACGAGCGCGGATGGCTATGATTTCCTGATCGCCAAGTATCAAGCGGCGGGCGAAGCGGTGCCGATGCCTCTGGCAAGCACGCTGGAGGCCACCAACATCACACGGACCTCCGCTGATTTTCAGGGCTCGGTTAATGCCAAGAGCATCAGCACCACGGTGAGCTTTGAGTATGGTCTCACGACGGACTATGGATCGACGATAGCGGCGACGCCTGCCTCATTGACCACCAGCACCGACACTGCCGTCATGGCGACGCTGAGTGGATTGCAAGAGGCGACGACTTATCATTTTCGGGTCAAAGCCGTCACGGCTGATGGTGTGGTCTTGGGTGCTGATCGCACCTTCACGACGGACGAACCTCCGCCACCGGAACCACCCGTGATCACATCCTCGCCTGCAAGCATCACGGCTGAAGCGGGGACCAGCTTTGCCCTCAGCGTGCAGGCGACAGGCGATGAGCTGACCTACTTGTGGAAACGCAATGGAACGAGCGTGACCGGCGGCACGGCGAGCACGCTGAGCATCTCGAACTTCCAAAGCGCGCAGGCAGGGAACTACGTTTGTGTGGTGACCAATGCGGCTGGCGTCACAGCGACGAGTGGCACGGCGGTGCTGACCTTGGTAAGCAACTTCAACACTGCCGTGGACCTCACCACCACGCGCTGGCAGACGGCTTCACCTTCGCCTTGGACCGTCGTGACCACGGGTGCGCGTGATGGCGTGGATGCCTTGAAGAGCGGTAGCCCCGCCGCTGGTGGATCGAGCAAGTGCTCAGCGATGGTCACTGGCCCCGTGCGGCTGACGTATTACTGCAAGGTCACGGCGACTGAGGGCTCTGGCTTCCTGCGTTGCTTGATGGACGATGTGCAGGTGAGTGAGGTGACGGGAACAGTGGACTGGACGCTGCATACACTACTCGTGCCAGCGGGTGCTCATCGTGTGGAGTTTCGTTTTGATCAGACTTCGGGCACAGGGATTGGCGAGGCCGCATGGATCGATCAGATGGCCGTGGGATCGCCAAGCTGGATCACGGCCCAACCGCAGAGCCGAATGGTCAATGTTGGTAGCAGTGTGACGTTCGATGTGACTCTGGACGGACTGGCCACCACCTGCCAGTGGCGAAAGAACGGTGTGGCGATTGCCGGGGCGACAGGCACACAGTTCACGATCAGCAATGTGGCGACTACCAATGCCGCTCTTTACACGGTGGCGCTCGGCACCGGCACGATCAGCAGCGTTGCATCGCTCAGCGTGGTGAAGCCTACGATGTATGTCACGGCTCCGCTGACCAAGACGGCGGTGTTTGCCCAGACGCTGACCAATGCCACGGGCGCGACCTTTCAATGGCAGCGCGCAGGCGTGAATTTGGCCGACGGCACGAAGTATTCGGGAGCCAAGACGGCCAGCCTTTCGGTGAAGCTCCTCACGGCCGCAGATGCCGGAACCGACTACAGTTGCGTCATCAAACTGGGAGCCCTGACCCACACGGTCGGCCCCTGCGAACTCGTAATCATGCCCAAGCCTGTGATTGAACCCGTGGCAGCACAGCAGACGATCATCAGCGGCAGCTATCGCCTGGAACTGAAGGCCACGCCGAAGCCCACCTCGTGGTCCGTTGTGGGACTACCATCTGGCCTGACTTACAGCACGACGACAGGTGTGATCTCGGGTGCTCCGAATGTAGCTAACAAGCTGACAGGGCCTTACGTGATCACGGTGTCTGCCACCAATGCGGCAGGAGTGAGCGACAAGATCACCTTCCCGTTAAGTGTGGCCATTCAGCCACCCGGCACTGCCGGAACCTGGTGGGGACTTGTTGCCCGGCAGACGATGCTCAATGCGGACCTCGGCGGTAGTGCGGTGTTGACCGTGACAGGCACCGGCACTTTCACCGGCACGCTGCGCAACGGCAAGGACAGTCATCCATTGGCTGGGCGTGTGATCACCGATGTGACGACGCAGCGATCCAGTGGAACGCAAACCATCGTGCGCACCGGGCGCACGCCGTTGGTCGTGAGCTTTACCCTTGATCCTTCGACCGCGAATCTCACGGGAACGATCAGCAGCGCAGGCGAGATCGCAGCCGTGGATGCCTCACGAAACTCATGGACCACTCCGCTGCCCGCTCCTGCCGGACTTTACAACAACGCGCTCGAGCTGCCGTTGGAGAACGTGGGCGATTCGAGCAAGCCGCAGGGCGCTGGCTGGACGCAATTGACCGTGGCTGCTCTCGGCACGGTGACGATCAGCGGACGACTCGCCGATGGCACCGCGTTTACGGGAACAAGCATTATGGGATCGGATCGTCGCGTGCCCTTGTTCCAACTGCTTTACACCAATCATGGAAGCCTGCGTGGCTGGCAGGTCATCGGAGTAGATGAGTGGGTGTCCAGTGATGATCTCACTTGGGTGAAAACCAGTCCGATCTCCGCCGCTGACAAGACCTATGCCAGTGGCTACGCGATTGCTCTTAACACCAGTGGTGCGAAGTATGTGAAGCCCACCACCGTGCAGCCCATCGTGCTGGCGCTGCCTGATTTGGCGGACAACGCCATGGTGCAGTTCAGCGGAGCCGAAATCGAGACTGCTGCGAAGTATGCTGATCTCGCCCAGGTCTTCCGTGTTTCCAAGACCAACATCGCGACCTTCCGCACTGCGACGACTGGCAACCCGTGTGCTGTGAAGATGACCTTCGTGCCCACGACGGGCTTGTTCTCCGGCAGCTTCACCTTGAGCGACCCCGGAACTCTCAAGCCCATCGTTCGAATCGTCAGCTACTATGGTGTGCTGCTCAGCCATCGTCGTGAAGGCGTCGGCTGCTTCGTCTTGCCAGGGCTTGCCACAGGCAGTGCGATTCAGTCGGGCTTGGTCAGCTTGATGCCGACGGGGTTGTAGAATGCTCGCCCGACAGGTGGGCGCTCCGTGGAGATGGAGTTTCTCAGTGTTTGATTCGTGATCTCAGGGCACAAAAAAGCCCGCTGGAGAACCCATGCTCCAGCGGGCAAAGTCGGGAGACAACGATCAATTAGAATGCACGAATGCCATTGAGAATGCTGTGCACACCATTGATGCCGCTGCTGGTATCCCAGATCGTATCAACGGCGTTGTCACGCTTGGCGCGCTCGGTTGCGACGTTGGAACGTTGAACAACTTGCTGCTTCTCATACTGCTTGAACTCAGCATCAGAAACGAGGCCGTCACGATTGTAGTCAGCGACGGTGGAGTTCTGGAATGATGAACACTGAGTCAGGATAGCCGAGGCAGCCACGGCAACGAGGAGGCGAAGGGAGTGCTTGATCATGATGTTATTTCGGAGGTGTTGTGATGTTATGGGTAGGAAAGGAATCAATACCAGCGGCGACCGTGGCCATAGTAGTAGCCGCCGTAAGTGTTGTCGGGCACATGGGGCGCATCCGTGACGGGTGTCATGCGCTCGACGCGTTCAACGTTCGAAGTGGGGACTGGGGGGTAGGCGTTGCAGGCGGAGAGCGTGACAACGGCGGAGACAGCGAGCAGGGTGAGACGAAGGATATTCACAACTTTTCGACTAAGGTTTAATTGAACGCCGATTTCGTAGCAGGACGATCTTGCGAGGTCAACGCTAAAAGCCATCGGACTCTATCGGGTTGTGCTGCTGCCATTCAATCAATGAGTGCATTCGCCGCCAATGGTGGTTAAATCGCGGCTCCCGTTTTCATGGCCAAGACTCCCTCTGCCTTTTCACAGCAACTTCAGCGCGCTGGACATTTCCTTGTCTATGCGGCCTTTCGAGCGTTTGAGCTGGTGCTCAAGGTGCTGCCGCTCACCCTGGTGGCGCGTGTGGGCAGTGGCTTTGGGATGATTGCCTGGATGCTGGGAGGCAGTTACCGGAAGCTGGCCCTGAACAATGTGCGAATCGCTTTCGGACGCGAGCTGCCAGAAGATCAGTTGAAGGCCATCGTGCGGAGACACTTTGCCTCTCTGGGAGCAAACATGTTTTGTGGGTTGAAGCTCCCGCTCATGGGCGAGCAAGAGGTGCTCAAGTGTGTGTCGGTCGAGAACGCCCACATCCCGGCCGCCGTGGCAGCCGAGGGCAAGCCGATGCTTTACGCGGTGATGCATCTGAGCTGCTGGGAATTGCTCACGCAGATTCCGTCTGTCGTTTCGATGGGCCGTCGGCCATCGAGTATCTATCAGCCGCTGGCCAATCCATTCCTGGATGCCCATGTGCGGCGGAATCGCGAGAAGCTCGGCTACATTTTGTTTGATCGCAGCGCGGGCTTCAGCGAGCCGATGCGGCATCTGCGAGAGAACCAGGGCACGCTCGGAGTGCTGGTGGATCAACATGCGGGCGACAAGGGTGTGTGGTGCCCGTTCTTTGATCGACTAGCCTCGACGACCTCATTGCCTGCGCTCATGGCGTTGCGTTGCGACACGCCGCTGGTGCCCATCGGAGTGTATGATGACGGGCCGGGCCGCTGGAGAATCGTTTTCCATCCTCCCGTCATTAGTCGTGAAGAAACGCCGACCGCTGAGGGCGTCACGGCTGAACTCAATCTCGCGGTGGAGCGTGTGGTGCGCATGGCTCCACACAATTGGTTCTGGGTGCACAATCGCTGGAAGACGCCGAAGCCTGAGTTCCTGCTCGCGAACTACCGTCGTGGCATCACGTTGCCCGTGGGGTATGAGGTGGACCGCTTGCAGAAATTTGAGCTGCTGCTGCGCTCGCCGAACTGGCTGGGCGATGCCTGCATGGCCTTTCCTGCGGTGCGCGCCTTGCGCCATGGACGACCTGATCTTCGCCTGACGGTCTTCACGCCGTCGAAGCTCGCGCAACTTTGGCAGTCGCTCGGGATTATTGACGACCTCATCATGAAGGACGGCAAGGAAGGCGTCTTCACGCTGGCGAGACGAATCAAGGAGCGGGCGCGATTTGATGCGGCGATTCTGTTCACCAATTCGACGCGCAGCACGCTTGAGTTTTGGCTGGCTGACATACCTCGCCTCGTCGGATTCAAAGGGTCGCTGCGCTCGACGTTGATGCACCAGATCACACCGGAGCAGAAGCCGGGCACGCCGCCCGAGCATCAGGCGCACAAGTATCTGCGACTCGCCCGGCATTGCGGTGCGAAGATCGATGATCCCACCCTGTTTGCACCAGGTGCCCCGGTGGTCTCCCAAGATGGAAAGATCCGCGTGGGTATCTGTGCGGGAGCTGAGTATGGGCAGGCCAAGCGCTGGCCGATGGAGCGCTTCGCGGAGGTGGCCAATGCCTTGCCCCATCTGGGCTGGGTGCTCTTCGGTGCTCCGGGTGAAGCTGCGATGGGCGAGCAGTTGTCTGCGATGCTCAAGATGTCTCACCTCAATCTGGTGGGCAAAACCTCGCTCGACGACCTCATCCATTGCCTGCGCGAATGTGCGCTGCTGGTAACGAATGACACGGGCACCATGCACCTTGCGGCAGCTCTTGGGGTGCCCACGGTTTCCATCTTTGGCAGCACGGAGCCTATCTTGACGGGTCCTCTGGGCGTGCGACACACGATTGTCCGCCATCATGTGGCGTGCAGCCCTTGCTTCAAACGCGAATGCCCGTTCGGCCACTACGAGTGCATGACCGGCATTGCACCAGCGCATGTGGTGCAGGCCATTCAGGCGCGGCTCGCAAGTCGAGAATAGTTCAGCGAGTGCTTGATCGTGCAGCTTCTGAAAGCGTAGCTTTGCGGGCTCATGCCGGTCTCCCCATCGTCCCTCGAAATCTCCTTGTTCAGCGCTGTGCTGAATGCGGCGTTGATCTTGTCGGTGACCTACGTGGCGGGCTCCACCGTGCTTCGCGCGGAGCCTCGCCAGCGGCGCTCCCTGGCCGATGTGGCGTTGATTTTCGTGGCGGGGACTCTGACTTTGATCGGCTTGTATAGCACCTTGATGTTGCGGCGGTTCAACGTTCACAGCTTGTTTCCATTGCTGCTGATCGGCTGGAGTATGTGGCAAGGCATGGAGAAGAAGCCGGAGGGAGAGACCTGCTCGATGTCATTCACACGCCGTGAAGGATGGCCGCTGCTGGCCGTGTTCTGCCTTGCGATGGTCTTTGCCTACTACGAGCACGGCTGGGGCATGGGGCGTGGCGGTGTGGTGCTGCCGTGGTCCGACCTCGGCTACTTCGGGCTCCTGGCTCAGGAGTTGCCTCAGGCCAAGGTGGCCAGTCAGTGGGCCGCCGTGTTCTCATCATTCACTCGGGAAGCCGGTGCTCAGGCAGATGCGTGGTATCACTGGGGACCGATGTGGCTGGCGGCTTTTGCCGCACGCTTCAGTGGGGCGAGTGCGATGAATGCGATGATTTACATCGTGATTCCCATGCTGGCGTTCGTGATGTCAGTCACCTTTGGAGCCATCATCCAACGTGTGACCCAGTGGGCCAATGCCCGTTGTTTGTTGTTAGGTTTTGCGGCTTTGATTGCCGTGGCGATGCCTGCTCGTGCGATGCAGGTGCCCTTGGCCAACTGGTTTGGCATCGGCATGGGCGGTCCGCATTCGCACCTCGGTTATGGCATGATGTTCTCCTACATGCTGGAAGGGTTGTTCGTCGCTGGAGCCGCTGTGGCATGGCTGAATCGCAGGACTGCTCTGTCGCTGGTGATGCTGTTCTGCGCGGGCATCAGCACGCCGCACACGGTGGCGGGTATGGCTCTTGCGGCAGGTGGATGGGGGCTTGCAGCTTTGGTTCGTCGCGAGTTTGGCGAGGTGGGGCGAGCCTCTGCGATGGTAGCTGCGCTCGGAGGTGCATGGCTGGTCTGCCATCTGTGCTTTGGTGTATCTCTGCCGAAGATGGATGACTCTCCGATGCTCGTGACCGGTGCCGCAGCGATGGGGAAGGCGGCGATGCTGTTGCTGCGTGACTGGGTGGTAGGCGTGGTGCTGGCAGGCGTGTTGCTCCCTGGTTTGTGGTTCCTTGTTCGGTCAGATGATCGACAACATCGAGCCCTCGGCTGGATGGCGGTCGGTGGCATGATGGCATCGTATGCGGCCTATCACTTCCTGATGCCCACGGGGGACCGAGGGCACTTCACGACTTACGTTCATCTGGTGGTGGGGAATCTCGCAGGCTTTGTCGGCCTTTGTGCGCTCTGCGCTCACGGCACGGGCTGGCTCAAGGCCGTCTCCAGCCGCTTGCTCGTGGCGATGGTGCTCATGGGCGTTTACGATTCCGTGCATGATCATCGAGCTGAGTGGAAGCACACCAAGGGCTACACGACGACCGACTTGCAGAAGCTCAAGGACATTGTGCAAGGTCAGCCGCTAGGCTACTTCGCGGTGCTCGACCGCCAGTGGTGGATCAGTTACAATGCGCCACTGGGTGCAGTGCTGGAGTCGCCCATTCTTCGGCTCAACAGCGTGTATTCCCGAGATCACCTTCACGAATTCGCCAGCTTCTACGGATCGGGTGCGCCTTACGTGCTCGTTCCGAAACAAGCGGGCGAGGAGGACTTGCAGTGGTCGCTTCGACTGGCTCGAAAGCTAGGCATTCGCTACCTGCTCGAAACAGATCGTGATCCGCTGCCGGAAGCTCTGCGACCACAAGTGAAGCTCGTGATCAAAGCCGGGGTCCTGAGCTTGTTCGAATTGCCCGCCACTGCCTCGAAATGAAAAAGCCGCTGCCACCATTGAAGGCGACAGCGGCTTGGAGCATTCGATGACTTTAGTGCGCGGCGAGGTAGCTGGACACACCTTCAGCGGTGGCCTTCATCGCGGTCTTGCCTGCGGCCCAGTTCGCTGGGCAGACTTCGCCATGCTTCTCGAAGTGCTGTAGCGCATCTACCATGCGGATGGCTTCGTCCACATTGCGGCCGAGCGGCAGGTCATTCACCACCTGATGACGGACGATGCCTTCCTTGTCGATCAGAAACAGGCCACGGAAGGAGACGCCAGCATCGGAGAGGACATCGTAGTCCTTCGCGATGGTGCGATGGAGATCCGAAACGATGGGGTAGGTCACGCCTTCGATGCCGCCCTTGTTCTTGGGCGTCGTGAGCCAGGCAAAGTGGCTGAACTTGCTGTCCACGGAGCAGCCGATCACCTCGACGCCGCGCTTGTGGAACTCGCCCAGCTTTTCCTGGAAGGCGTGCAATTCTGTGGGGCACACGAAGGTGAAGTCCAGCGGATAGAAGAACAGCACGACGGGGCTCTTGCCCTTGTAGCTGGAAAGCTGGATTTCGGTGAATTCGAGGCCTTTGACGGCATCGGCTTTGAAGTCAGGGGCGGGTTTACCAACGAGAACGCTCATGTTTGGAGTGGGGTAGAGTTGAAGGAGGCGGGCTTTAAGCGAACGATGACCATTCGTCAAATCGCCGCGTGGGTGGCAAACGTCTCGTAAAGCAGGAAGGCAGCCAAAGGCTCAAACTGTGCAAATTCTGCGAGGAGGGAAACGCGACGGTTCCGGCACGGATGTAGCTGCCATTTGACACCATTTGCGGCGCGGCGTATGCCTGCCATTCACTCAACTCAAAACTACTCAAAGAACATGGTCAAAATCGGCATCAATGGTTTCGGGCGCATCGGACGCCTCGTGTTTCGTGCAATCTGTGATCAAGGCTTGCTCGGCAAGGAGATCCAAGTCGTCGCCGTGAACGATCTCGTTCCTGCTGACAATCTCGCCTACCTCGTCAAATACGACTCCACTCAGGGCAAGGCGAAGGAAGAAGTCTATTCCAAGAAGAGCAGCCCCGATCTCGCCGAGGACGACATCCTTGTGGTCGATGGTCATGAGATCAAGTGCCTCGCCGTTCGTGCGGGTCCTGCCGCCCTTCCTTGGAAGGAACTCGGCGTGGACATCGTCATTGAATCCACCGGTCTCTTCACCGAGCGCAGCAAGGCCCAGGGCCACATCGACGCTGGCGCGAAGAAGGTCATCATCTCCGCCCCTGGTAAGGAAGAGGACATCACCATCGTCATGGGCGTGAACCATGAGAAGTATGATGCCAGCAAGCATCACGTCATCTCGAACGCTTCCTGCACCACGAACTGCCTCGCCCCGGTGGTGCACGTTCTCCTGAAGGAAGGTTTCGGCGTCGCCGAAGGCCTCATGACCACCATCCACAGCTACACCGCCACGCAGAAGACCGTGGACGGTCCGAGCGCGAAGGATTGGAAGGGTGGCCGCAGCGCCGCGATCAACATCATTCCGAGCAGCACCGGTGCCGCCAAGGCAGTGGGCCTCGCGATTCCTGAAGTGAAGGGCAAGCTCACAGGCATGTCCTTCCGCGTGCCGACTCCGACCGTCTCTGTGGTGGACCTCACCGTGAAGACCGAGAAGGAAACCAGCTACGCTGAAATCTCCGCTGCCATGAAGAAGGCCAGCGAAACCTATCTCAAGGGCATCCTTGGCTGGACCAAGGACGAAGTGGTCAGCACCGACTTCATCCACGATCAAAGCAGCTCCGTCTTCGACGCCGGTTCCGGCATCGAGCTGAACAACAAGTTCTTCAAGCTCGTCAGCTGGTATGACAACGAGTGGGGCTACAGCAACCGCGTGGTCGATCTCGTGAAGTATATCGTTGGCAAGGGTCTCTAAGACTCGCCATTGAGCAACGTTTGAAGGCCGGGTTTCGCAAGGAGCCCGGCCTTTTTGTTGGTTGGCTTCGTTTCTCTTGTCTGCTCGATCAGTGCTCGCGTGAGCGATGACGATGAAGCAATTGCTCACCCATCACTGTGAGGGATCGCCCGCGTGGTCCTCGATGCATGGCACCAATGTGCTGGAGGTAAGGCTCGATGTGAATGGTGATTTCTTCGTCTGGCATCGGAAGCAAATGCTGCAATGCCGGGAGCCCTTTGGGGCCTGACTCAAGAGCCTGGAGGTAGAGGTAGTCGCGATCAGCAAGGCCGTGCTCATCGACGTGCCACTGGGATCTCGCCAAACGCAGAAGGCTTTCTCGATTCAAAGGCATGGCGGTCGCGCTGGCGCGATGGCGATCACGCAGCTCGCTGGCGAACAACTGTGCGCGCAGCGGATTGCAGCGTCCCATGCTGGCGATTTGCAGGGTCAGAGGCTCAGGCAAGGTCAGCTTCGACTGCTCAAACATGGCAGCGACCATGCTGGCGATGTCGTGCTGGCGATAGGGCTCCAGTTCGATCCGACGAAAACCAGCGAGCAATGACTCGGGCACCTTCATCGGCTCGGCACTCGCAGCGATGATGATCGAGCTGGAAAAATCGGCCTCCACTTCGGGTGTGAGCACGCGGCGCTCCGGCGTCGTGATGAGGGATTGCCAGACGGATGCACGGCGGCGAAGGCCATGCACATCGTCGAGGAAAATGACGAGCGGCGGATAGCGCAGCATCGGGTGCCCGGCACTGTCTGTGGTTCGTTCGGTAACAAGGCCTGCGGCTTCCAGGCATTCATCCGCCGCGTGAATGAGGTCCTCGCCATGCACCAGGCTTGCGCTTTGCACCTCGACCAGAGGTCGGCCTGCGGCCATGGCGAAGCAGCGAGCCAGGGTGGTTTTTCCATGCCCCACTGGCCCGGTGATCATCAGGCAGGAAGGTGTTCGCAAAGGGCGGCCTGAGCGGACAAGGGCAGCCTGTTGCATCAATCGCTTCACCGCAGGTTCGTTGCCTATGAAGCGACGGAACGCAGTCTCAACCTCGACCGGAATTCGCGATGGTGCAGCGGCTTCATTGCTGAAGAAGATGACCTGCGCCTGGTTGCACGTCACGTTCTTGGCCTTCTCGATCAAGGCCATGAACAGCAGCGTCTGCACAATGCGGAGTTCGGCGAGTTCAGGTTCGCCAAGACGGTATTCGATGGCTTCGGTGACTCCCCGTGTGGAACGCAGCAGCATGGGCTCCGGCTTGCCGCTGATCTTCAGCTTTACCGGGCCGCGCAGGAAGGTGGCCGTCAGATCGCGCTCGGTATCAAGGAAGAACTGAGCGGGATCAGACTCGTCGCTCACGGACTCGGCGACCTGTCTGACCCAGAGCTTGGCGCATTCCACCAGGGTATCGGCGAGGTCAAGGTGCTCGGGATCATTGATCAAATCGCGGTCGCGCAGCCAGTCGAGCAGGCACCGGGAAAAGAAGTCAGTCCACAGGATGGAGAACCGTTCCTGAGCATCAGGTGCGGAAGCTGCGGCACGGAAAGTATGGGACGCTTCGTGACGGAAGAACTGATGCGCAGCGCTCAGCATATCGTGCAACTGGACGCCCGTCCGCCGGGGCAGATCATTGCACCGGAGCTTGAGATGACTGAGGGCAGGGGCGAGGTGTTGTTTCCAGCGTGGTTGCTGTGCGGCGATCACTTCGATGGCCTGTGCCATGGTGAGGTGCATCGGCGCGGTGATGTCGATGTCATTCGTTGCTGAACGCCGTCGCGCACCATACTCGAAAAGAGCGTCGAGAATCAAAGGCTCGAGAGCGTGCCGCAACTCGGTAGTGATGGCGAAACGTGTCAGCTCCATCTCAGTGCATGGGCTCGTGCCAGAGCACGATTTGAGGAGTGTGGCCAGCGTCTGACGGATCGAGAGGATGCAGCATGGCAAACTCGGCAAGCGGGGACAGACGCAGGCTGTAGCGAAGCGATTCGATGGAGCAGTGGCAGCCCAGTTCCTCTAGTCTCCGGTGCAGGCGGCGCACCTCCATCCAGCGCTCCATCTTGAGCAGCACTTGCACGGTCTCGATCGCGTGCTGGGAAATTTTTTCAACCGGAGCCACGGTGCCTGACTTCTTCTGCGGCGTGGCTAGCAAGGTGGCTGGCAATGCGACGGCTGTAGCGACTCCGCCTTCGCCCTCGGTGCTCTGTGCGACTCGCGCGGGCAGTGGAGTGCGTGAGGTGGTGCTGCGCGACGGCGCTGGCGGCTTGCCTGCCAGGGCGGACTGCACCGACTGCCAGACGCGGAGGGAACGCAGCCTGCCATTCTCGCGCAGGGCGGTCATCATGCTGTCGCGTGTAGCAGGTGGTTCGGTGAGCAGTTGCTCGTAATTGCCCTCGCGTAGGGAGGCAAGCACGGTTCCCAGGGCCATTAGCATGGCGGCCTCGCTGGTGGGGACTTGGTGGAAGTGATTCCGAATCTTGAACTGCCGGAACAACTCGAGCGCCACCGGACCTGAGATGGGCGAGGAGGCACTGCGGATCAGCAGTGTGGAGCCCGCTTCGCTTTGCAGCGATTCGAGCAGGCTGACGAAGGCACGCCTAGCCATGTCGGTGGAAATCACACGCGCCCGCTGGCCATTGGATTGCAGAATGTAATCGGTGCCAGCGAAGGTGCCGCTCTGCTCGCGCAGGGGGCCGGAGGTCACCGTTAGTGAGGGTTCGCCGAGAACCTCCACGAGTTCGCGCACGCGCTCGCCCAGTTCCAGTCCGCCGACTTGCGCAGCATCATGGCGGGCTTCGTCGGCGGCTTCATCCAGCAGAGCATCCACTTTGTCAGCGAGCGGCACACGATTCGTTTCGCCACCACCGAGGACGGCGCGGGCGAATCGCTCGGAGCACGCCGCGAGCAAATGGCGTGCATACACCGCACCGCCGTGGGTGAGGAATTTCAGGTCGGCGTCGCTGATCGGATGGAGGGGCGATTCAACGCCATCCGCGTCGCGCTGGCGATGCAGAGTGGGGGAGGCGAGGCGACGACGGATCAGCACTTCTTTGTCCGCTGCCACGATCGGTGTGACGTCGATCACAGGGAGCGTGGATTGGTCAGGGTGGTGCAGGCTGGGAATGCCAACACGGCCCCGCATGGCCTGATTGATGTTCTGCTCCCAGAAGCGGAAGCGTTCGCCGACGAGGCCGATGAAGACGGCCCAGTTCTCGCTCTGATCGATGAGGGCAAAGAGCATCCGCTGGAACTCGTCGAGCTGATCCGTGGAGGTCACCAGATCAAGCTGGTCGAGCACGAGCACGAAGGGACGATGGGCCATGCCTGCGAGCTTCCCCAACAAATGAATCACCGGACCGTGCAGCTCAGTGCCCATGGGTTCGGGTTCCCCGAGGAATTTGAGATCGGCCTCCGTGAGGTAGTGCGTTCCTGCTAGCCATTGGCCCGCGAGGTTCTCCTTGTCATCGCGCAAGACATTGAGCAGGCAGCGCAGCACTCCGCGAGCGACCATGGGATGCTCTGCCTCAAGCAGCAGCATGGCATCATGCAGCAGGGCCTTCTGATCATCGAGCGAGATCTCGGACCAGGCTTCGTGCAGTTGCTCAATGGCGAGCGAGCCTTGCTCGATCACCGGACGCAGCAAGGCATAGGCGAGGAGGCGAAGCTGGCTGTAGGAAGCATCGGATCCAGAGGAGGTGCGGGCCTTGTGCCGCAGGCTGGTCACGATCTTTTGCAAAAGGAAAGCCTCCAGCGTGGCAGGCTGGAGAGGAGGATTGGGCGCGTAGGCGTAGAGGATCGAGTCGCCCATCTCGCGACGCAGACGGGCAAACAGGTGCGACTTGCCCGAGCCTCCGACACCTCGAACGAAGCGCACCTGAGTGCGGCCATTGGCCCTCACCATTTCGACGGTCGAGCGAAGCTGCGCCGTTTGGGCCGCATGAATCTCGGGCACATCCATCCAGGCTCGCGTGCCCCAAAGCTCCGCCTCGCCGACGCTGAGATCGACAAAGGGATTGAGTGGCAGATACGCTTCAAGTGAGGCCATCAGAAGAGCGCAAGTTTAACCACGCGAGCGGAACGCGTCCATCCAGGAGTTGTGATGGCTGTGCGTGCGAATGAACAGTGAAGGCGTTACGTGACCTTGGGCTTCGCTTTGATCTTCAGGAAGAATGGCAGGCCTTCACCTGGGAAGATCTCGCGAATCTTGCTCTCCAGGAATCGCAGGTAGCTGTCTTGAAGGCGGAACACACGATTTGCGGAGAGCACGAAGTGCGGCACCGGGATGGGCTTGTCAGTCGTGTTGTTGACCTGGGTGGCGTAGAGCAACTTGAAGGTATTGGGGCCTGCTCCCAGCGGGCCAGGTGTGTTGTCGATGGCGTGATGGAGGACGCGGTTGAGTTGTCCGGTGCCCACGCGGCGCTGGGCTCCAGCGCGCACGCGTTCGATGCATGACGTGAGCTTCTCCAGGTTGTCCCGGTTCTTGGCGGAGATCATGATGATCGGTGCATAGCTGAGGAAGAAAAACTCACGCCGGATCTTCTCTTCGAGTTCCTGGTGGCGCACACGAACCTTTTCCTTTGGTCGATAGAGGTCCCACTTGTTCATCACGATGATGCAGGGCTTGTGCTTCTCGAGGATGATCTGCGCGATCTTGCGATCTTGCATCTTGGCTCCTTCCTCGCAGTCAATGATCAGCAAGCAGAGGTCAGCACGTTCGATGCTCTGGATTGCACGCTGCACGCTGAAGGCTTCCACTTCGTCGTGGATCTTGGCCTGGCGGCGAATGCCTGCGGTGTCGATGAGTTGATACTTTTTGCCGTGGATCTTGCACTGGATGTCCAATGAGTCACGGGTGGTGCCAGCAACCGGGCTGACGATGGTGCGCTCTTCACGAGTCAAGGCGTTCACCAGTGAGGACTTGCCCGCATTGGGACGCCCGACGATGGCGAGCTTCAGCAGCGGCTCGCGATCCGATGGGAGGAACTTGCCATCGGTCTTTTTTTTCTTCGACTTCTTCTTGGGCTCGTCGTCGAAGTCTTCCTCTTCCTCCTCGGAGGCTGGAGCTTCCACGGGCTCCTTCTTCTCGAGCGACAGCAGGCTGGCGATGCGCTCCACGAGTTCATCAATGCCCAATCCGTGGGCTGCGCTGACTTCGCAACGCTCGGCGAATCCCAGCTTCGAAAATTCCGCAGCGCTAATGCGGTAGCGTGGCGAGTCTGCCTTGTTGCACACCAGGATGACCGGTTTGGTCACCTTGCGCAGTGTCTTGGTCAGGCTGAGATCGATCGGAGTGACGCCGTCGATGGAGTCCACGACAAAGAGCAGCAGGTCGGCGACTTCGAGACCGATGGCGGCCTCGGTTTGCACCTGATCGGTGAGCACATCGTCGGTGCTCTCGCCAATGCCGCCGGTGTCCATGATGTCGAAGATCTCAGGGCCGCGACGGCACTCGGCCATGATGCGGTCACGAGTGACGCCGGGCTTGTCAAAGACGATAGAGATGTTCTTGCCCGCGAGGCGGTTGAACAGGGCTGACTTGCCCACATTGGGGCGGCCTACGATGGCGACGGTTTTACGCATGAGAGGAAGGAGAGGCTTGGAGTTGTTTGATGCCGTCGGCGAGGTTAATCATGCCCGAAACAAGCGTGAAGAACGCGGCCACGGAGGCCACCCAGACCACAGGAATGAAGCGCATCTCCAGCATCAGCCAGAGGATGGCCACGATCTGCGCGATGGTCGCGACCTTGCCCGTCCAGTGGGCCTGGATACGGCAGTGACCAGCGATGTGATGCACCACGAAGGCACCCACGATGCTGATCAAATCGCGAGAGATAATGATCAGTGGGAACCAAAGCGGGAACCGCTGCGGCCAGGCGGTGATACTGAGGACGATCACCGCCGAGAGCATGAGGAGCTTGTCCGCCAGGGGATCGAGAATGGAGCCAAGGCGGGTCTTTTGATTGAACTTCCGCGCCAGCCAGCCATCGAGCGCATCACTGACCGCCGCGAGTCCGAAGATGAAGATCGTTGCGTAGCGCAACCGCTGATCCGGCGCACCCTCGGCCACGCTCTGCCCGTAATACGCTGCGAACCCGATGAACACGGGCACGAGCAGGATTCGGAAGATCGATATTTTGTTTGCGGTCGTCATCGGGCACCTGCTGCATAGGCCACTCTCTAGCACCCTTCAACCCCCCATTCCACATGAGCACCTCACTGAATCCCGGTTCCCCAGCCCCCGCCTTTGAAGCCCCCGTTGTCGGAGGTTCCTATTCACCCGGTGAAACCATCAGCCTCGCTGCTCTCAAGGGCCGCCCGGTGGTGCTCTACTTTTATCCGAAGGACGACACGCCTGGCTGCACCAAGCAGGCCTGCGCCTTGCGCGATGGCTGGAGTTCCATCCAAAAGAAAGCGCATGTCTTCGGTGTGAGCATCGACTCGGTGAAGAGTCACGAGAAGTTCATCAAGAAGCATGCGCTGCCCTTCCCGCTGCTAGCTGACGAGGACAAGAAGCTCGTCGAAGCCTACGGCGTCTGGGTGGAGAAGAGCATGTATGGCAAGAAATACATGGGCACCGAGCGCTCGACCTTCATCATCGACGCGAAAGGCAATATCAAGGCCGTGCTGCGCAAGGTGAAGCCCGAGGAGCACCTCGACCTCGTGCTGGCCGAACTCGGCTAGCAGTGCGGCTTTGCGAATGCCTGCTCGCGGCGATGAATCAACGAGATCATCCTTGATGGTTTGCGATTCGAACTTGAGCCTGCCCTTACATGCAATGCGAACTGCGAACCCTTCAACTGACCGAGCCCTTTCGTATTGCTCATGGCACCTCGACGGAGCGCACGGTGCTTCGGCTCTCGCACGATGGCGTGATCGCCGAGGCTCCCTTCGTGCCCTACTATGCGGAATCGCCAGAGGCTGCGCTCGCGGTTGTGCGTGCGCTTCATGATCCATTCGATTCACTGCCTGCGGATGCTCCACTGGCGGCACGGCTGGCGCACGATGTGCTGAAGCATCTGCTCCTCGCTCGCCGTGCGGGCGTGCCGCTGTGGAAGCACCTGCACCTTCCCGATCCGAATGGTCGTCTTGCCTGTCGTTCGCTTGGCATCCCGTCAGATCTTGCGGCTTTTCGTCAGCGAGTCGCGGACACGGCGAGACAGTTTCGCGTGATCAAGCTCAAGCTTGGCAGTGGTGATGTCGCCCACGATCAAGACATCGTTCGCGTGGCCCGAGAGGCTGCACCTCATGCCACCTTGATCGCTGATGCCAATGGCGGCTGGAGCGCGGAGCAGGCGGTCGATTTGATCCCTCGCCTTGCCGCCCTCGGCCTGACGATGATCGAGCAACCGGTGACACACCGAGAAGGGATTGCACCGTGGATGGCATTGAAGGCAGGCCTGCCCACGACGCCGATCCCCATTTTTGCGGATGAGAGTGTGCAGACATCTGCCGATGTGCCCACGATGGCTCCCTTCGTTCAAGGCATCAGCGTGAAGCTCCTCAAGTGCGCCACGATCAGCGAGGCGCTGACGACCATACGCCTTGGACGTGAACTCGGGAAACAAGTGCTGCTCAGTTGCATGATCGAGAGCAGTTACGGCATCACCGTTGCGGCACATCTGGCCGGGCTGGCTGATTACATCGACCTCGACGGCCATCTCTACCTCGCCAATGATCCGGGCGGCGGCATCACCTTCGATGCGGATGGCCGCCTTCACCTTTGAGTCCCTCTCATGTCTGACGCACTTCGCCAATCTCTCGTCACGCACTTCGATCAAGCCATCGACTGGCTGCATCGGATGGTGGACATCAACAGCTTCACCTCGAATCCCGCCGGAGTGAATGCCGTGGGCGCGCTCACCGCAGAGTGCTTCCACGATCTCGGCTTCATCGCTGAGCAGGTGCCCTCGGATCATCCTGATTTCGGGCATCATCTCTTCCTCACAAGGCCGCAGCCCGGCGGACCACGCATCGTGCTGGTGACGCACCTCGACACGGTATTTCCGGCGGAGGAGGAGCAGAGGAACGACTTCCACTGGCAGCCCGCGCCCGAAGAGGGACGCATCTACGGTCCCGGCACGGTCGATATCAAAGGCGGCACGGCGTTGATCTGGTTGATGCTCAAAGCCATGCGCGATGTGATGCCCGATGTCTTCCATCGCATCGACTGGCTGATCGCGGCGAATGCCTCCGAGGAGGTGATGGCGACGGACTTCGCGCGGTTCACCGCTGATCGTTGTCCGGCAGGCGCGGCTGCCGTGTTGGTGTTTGAAGGCGGACCCGTCATCAATGGCGAGTATCACTTGGTGACAGCTCGCAAAGGTCGCGCCGAGTATCGGCTCACCGCCCATGGCAAAGGTGCGCACGCTGGCAGCGCTCACGACCAAGGGGTGAATGCGATCGTTGATCTCGCGCCCATCATTCAGGCGGCTGCCGGGCTGACCTATCATGCGCGCGAAGTGACCGTGAATATCGGCCACATCTCAGGAGGCACCGTCTTGAACCGAGTGCCTCATCACGCTGCGATGGAACTTGAAATGCGAGCCTACGATCCTGCGCTCCTCCAGCAAACCGGCGCAGCCCTCCATGCGTTGGCACGCGAGGCATCGGCTGGATGCTCAGCGATTGAAGTGGAGCGTCTGGGTCTGTCGCCTTCATGGCCCGATGATGAGCGCACGCGTGGACTGGCTCGATATTGGCAGGAAGCTGGAACCGAACTGACCTTGCCAACCAAGCTGGTGAAGCGCGGTGGGCTCAGCGACGCGAACTATCTCTGTGGCATCGGCCCCACGTTGGACGGCCTTGGTCCTGCCGGTGCCAATGCCCACTGCTCCGAGCGCACGACGGATGGCAGCAAGGTGCCTGAGTATGTGGAGACCACTTCCTTCGTGCCCAAGGCGATGCTGAACCTCACCGCCATTCGCCGACTGGTCGAGGCACTGTGAGTTGTAAGCTCATACGGTCTCGCCTTGCACCAGCTTGGGCATCAGACGGATCGTTGTGCGAGGCAATGGTGTGCCCTCAGCAAGCTGACGGGCAGCGATGGACACACGCCGAGCGAATTGCACCTGGCTCGTCGAGTAGCGTGTCACGCTGGGCACCGCATGTTGGAGAAAAGTTTCGTCGTCGCGAGACAGCACCGCCACGTCCTTCGGGATGCGTTTGCCGCGCAGCATCAGATGCATCATCACGGTGATGACGTGCATGGAACGAGCGACCACGTAGGCGGTCGGTGAACGCGCTGAGCGCAGTGCCCGGTCCACCTGCAAACACACTCCCTGAGCCGTGCCATCGTGGCGAAGAATCTGAAAATGCGTGCCCGGATTTGGGTTCAAGACCTCGCTCAGCCCGCGCTCGCTTTCGAGGTCGCCTCCGTAGTCGCCCGTGGCTCGGATCAAGGCAATGCTGCGATGCCCTTTGCGATGAAGTAAGGCACCAGCGTGACGACACGCTGCCCGATAGTCCATGTCCACCGAAGGCAATCCGATATCGGGTGCGCAGGAGCCCACGACCAGGCAAGGCAACCCGCGGCGCACAAACCACCTCTGCTGTGGTGCGAGGGAACCCACGAGTAACCAGACCGCCGCCGGTGATCGTGAGACCAGCGCATCGAGAGCACGCGCGGGGTGCGCGGAGTAACATGCCGGAGATGTATGAATCACCAGCTCCAGCCCGGCACGGGCGAGATCGGCGCGAAGCTGATCGACCATGACCACCGAGGACTGCGACATGGAGTCCAGCGGACGAGGGGAAATCGCGGCGACGATTCGAGGTGCGCGAGCATTGGTTCGGCTCCCGTCGGTCTTCAAGATGCGGCGGCGTTTGCGTCCGGTGGTGTCGATCCAGCCTTGCTGTTGAAGCGCCTCCAGAGCGCTGCGCAATGTTTGGCGGCTCACTTGGAGCTGAGAGCACAGTTCGCGCTCTCCGGGCAGAAAGCCCTGCCAGAGTCCCGATCGCAAAGAGGTGCACAGGCTCTCAACGGTCTGCGCCACCAGGGAAAGGCGCTTGGGCAGGATCGGATGGGCGGATGCTGGCATATGGTCTGAAGAACGGACCAGAACGCCAAACTTGTTCGAATCTGATCGTGCAGTCAGGATCAATGTCATGATCTCTTTGTCTCGATCTTCACTGCCAAGATTTGCCGCAACCTGCATGGCTGCCGTCGTGATCGGAGCTTCCCTATTTCTCAATGCAGCGGAGCCAGAGAATGCAGTGACTTTGAACGTGGAGCCCAGCAAGGAGCATCCGCGCAACTCCGAAGGTTCCTTCGCCACGCTCAAAGATGGTCGAATCATTTTTTGCTACTCGCAGTTCTACGGGGGAGCTGCCGACGAGTCTGCCGCCAAGATCGTCCGCATCGAATCCAAAGATGAAGGACGCACCTGGAGTGATCCCGTGGTGGTCGTGGAGAATGAAGGCGGAAAGAACGTGATGAGCGTTTCCCTGTTGAGACTGGCCAGCGGCAAGCTCGCCATGTTTTACCTCATCAAGAACAGTTGGATCGACTGCCGGCCTTACATCCGCACGTCCACAGACGATGGCATGTCCTGGAGCGAGCCGCGATTGATCCTCCAAGCCCCTGGCTACTTCGTGATGAACAATGATCGAGTGATCCAGATGAGCAAAGGACGCCTGATCGCGCCGCTCGCTTTTCATCGCTCCAGGGGCAGTGATCCCCACTCCAGCAAATCCTTCGATGCTCGCGCGGTTGATCTTTGGATTTACTCCGATGACGAAGGAGAAACATGGGTCGAGTCGGCTAGTTGGTGGGCCTTGCCTGTTCGGAGTGGCAGCGGCTTGCAGGAACCAGGAGTGGTGGAGCTGGCGGATGGTTCGTTGTTCTCATGGGCACGCACCGATCATGGCGAGCAGTGGGGCTTCCGATCCAGCGATGCCGGGAAAAACTGGACGCCACCCGAGCCGACGGAACTGAAGTCGCCGAACGGTCCTGCCAGCATCGAGCGACTTCCTAGCAGCAGTGACTTGCTGGGGCTTTTCAATGACCACTCGGGCAAGTTCACTTTCACTCCGAAGCGTCGCACTCCGCTCGTGGCCGCGATTTCCAGCGATGGCGGCAAAACGTGGCCGCATCGCAAACTTATCGAAGGTGATCCTGAGGGCTCTTTCCACTACACGGCGATCCATTTTGTCGGAGACGCGGTTCTGCTTGGCTACTGCGCAGGCGACACCAAAGTGGGTGCGCTCAATCGACTCCGTATCCGCCGCATCACGCTGGATTGGCTGAAACAAAACTGATCATCATGCGCTTCATCTTGTTTCTTCTCACCTGCGTGAGCGTGCTGTCAGCGGCTCCGATCAAAACTGCGCAACTCCTCGCCGTAGGCAAAGAACCCGTTCGCATCGTCTGCATCGGTGACAGCATCACTGGCGTCTATTATCACAGCGGAGGTCTGCGTGCTTATCCCGAGATGCTGCAGATCGCCCTGAAAAAAATTCATCCGCAGGCTCAGATCGTCGTGCGCAATGCTGGCATCAGTGGCGACACCACTACCGGCGGTCTCAAGCGCCTGGAGCGCGATGTCCTCGCGCACAAGCCGCATCTCGTGACTGTCATGTTTGGCATGAATGATCTCGTGCGCACGCCCGTCGCCGATTTCCAAAACAACCTTCGGGAAATCATCCGCCGCTGCCATGCCATCGATGCCGAGGTGATCCTCTGCACTCAAAACTCCATCGTCGAATCCCCGCAGCGCTCCAGAGCCAAGCTCGCCGAATTCACGCAAGCCATCCGCGACATCGCCAAAGCCGAGTCCATTGCCGTGGCCGATTGTTTCGCCGCGTTTGACGCCGTTCACTCCAAGGACGCTCTCGAATGGAATCTGCTGCTCAGTGATCCCATCCATCCCAACATGGCTGGGCACAAGCTCTTCGCTGAAACCATCGCGCAGACGATCACCGGCCAAAACGTTTCGCTCAGCGACATCGGTCCGCCATTGCCCGCTCTGAGCCACACGCTAGCCCTCCTCAAGACTGGTCAGCCCGTCAAAGTGCTCGCCATGCCGCCCTACGACACGCTGATCCTGCCCGCGATCCAGCAGCTCTATCCTCAAGCCATCATCAACGTCACATCATGGCCCGTAGAAGGTCAGACGCTCGCCCAACTAGAAGGCTCAGCCAAAAAAGTCCGCACCATGGCTCCGGATCTCGTGCTCATCTCCGTGCCAGGTTCATTGCCCGTGCCACAGCCCGAAGACTTCCATAAAAGCTACTCATGGATCATGAACTGGTCCCTCAGCTTTGGTCCGCAGCAGTGGGATGTCATCGTCGCGCTACCTTCGGCAGCGAAGATAAAGCTCAACGCTGAAGAACAACAGCACGAAGCACTCGCCCGGCGTCTAATCGAAGCTCAAGACCTCCACATGCTTGCTGGTGATCCTTCCGCATTAACCACTCTGCTCACCCAACATCTCAAACCATCTCAAAACTAATTTCATGAGACGTTCCAAAGTCCTTGCCAAGCTCCGCGCTGGCAAAGTCGCCCGCATCTGCTGCACCGGCTCGCCCATCGCCTTCTTTCCCGCCGTCGCGGCGCATTATCACTACGACGGCATCTGGCTCGATGGCGAACACCGCGCCTGGGAGGCTCACGAAATCGAAACCATGCTCGGCCGTCATCACGCCGCCGACATCGACTGCATGTGGCGCCCGCCCACGAAGGAAAAAAACGGCCTCTACCGCCTCCTCGAAGACGGCGCAGCCGGTTTGATGATCCCCCACGTCGCTACGGCCGATGAAGCCCGCGCGCTCGTCAGCGCCATCAAATTCCCGCCCCTCGGCGACCGCGGCTTCTGCGGCGGCGGACGCGATGCCGACTACTGGATCGGCAAACCCGCCGATTACACCGATCAAGCGAACCGCGAGACCTTCCTCACTGTCCAAATCGAAACGCCGCAAGCTCTCGAAAACGCCGAAGCCATCGCCGCCGTTCCCGGTGTGGACATTCTCTTCCTCGGCCCTGGTGACATGTCCCTGCGCCTCGGCCGCACGCCCGCCGTCAATGATCCCGTCATGATGGACGTGCAGAAGCAAATCGCCGCCGCCTGCAAAAAGCACGGCAAAGCCTGGGGCCGCCCCGTCGGCACCGCCGCCGATGCCAAAACGCTCATCGACCTCGGTGCTCAATTCATCGTCCACGGCGCCGAATTCAGCGCCGTCTGCGCCCACTTCGCCGCCTGCTCCGCCGACTTCGACCAGATCCTCGGCGAAGTCGGAGGCGCGCCCGCCATTCCTGAAGGCAAAACGTATTGAAGCACTCATGCCTCACGCCCGCATCGGCCTCGGCTGCGTCACCTTCGGTCGTGAGATCGACGAGGCAGCTTCCTTTGCGCTGCTCGATCACGCTTTCGCACGCGGTGTCACGCACTTCGACACCGCCGCAGCTTACGGCGGTGGAGCTTCGGAAACGATCCTCGGCAAGTGGCTGGCTTCGCGAAAGCCGGAAGGCATCAGCGTCGCGACGAAGATCCTGCCGCCGTATGACCGGATTGACGTTACGGACAGTTTGCGACGTCTCGGCGTCGAGCAAATCGACCTGCTGTATCTCCATCAATGGCATGAGACGGCGCTGCAAGCTGCCGCTGCGCTCGAAAAGCTCCCAGTGAGGCGATTCGGAGCCAGCAACGTCACGCTCGATCAACTCCGCGCCCTCGGCCCGCGTTTCCGTGTGATCCAAAACAACCACAACCTCGCCGTCCGCGATGTCACCGAGGCTTTGCGCGACTACTGCGCCGCGAACGACATCGCCATCGTGACCTACAGCCCGCTCGGAGCCGGGTTTTTGACTGGGAAGCATCAAAACGGCGTTCAGGCCGGTTCACGCTTCGAAATCGTTCCGGGGCATCAGAACGTCTATTTTCATGACGCGGCCTATCAACGCCTCGCACGGCTCGAAGCCATCGCGAAACGCACCGGGCACTCGCAGGTCCATCTCGCGTTGGCGTGGGCTTTGCATCAGCCCGGCATCGACACCGTGCTCTTCGGCGGTCGCACGCCCGCACACCTCGATCAGGCCTTCGCCGCGCGCGACTTCGTGGACGAAGCCGTATTAACCGATCTAACACTATGAATGCCACCAACACACTCACCGACTACGAACGCGACGGCGTCTTCCTCATCCGCAGCTTCCTCAGCGCCGATGAAGTCGCCGCTGTGCGTGCCGAACTGGACCGCTACATCCGCGACGACCTCGCCAGCAAACCGCTGAATGCTCGCACACTCGAAAAGGACGAGAAAACCGTGCGCAACCTCTGGCGGCTGGAGGAGCACAACGACTTCTTCCGTGCCCTGGGTGAACGTGTGGACATCAAGGCCCTCATTGCCCCGCTCGTGCATGGCGAGCCTGTTTTGGTCGGTGTCGAGACCTTCAACAAACCGGCCCGCATCGGCTCCGGCGTGCCGTATCATCAAGACAACGCCTACTTCTGCCAAACTCCGCCGGACATGCTCACTGTCTGGATCGCCATCGACGCCGTCACCGAGGACAACGGCCCCGTGTTCTTTGTCAAAGGCTCGCACAAGCAGGGAATGCTTCCCACCAAGGCCAGCGGCGTGCGTGGCAACAGCATCGGCCTGGCCGAAACACCCGACGTGCCCCTCGAAGAGCAATTCTGTGCTCTCCTTGCCCCCGGCGACGCAACGATTCACCAGTGCGAAACGATCCACCACTCTGCGCCAAACACGACCGATCACTCGCGCCTCGGCTTGCTGCTCGTCTATCGCGGCGCACACACACAAACCGACCCGAAACTCAAAGAAGCCTACGCTGCCGCTGTTGCCGCGACACCGCCAGCGTAGCTTCGATTGCCAGCCCCCCAATCCATGAAACCGCAGCGAGATCCCTTTGAGCAGACGCATCGCTTCACCGCGACGCTCTTCCACACGGGTGGCAAAGGCGGCTGGACCTTTGCTCCGCTGCCGAAGAGCCTCAAATTGCCTGTCACTGGCTCTTGGGGCATGACGCCGGTCATCGCGAGCGTGGAGGGCAAAACATGGAAGACGACCGTTTGGAACGACACGAAGTCAGGCAGCCAGTTCCTGCCTGTGCCGAAGAAAATCCGAGGCACCAAGGGCTCCGGCGACAAGGTCGCAGTTGAGCTGCGTATGGACAGGGAACGCATTCTCGGCCCCATCCATCCTCTCGAATGAAATCGCTGCTCTGTATTCTGGCTCTCGGTTCTCCGCTGTTCGCTCGCGACATCCACGTCGGGAAAGATGTGCCGACGATTCATCACGCGATCAAGGTGGCGGTGGCGGGTGATACGATTCATCTGGAGCCGAAGGTGTATCGTGATTACGCGGGCTTCTACCTGAAGAAAGGGGAGCCGGGGAAGCCGATCACTCTGGATGGGCATGGGGCGACGCTGGAGGGCAGTGATCCGATTGATCCGGCGAAGTGGCGTGAGGTTTCGCCGGGGTTGTTTGCAAATGATGATCTGCTGCCGGGGCTGAGCGATGCGGTCATCGGAAGATGGTTTTTCCTCTTCGATGGCAAAATGCAGCTCATGGGCCGCACGTCGAAGGGTCGGAGTGCGGCGCTGAAGAAGCCGGAGGAGTTGCAAGCAGGCGAGTGGACCTTTGTGAAGGACCCGAGTCGTGAGAAGCCGCCGTCGAAGGCGATTTTCGGCACATTTTACCTCGAACTGGCTGCCGGGCAGTCGCTGGCGGAGGCGAAGGTGTTTGCGCCGATGCGCAGCGCGGGGGTGCAGTTCGGTGGAGACAATGCGCACCTCGTCATCAAGAACCTCACCGCCACGCATCCCTACAACGACGGCTTCAACATCCATGGCGACTGCCGCGACGTGGTCTTTGAAAACATCCGCGCCATCGAATGCGGCGACGATGGCATCAGCGCTCATGAATCGGCGCAGTATCGCGTGGATGGCTTTGTGAGCATCGGCAACAGCACGGGCATCTGCGACACGGGGACGGCGCAGACGAGTTACCACCGCGTCTTCATCGCGGATTGCCATGCGTTTGACCTGTATTTCCTCGATGACGGTCGCTACAAGATCACAAACGCCCTCATCCTCTCCAAAGCGCAAAATCCCTTCACGGTGACGGGTCGTGAGGACAAGCATTGCGAGCTCGAAATCGACCAAATGCTCTTCCGCAGGCTCGTGGAGCCCAAAACGGGTCTCATTGCGAAAACGGCCGTCGTGCGGGCGAAACGACTGACGATGGAAAATCTCACGTGGGATACTCGGGGCGAGTTTCAGAGCGAAGGAGTCGCTGACGCGGCGCAAATCATCGAATCGTTTGGTGAGGCGATGCGGGAAGCGGTGGCCGCTTTGGGCCATGATTTGTCGCAGGCACTCACGCCAGCAGCTCGGTGATCACTTTGCCTTCCACGTTCGTGAGGCGGCGCTGGATGCCGTTGTGCTCGAAGGTGAGGCGTTCGAAGTCGAGGCCGAGCAGGTGGAGGATGGTGGCGTTGAAGTGGTAGAGCGGATGCACGTCCTTCACGGCCTTTTGGCCGAGCTCATCGCACTCGCCATGGCTGACGCCGGGCTTCACGCCCGCGCCGGCCATCCAGCAGGTGAAGCCATCGGGATTGTGATCGCGGCCTTTCGCGCCTTTTTGGAAGAAGGGCATGCGGCCGAACTCGGTGCACCACACGACGAGCGTGTCTTGAAGCAGTCCGCGTTGTTTCAGATCGCGGATCAAGGCGGCGGTGGGCTGGTCGAGGATGCTGGCGTGCACGTCATACTGCGCTTTGAGATCGCTGTGGCCGTCCCAGTTGAGTTTGCCGCCGCTGGCGTAGGCCCCGTTGAAGAGCTGCACAAAGCGCACGCCACGTTCGATGAGTCGGCGGGCGAGGATGCAATTCTTCGCAAAGGCGGCTTTGTCGGCGTTTTGCGTGTCATCCGCGCCATACATTTTCAGGATGTGAGCGGGCTCGGTGCTGAGGTCGTTGATCTCCGGCACGCTGAGTTGCATGCGAGCGGCGAGTTCGTAGCTGGCGATGCGTGCGGCGAGTTTTTGATCACCCGGATTCGCTTCGAGATGTCGCGCGTTCATCTTTTGCAGCAGCGAACGCGCCGCTTGATCGGCCTGCGCGGACACGCCGGGTGCGGAAAGATGCCGCACGGGGCTTTTGCTGCTCATCGTGGTGCCTTGGAAGGCAGCGGGCAGAAAGCCGGGGCCCCAGTTGTTTGCGCCGTTCTGCGGCACGCCGCGTGGATCGGGAATGGCGACGTAGCTGGGCAGATCCTGGTTCTCGCTGCCGAGCGCATACGTCACCCACGAGCCGAGCGAGGGAAAGCCATCGAGCGTGAAGCCGGTGGAGAGAAAATTCTCCGCGGGGCCATGCGTGTTCGATTTGCTGGTGAGCGAGTGGACGAAGGCGATGTCATCGGTGAGCTCCGCGAGATGCGGGATCATGTCGCTCACCCATTTGCCGGTCTGACCACGTGGACGGAAGGTGTATTGAGGACGTGCGAGGTTTCCTGCGGGACCTTGAAACGTGACTGCAGGGCCGCCGGGCAGCGGTTTGTTGTCCCACTTGATGAGTTCCGGCTTGTAGTCCCAGGTTTCGAGCTGGCTCACCGCGCCCGCGCAAAAGATGACGACGATGTTTTTCGCCTTCGCGGGGAAATGCGGTTGGCGCGGCGCATACGGTCGGCCGGGATCGATCACCGGGCCATCCGCGGCGAGCAATCCATCCATGCCGAGCAACTGCGTCAGTGCGACCGACCCGAGCGCCGTGGCGCTGCTCGAAAGGAAGCGCCGCCGGTCCAAAAGGTGGCGTCCTGCGAGGGAAAGATGTTCGTGGGTGGGTGTCATCGAATGGGCACGAGTTAATCTCCCCGGCGCGGCCACATGTTACGGAGTTTCTCGCGTTTCTTCGAGCTCCGCGAGTTCGCGAAGCACGGTGGTAGCATAGGTCCCGCGTGGCAGATCAAAGGTGAGCTGCGAATCGCCATCCGGCAGCGCGATGAGCGCGGGATTTATCGGGCGCAGCCGCATCACGCGGCGTTCCTGACGCAAACCGGCGGCTTCGAGGCCTGCGGTGAGCTCGGGGAAGCGTGAGGCGACCTCCATCTCCAGCGCTTGCACATCATCGGCGCTGTAAAGCTCGCCACCGCCCCACAGCGGCGCGGTGAGCTCGACTTTGCTTTCCGCGAAGCGTTGAGCTTCATCGCCGCGTTGGTTGGGGATGAGCAGGAGCGTGCCGTTGTCGGGAAAGCCATACACTTCGCCCGCAAGCGGCTGATCCCAAATGCCGCGCATCATTCGCTCCGCGATCACCGCGTTGAAAAGATGGCTGCGCACGCTGGAAAGCAACAGGCCACGCAGCAGCCGATCCCCCGGCGTGAACTCGCCGCGAAACATGGCGAGCGCTTTTTCGACGTTGCGGCCTTCATGACCGAAGCGCTGCTCGCCAAAGAGGTTTGGCACGCCTTCGGAAACGATTTGCTGCCAGCGCTGCTGCGCGGAGGCGAAATCAAACGATGGCTCGCGCAGCCGGATGGTGAAGCGATTGCCGAAATGAATGCCTCGCCGCAGTTTGCGCGTGTTTCGAGTGATGCGCAGCACGCGGAGGCCTTCGGATTCGAGCGCGGCGGGCTCCGGTGAAGGCTGTCCGGGCATGTGCAGACTGAACCACTGCCGCGTCACGGCATGGCGATCCTTCAGGCCGCAATGACTGACGAGCCTCCGACGCAGCCCAAGTGCATCGGCGAGGCGTGCACCGGCAGTGTTGCTGTCGAGGTCGCGCTTTTCCACCCACACGAGGCAGTGCTCACCCTCGCCTGAGGGCTCAAAGCCGAGCAATTCCTCCACGACGAAGTCCTCCGGCCGCACTTTGAAACGTGCGCGGCCAAGCGGACCTCCGTGGCGGAAGGGTGGTGCGAGTGAATCCCTGTTCATGAAGGCTCTTCCTATCTCCGATTGATTCATCAAGCCAATGAACTCGGCGCTACGGCAGGAAGAGAAACTCGTTCGAGTTGAACAACGCGCGGCAGAGCACGGCGAGGCCATGCTCGCGGACTTCAGGCGTGGCCTCACGTAGCTCGTCGGTGCTCGGGGGGCGATTGAGCGCGAGTTGGTAGGCCTGGGTGATTTGCGCGGCGATGTCCGCTCCGGCCTCTTTTTGCGCTCGTTTGGCAAAGGCGGATGCGGTTTCGAGGGTGAAGCGGCTGTTGAAGAGGTTGAGCGCCTGAATCGGTGTGGTGCTGCTGCGGCGAACGGCGGTGCTTTGTCCGGCATCCGGGCAGTCAAAGGCTCCGAATACGGCCTCGGGCTCGCGACGGACTTTGTGCGCGTAAATCATGCGCCGCGTGTTTTCCGGCGTGAGCGTCTCCACGGGCTCAAAGCCGGTCAGTCCGCCGCGTTTGTCGAAGAGGTTGAAGCCGCGACCGTGCATCTTGAGGTCCAGCAAGCCGCTGACGGCCAGCATCGAGTCGCGAATGACCTCGGCATCGAGACGACGGGAGGGGAAGCGCCAGAGGAGGCGAGATTCGGAATCTAAAGTGGCTGCGGCTTTAGCCGCATCATTTCGGCTAAAGCCGAAACCACTTTGTCGATACGCCTCACTCATCACGATGAGCCGGTGCATCTGCTTCACACTCCAGCCGCTGCGGATGAACTCCGCCGCGAGCCAGTCGAGCAATTCCGGGTGCGTGGGTTTCATGCCCATGCGGCCAAAATCACTCGGTGTCTCGACCAAGCCGGTGCCGAAGTGGCCTTGCCAGAGGCGATTCACCATCACGCGGGCGGTGAGCGGATTCTGCGGGCTGGCGATCCACTTCGCAAGCGCGAGGCGCCGCTGCTGCTCGGGCGTTTCCTTCGCGAGCTTCAAATCGCCCAAGGCGCTGAGCACCGCAGGCGCGACGGGTTCCTTCGGCTGCTCGGGATCGCCGCGATTGAGCACGTGGATGTCATCCGGCGTGCGGAAGGTGCCGGCGAAGACTTTTTGTGCGGCATCCAGGCGTTGGAGTTCCTCATCGAGCGGCCGTTTTTGATCGAGCAGGCGCTTGGCTTCGGCCACTTCTTCTTTTCGGAGGCCTTGGGTGGAAAACGCAGGCTGCGTGCGATCCCGCGTGTCAAAGCGCTGCCGGTCATCGGAGTCCGCCACCGTCTTCCAAGTGCCTGAGGCATCCGCAACCTCTATCACATAACTCGTGGCGAGCCGGTCCTTGAACTTCCCCTGCCGGTCGCGACTCCAGACGACGCGATCAATCTCGTGCTCGCCGCTGAACTCGACCATCACCCAGCCCTTGCCGACCTCGTTCGACATCCAACTGCGCGAGTTGCCGTAGTGGCCGTCATTCACGAATCGCTGCTCATGACGGTCCGCGCTGACTTTTTCGCCCGAAACCGTCTCCGAAGCATTCAGCGCGATGTTTTCGCCTGTGGTGGTGAAGACCTCGAATTCGTCGATGCAGGGCTCGAGGTTGTTCGTATCGCGAATGGTGAAGCGCACACGCTTGGCCTTCACCGGCATGAAACGGTCGCGATTTTCGCGAGGGTCCACCATCGGGCGTTTCACGCCGGATTTGGCCAGCGGAACGAAACGCGAGAGCTGCTTGTCGAGCTCGGCGAGCTTCGCTTTGACCTCGTTCAGGCGTTCTCGAGCCGCGAGAGCCTCCGGCGTGCGTAGATCGCGCTCGCCATACTCCACACCCGCCACGAAGGCCTGCATCGCGTAGTAGTCCTTGGCGGTGATGGGATCGAACTTGTGATCGTGGCAACGTGCGCAGCCGATGCTGAGCCCGAGAAAGGTCTGGCCGATGTTCACGACCATCTCGTCGATGGAATCCTGCCGGGCGAGCCGCTTCGAGGGCTCATCCTTGCCAATCTGTCCCGGCAGCAAAACGGACGCCGTCACGAGGAAGCCCGTGGCCGCATCCACCCCCATCGCATCGCCGACGATCTGCTCCTGGATAAAGCGATCATACGGCGTGTCGCTGTTGAAGGCGCGGATCACGTAATCGCGATACGGCCACGCATTCGGGCGCTCGGTATTCACTTCAAAGCCATGCGTGTCCGCGTAGCGCACCACATCCAGCCAATGCTGCGCCCAGTGCTCGCCATAGCGCGGCGAGCCCAGCAGACGCTCGACGACGGCGGCGTGGTCTTTGTCCTTCAAGAACGCAGCGACTTCCTCCGGCGTCGGCGGCAGCCCAGTGAGATCGAAGGTCACGCGGCGGAGCCATGTCACCGGATCGGCGGGTGGGGCGCGGTGAAGGCCTTTCTCGGTGAGTTTCGCGTCGATGAAGGTGTCGATGGAAAGTGGCTGCGGCTTTAGCCGCATCTTTTCGGCTGAAGCCGAAACCACTTTGAACGCCCAATGATCGCGTTTGTCCTCGACCTTCGCTTTGTCGATGCCGTCCGGCCATTTCGCGCCTTCGTTGATCCATCGCGTGAGCGTCTCGATGTCTATGGCGGGCAGTTTGCCTTTGGGCGGCATCACCTCGTCTTCATCATCCGAGGTCAAAAAGTGCACCAGCGGGCTTTCAGAGACTTTTCCGGGCACGATGTCCGGCGCATGGTTGTCGCCGCCTTTGAAGGCTTCGGATTTGATGTCGAGGCGCAGCCCGGATTTCTGTTTTTTCTCGCCGTGGCATTCCAGGCAGTGCTTTTCCAAGATCGGCCTCACCTCACGCACGAAATCGACCGGCGCGGCGAGAGCGGAAGTGGTGAGCAGGGCGAAAATCAGGCGGATGAACGGCACGAGAGCTTTACGGGCATGCAGCGGACCCTTTTCACGCCAAACACACCAGCGGGAGAATAGGCCTGCGAACCGCGTTTTGTGCCGGTCCTTCATGAAACACCTCGCCATTGCCCTGCTCGTGCTCGTTTCGCCTCTCGCGGCACAGGAAAAGCATGCGCCGATGCATCGGCTGACCTGGGAGGAGTATGCGGGCACGCTGGCGCATTGGCGGAAGGCCTTTCCGAAGGTCGCGGTGCTCGAATCGCGCGGGATGAGCGGGCAGAACATGCCGGTGTATTTGCTGAAGATCACCGATCCGAAGGTGAAGAACACGGGCAAGCAGGTGCGCCTCGTGACCACACCGCCAAGCGACCCAGACCGGTCAAGCATGCTGCGGGCCTTGGCTTTCTCCGAGTGGTGTCTGAGCGATGATCCGGTCGCCGTGGAGACACGAAAGAAGAACGTCGTGCTCATCATGCCATGCGTGAATCCGTTGGCGATGTTTTACCCTCGTGCCTCGTCGGGCGAGAGCGGAGAGGCCGGCGGGTTATTGCAGGCTGTGATCGATGAATACCATCCGGTCGAGCAACTCGACATAGCGGCAGCAGGAGCCGATTCGGTGCTCGCGAAGCTGTTGGATGCCTCGGCCAATCCACTTTGGATGCCGCCCGCCGCCGTTCGCAAACTCTACGCCACCGACGAAGCCGATGCCACGCCAGCGACCTTCGCCGATGAGGCTTACGGTCCGCATTTTCGCCAGACGATGGATGTGTGGCTCACGAAGTCCGCGAAGCCGACGCCGGTCGTGTTTTACATCCACGGCGGCGGTTGGGGTGCGCAGGACAAGACGGACATCCATCAGCATCTCGATGTGCATGCGTTTCTCGATGTCGGCATCTCCGTGGCCTCGATCAACTACCGCTTCCTCGCCGATGCGAACGCCGCGAAGGTCACGCCGCCGCTGCAATGGCCGCTGATGGATGCGGCGCGTGCTTTGCAGCATCTGCGCTCGAAAGCTAGCGAGTGGAACCTCAACAAAACACGCATCGCCGCGAGCGGCGTGAGCGCCGGTGGCTGCTCCAGCCTCTGGCTGGCGATGCACGACGACATGGCCGATGCGCAAGCGACTGATCCCATCAGCCGCGAGTCCACGCGGGTGCTTTTCACCGTCACGAAAGCTCCACAGCCCTCGCTTGATCCGAAACAGCTCGTCGAATGGATCCCGAACAGCGAATACGGCGGCCACGCCTTCGGCTACATCGGCAAAACCCGAAAAGAGACCTTCGCGCCCTTCCTCGCGAACCGGGACAAGCACCTCACCGATCTCCACAAATGGTCACCGATGTCCCACGCGAGCGCGGATGACCCTTTCGCGGTCCTTTTGACCACCAAAGAAGACAAACCACCCGTCCAAGGCGAGCCGCAGAAGGATCCCACGCACAGCGCGGTGCTTGGTTTGATGCTCCAGGACACTTTGAAGCCCCTCGGCGTGAAATGCGAGGTTCGGCATCCGCTCGACGGCAAACCGGAGACGACGATGCAAGAAATCCTTCTTCAGAATCTACTATCAGTCACACCATGAAACGCATCGTCCTCCTCCTGGCGCTATCCCTTGGCTCACAAGCCGCCGAACCTATTAACATCGGCAGTCGCCGCGAGCTGTTCGTGGATCGCTTCCTCATCGATACCCTGAGCCGCACCGAGCTACGACTCCAGACACCACGCGACGAGGGCGTGGCATTCAAGTTCGACAAACCTTGGGAAGGTCTCTTCAGCGGCTATGCCACGATCCTGACGCTCGAAGACGGACGCCTGCGCGCCTATTATCGTGGCAAAGCCGTGGCGAACAAAGATGGCAGCGAGGAAGAACTCACCTGCTGCGCGGAGTCCACGGATGGCCGCACCTGGACGAAGCCGGAGCTAGGCATCTATGAAGTGATGGGCACCAAGCAAAACAACGTGGTGCTGATGAATGCGAACCAATCCACGCACAACTTCAGCCCCTTCCGCGATCTGCGTCCTGGAGTGCCGGCGGACGAACGCTTCAAGGCGCTCGGCGGCACGATGCAGGGAGGTGGTTTGTTCGCGTGGAAATCGCCCGACGGCTATCGCTGGCAAAAGATGACGGATGCGGCGGTGATCACGCAGGCGATGGTTCCCTACAAATACATGTTCGACTCGCAGAACGTCCCGTTTTGGTCAGAGGCTGAGGGCAAGTATGTGGCCTACTATCGGGTCTTTGAAAAAAGCATTCGTCGCATCGTGCGCAGTGAGAGCACGGACTTCATCAAGTGGTCGGCACCCGTGCTGCTTGAGTATCGCAACCCCGAGATGGAAGCGCCCATTGAGCACCTCTACACGAATCAAACCCACGCCTACTTCCGCGCACCGCATCAATATGTGGCCATCGCCGCGCGCTTTATGCCAAAGCGTCAGGTGCTCACGGACGAGCAAGCCAAAGCGATCAACGTGAACCCGGGCTACTTCAAGGACACCTCGGACGCCATCTTCATGACCACGCGTCCGATTGAGGGCAAGGAGCATCTCGGCCACTTCGACCGCACCTTTTTGGAAGGCTTTATCAAGGGCGGCATCGGTGCGCAGAACTGGGTTTCGCGCACCAACTACCCTGCGCTCAATGTGGTGCCCACAGGTGCCAACGAGATGTCCGTCTTCGTGAATCAAGACTACGCACAACCCACCGCGCACCTGCGTCGCTACTCGCTGCGCACCGATGGTTTCGCGTCCTTGCACTGTCCGTATGCCGGCGGTCATGCCATCACGAAGCCGTTCATCTTTGATGGTCGCGAGCTGTCGCTAAACTTCTCCACGTCCGCTGCTGGTGGTGTGAAGATCGGCTTTGAAGATGCCGAAGGCAAACCGATCCCCGGCTTCTCCATCGACGATGCGGTGACGCAAATCGGCAATGAGATTGACCGCCGTGTGAGCTGGAAATCCGGCACCGATGTCAGCTCGCTCGCTGGCAAGCCCGTCCGTCTGCGTATCTCGATGAAGGACGCCGACATCTTCTCCTTCCAGTTCACGAAGTAGTCCATGAAGCCTCTCCTGTGTCTCGCGGGCATCAGCCTCGCGGCCTTCATTCACGCAGCAGATAAGCAGCCCATCGTCGGCATCTGGCTGATGGGGCAGTCGCTCTGCGATGGCTCGGAGTCGCTACCGCTGGTCACGCCCAAAGACACAGGCTTTGGCAACTACGCGTTCAAACGCGGTGTGAGGACATGGTTGCTCAACGAGACACCCGAGAAGCGACCGGATGAGCAGTTCACGTTGGTGCCTCTGACAGCCCAAACCAACGGCGGTCTCGGTGAGACCGTGGCGAATGGCTTGGCTGATCATCTCTCCGTAATGCAGCCCGCTGCACGTCACCTCGTTGCCTGCGCTGGGCAAGGTGGACGTCAGATTCAAGAACTCTCCATTGCAGATCTCTCCAACGATCCCCGCACGCCCGAAAGCCGCAGGCACGGTGGCGGCTACTACCTCACAAGTCTGGACGATGCCCGACGCGCCATGCAGCAGGCGAAGTCGCTCGGCACCTCGTTCCGTATTGGCGCGCTGTATTGGATGCAAGGCGAGGGCAATGGTGGCCCCACGGGCGGCATCATGCCTACGCGATGGGATGCGGAGTTGCCGCGCAAGGAAGGACTCGCGTGGTATCGCGATCAACTCATCGCCTATCGCAAGCAGTGGTCTGCTGACCTTTGTGCGATCACAGGTCAGACCGGTGAACTGCCGATGTTCGTTTATCAAACCCTCGGTCCAGCCGGCGATGCCCAACTCATGGCCGCAGATGCTGATCCGCACATTCACATGGTCGGGCCGCACTACGCCGTGCCGAGTGCGATCAACAGTTTGTATCCGCCTGATCGGCACGGTGATCCCATTCACCTCTCCGCCGATGGCGAACGCTGGTGGGGCGAGCAGGTCGGCAAGGTGATGCATCGTGTGCTGCATCGCGGTGAGCAGTGGCAACCGCTGCGTCCAAAGAGCGCGAAGCTCGATATGACCCGCGACAGCGTGCTCATCGAGTTCACCGTGCCGCGTCCGCCACTCGTCGTGGACACGAGCTTTCTCCCAAGACAAGAGATTGCCACCGATGCTGGCTTCACCTCGCTGGCCGGGTTTCAAGTGCGCGACATATCAGGCCAGTTGCTGACTCTCACAGCCGTCGAAACCGCTGGCCCCACGACGCTCCGCCTTCGTCTCGCCAAGCCGTTGCCTGCGAACCAGCCCTGCAAGATCAGCTACGGTCATCCCTACACCACAGCCCTCGGCAACATTAGTGCCATATCGAAAAACGGAGACGACGAGGCATTGGCCTTGTCCACCAGCGTAGCAGAAAAGCTGAAGCCCCTTACCGATGAAGGAGCCATTCTAGTGACCAACCTCACCGGCCCCAACACCCGCGTGGCCATCCGACGAGTGACCGAAGAAAAAGGCGTGACGATGCTCCACTACGACCCCCGCGAACTGCGCAACGGCAAACCCTTCGCCATCGGGCAATCTATCGTTGCCCAACGTTCGTTCAGCTACGGCAACCTCCGTGACTCCGATCCCGAACCTGCCGTCCACACCTTCGCCGACGCCACCTACGGCACCCGCGCTGGCAAGCCGTATCCGCTGTGGAACTGGTGCGTCCTTTTCTCTGATCTAAACGCCAACTAACTCTCATGAAACCGTTCCTTCTACTCCTCGCTCTGTCGTCCACTCTCTTCGCCCAGGACATCCAGCGCTTTGTCGCCATCGACAACGTCTGCGCGTGGCCGAACCTCACGCTGCTGCCAGACGGCAGCATCAACACGACCATCTTCGGTAAACCGAGCCACGGACAGATGGAAGGAGCCGCTGAGTGCTGGAACAGCCCCGACGGGCAGTTTTGGACGAAGCGTGGTATCCCCGCGCCAAACGAGCCGCACACGAATCGCATGAACGTGGCTGCCGGACTCGCGAAGAACGGCGACCTGCTCGTGCTCTGCTCCGGCTGGACGGATGTGAAGCAGCCGCAGCGGCCGAAACAGCCCGTTTTCCGCGATGACATCCTCTCCAACTGGGTTTGTCGCAGCAGCGATGGCGGCAAGACGTGGTCCCAAATCAAAGAATTCCCCGCGCCCGATGCTGGCTGGACGCATTACATTCCCTTCGGCGACATCAAACAAGGCGACGACGGTTCGCTGCATGTCTCGTGCTACGGCGGCGAGTTCACCGATCCCAGCAAGAGCACAAAGACCAAAGGCTATCGCTCCTGGCACTTCCGCAGCGATGACGATGGCAAGACATGGAAACGCACCGGCACCATCGGCCCGAAGAGCAACGAAACCACTCTCCTCCACCTCGGTGGCAAACGCTGGATGGCCGCAGCGCGTGAGACAGGCATGGACCTTTTCCTTTCCGAAGACGACGGCGTGACCTGGGGCGAGCCGAATCGCGTCACCGCGAAAAACGAGATCAATGGTCACCTCGTTCGCTTGAAGGATGGACGCATCCTTTTGAGCTACGGCAGCCGCATCAAAGGCCAGACCGGCGTGCTCGCCAAAATCACCGCCGACGAAGGCAAAACCTGGACCGAGCCAGTGCGCATCGTCAATACCCTCGAATCCGACTGCGGCTACCCAAGCACCGTCCAGCGTGCCGATGACAAGCTCGTCACTGCGTGGTATTCCAAAGCCAGCGAGAACCACCAGCGCTACCACATGGGCGTAGCGATTTGGGACG